>JAKSCQ010000233.1 GCA_022360555.1 Pseudomonadales bacterium
AATACGCCGCGCGACTGTCCCACCTGGTCGTTGTGGGCCACCGGCATGGTGGTGGTGCTCTACGACCAGAACCGCCTGGAAGAAGCGCGGGCACTCTGCGAAGACCTGCTGCCCATGGTGTCCAGTGCCTCGGCCACGGAAGTGATTTCCACCGTCTATCTGACCTTGTCGCGCCTGCAGCACCTGCAGGGCAACCGCAAACCGTCCGAGCGCATGCTGGAAAAGCTGCTCAGCATTCTGCAGTTGGGCAACTACGAACGCTTCGTCAGCATGGCGGTGCTGGAGCGGGCGCGGCAGGCATTCGTGAATGCGGACTGGGCGCGGCTGGAGGTGGTGGCCGAACGCTTCGCCCTGGCCGGCTGGGTGGAGGAAAACCTGCCACTGGATGACGTGCCCTACAGCCAAAGTTGGGAGCGGCGGGGGCTGGCGGCGGTGTACTGGCTGATTGCCGTGGGCCGCAGCGAGGATGCCGAGGCCGCGCTGACACTGCTTCGGCAAGTGGTCAACGGAGCCGGTATTCGCACGCGCGGCTCCATCATGGAAGCCAACCTGCTGGTGTTGCAGAGTCGGCGCGTTTCCAAAAACGAACAGGTACGCATGATCGACACTCTGATTACTCGCTACGGCCTGCTCAACATCAATCGCGGCGTATTCGACGAAGCCCCGGGGCTCAGCACCCTGATGCAATCCCGGTGGAGCGAAGGCGCGCTGCAGCTGCCGGATTTCTACACCGACCTGTTTCCCGCCATCTTCGCCGATGCGCCGCAGCAGGCCCCGCTGGACGTGGACCCGGCCTCGGTGCTCACGCCTCGGGAATTCGAAATCTTCGAGCTCCTGCAAAGCGGCCTGAGCAATGCCCGCATCAGCGAACATACCGGCACCTCCGTCACCACCACCAAGTGGCACCTGAAAAACATCTACAGCAAGCTGGGTGTTGCCAACCGCACCGAAGCGGTCCTGCGCGCGGGGCCGAGATGAGTTTAAAGTTCAACAGCGCGGGTGCTACCTGCAATGCTGTTCACTTAAGCGGTGGGCGTTTAACTCAATCCTTTCAGACAGGTCCCCTCTCCCGCAAGGGGGAGAGGGGCTTAAACCTAACCCCAACCTAAAGTGAACAGCATTGCGGGGACTACCTGGCCAGTTTCAGGGCCTCGCCCGCGTTTGAACTTTCAACGACTCTTCAAACCATGACCCGGTTCGCGAATTCCACCCACCCCCTCCCGGGGGAGGGGGTGGAGGGGTTGCCCCCGTTGCTAGAGTCCCGTCGTTGTCATCAGACACCCCAACAAGAACAAACGACGGAGGCACACCATGGCTATGTCCCCCTGGGTCACCTGGCCGGCCCTGACCAAATTCGGCACCCTTGGCGTAATGGGCGCCCTGCTGGTGCTGGCCGGGCAGCGCGAAGACCTGCTCAACAACAACATGTTCGACATGGAAAGCTGGGATGACAAAAACGCCGGCATCGTCTGTGACGAACGCAGCCACACCGCCCGTACCGAAGACGGTACCTGTAACATCCTGGAAAACCCGGCGGAAGGTTCCGCCAACGTGAACTTCGGCCGCAACGTGGACCCGAATGTGGCCCATGCGGAAACCGTCAACGACACCCTGCTGACCCCCAACCCCCGGGAAGTCAGTAACCTGATCATGTCCCGTGGCGGTGACTTCAAGCCAGCCACCACCCTGAACTTCATCGCCACAAGCTGGATCCAGTTCATGGTGCACGACTGGTTCGACCACGGCCCGCGTAGCGATGCCAACCCCATTGAGTTCCCGCTGCCGCCAGGGGATGTGCTGGGTTCCGGCACCATGTCCGTCCAGCGCACCCGCCCGGACCCGGATGTGAATGGCGACGAAACCACCATCACCTACGAAAACATCAACACCCACTGGTGGGACGGCTCGCAGCTTTACGGCAGCGACAAGGCCACCAATGACGAAGTCCGCGCCTTCGTGGACGGCAAACTGAAAGTGGACAGCAACGGCCGCCTGCCCAGGGAATTCTTCAGCGGCAAGCCGGTCACCGGTTTCAACGAAAACTGGTGGGTGGGGCTGAGCATGATGCACCACCTGTTCACCCTGGAGCACAACGCCATTGCCGACATGCTCAAGGCCAACAACCCGGGCAAGTCCGACCAGTGGCTGTACGACAAGGCACGGCTGATCAACTCCGCCCTCATGGCCAAAATCCACACCGTGGAGTGGACTCCGGCGATCCTCGCCAATCCGGTGTTGGAGCGCGCCATGTACGCCAACTGGTGGGGCCTGGGTGGCGATCGCGACACCCGCGACAAGTTCCAGGAAGACCTGGACATGCTCAACAACAATATCGGCCAGCTTGGCAGCCTGTTTGACCTGGTCGGGATCGACAACAACCTGGGTGACAACCCCACCGGTTCCCTGGAACATGCCCTGGCCGGTCTGGTGGGCTCGCGCACGCCCAATAACTATGGTGTGCCCTACACCCTCACCGAAGAATTCGTCTCCGTGTACCGCATGCACCCGTTGCTGCGTGATGAAATCAAGGTCTATGACATTGGTTCCAATGTCGTCGATCAGGAAATCCCCATTGAAGACACCCGTAACGGCGATGCGGAAGATCTGTTAAGTGATGTGGGCCAGGACCGTCTGTGGTATTCCTTTGGCATCACCCACCCGGGGGCGCTGACCCTGAACAACTACCCGGACTTCCTGCGCAACCTGTCCATGCCGCTAATCGGCGACATCGACATGGCCGCCATCGACGTGCTGCGGGACCGTGAACGGGGTGTGCCGCGCTACAACGAATTCCGTCGCCAGATCGGCCTCAAACCGATCACGAAATTCGAGGACCTGACCAGCGATCCCCAGTTGCTGGCGGACCTGAAATCGCTCTACAACAACGACATTGAAATGATTGATACCTTGGTAGGTCAGCTTGCCGAGGAAACCCGCCCGGAAGGTTTCGGGTTCGGCGAAACCTCCTTCCAGATCTTCATCCTCAATGCGTCACGCCGTCTGATGACCGACCGCTTCTTCACCACCGACTACACCGACGAGGTCTACACCGCCGCCGGTATCGACTGGGTGGAAGACAACACCATGGTGGACGTGATCCGTCGCCACTTCCCGGCACTGGCTACCAGCCTGGTGGGTATGGACAACGCTTTCAAACCCTGGGGCCTGAACATGCCCGAGGATTATCAGGGCTGGGACGCCCAGGCCAAGCAGGACCACCTGTGGGTTAACGGCGCCCTGCGCACCAGCTATGAAGATGGCGAAGTCCCGGCCATCGAGCCCATCGACATCGGCGGCCTGATCAACTCCATCCTGTGGAAGAAGGTCCAGGACGTTACCGACGTGACCCCGCCGGGCTACAGCAAACCCATCCACCCCCGTGGTGCCCTGGCCAAGGTGAAATTCGTGCCCAGCAGTGGCCATGACTTCACCGGCCTGTTCCAGGGCGCGGACCACGGCCTGCTGCGCCTGTCCGTCACCGGCGATCCGTCCGACCGTGGCTTCGCCCCCGGCCTGGCCCTTAAACTGTTCGTGGATGGCAAGCGCTCAGAAAACGTCTCTGCGCTCTATACCCTCAGCGGGCAGGGCGACAACCACAATATCTTCGCTAACGAAATGTCCAACTACGTCCAGCCGGAAGTGAACGAAACCCTGGGCACCACCACCCTGTTCTCGCTGGTCTCCAGCAAACCGACCCTGGTGGTCATGAGCGACATGGCGAAAGTGAACCAGGATGGCTCCACCGTGAGTCACCCGAAAACCCCGTCGCAGGTTTACTTCGTGCCCAACGCGGACCTGAGAAACGCCATCAGCACCGCCCCCCACGACTTCCGCGACGACCTGACCACCATCCCGGCTGGCACCAAGGTTTATGATGTCTACGGCACCAGCAAATCCATCAGAACCTCCATCTGGCCCTGGGTCACCCAGCGCTATGCCCGGGAACGCCGCAACAGCGCCGTGAAAATTGGCGAACTAGTGACCGACTCGGCGTTCACCCTGTCCCAATTCGGTGACACCGGCATCTTCTTCAAGCACCAACGTTATGAAGACCGTTAAGGGAGAGCGGCGCTAACCCGCCACCACCAGGCCCGGGCCGCCAAAAGCCGCCCGGGCTTTTTTATATAAATCCCCCACCTCTCCATCCCGTGGGAGCGGTCGTCCGACCGCGAAACCCAATCCTACAATACCCAAGCCCGACCAACACCGCCCCTCACCGTTGGAGCCTTGCTCGCAAGGCGAACACCCAATCCACAGGCACCACCCCGCTAAATCCCCCCCGTGCTCAACATACCCGCCCTCCCGGCTTGTGAGATATGGCTTACAGAAAAGGCTAACCGATTGATATAAAGTGAATTTGAGCAGGGGAGTCCACGGCTAAAGCGCACGACCGTACCGGCACGATTACGAACTGAGTTAAGTCGAATCGTTCGACTGAATGCGCTGTTAAATTTCACGAAAAATGAACGAGATATACCTAAAGAATGCCAAAGATGAAGATTTTGCCAAGCTTGTTGGGCAGGAGATATCGTGCATAAAAACCGACGGGAACAACTCCGCGATTACCGACCAAGCCTTAAGATATGTTCCTAAAATCATTGGTTTAAGGGAGCTTGACCTTGAGTGGGCAATAGGAGTAACTGATAAGGGGATTGAGCAGCTAAAAAAGGCTAAATTTTTGTCCTATATAGACTTGTCCTTTTGTACCAATATCTCTGAAGGTGCAATATTTAAGCTAAAAACGGAGAAACCTGGTATTACCATTGAGCGCTAAAAAATTTAACAAGGCCAGGCAAAGCGACGGCTTTTTCGTTCCGCCTACGCCTCCACTACAAAACCGTGCCTGCTGGGTGCGTCATCCCTTCAGGGAGTCAAAAAATGGGCATTAAGATTCGCGATGAGAGTAAGGGGGATATCGAAGCCATCCACCGGGTTACCGTACTGGCTTTTCGGGATGCTCCTCATACGGATCATACTGAGCAGTTTATTGTGAAAGCCCTTCGCCAGGCTGGTGCGTTGTTTCTGTCCAAAGTTGCCGAATCAGATGGAGAAGTTATTGGTCATGTAGCCATTTCTCCGGTGAGCGTTTCCGATGGCTCAATCAACTGGTTTGGACTTGGGCCGATCTCGGTGCTGCCAGAGTATCAGGGTAAGGGGGTTGGGGCGAAACTCATGGAGAATGCCCTTGCCGACCTCAGGGGAAAGGGGGCTGCGGGCTGCGTGGTGCTCGGAGATCCAGGTTACTATGGGCGCTTTGGTTTCAAGGTTGTCGATGGATTATTTTTCTATGGGGTTCCAGCGGAATATTTTCAGGCACTCTCGTTTGGTGATGGTTTTCCGCAGGGTGAAGTTGCGTACCACGAGGCATTTTCGGCTCAGGATTAGCCGCCAGCTTTCTTGCCTCCTGCAAATATAGAGGTTTGGTAGGCTCAGGATATTGTGATGCCGGTGTGTATTGGTATAAGTCATGAAAGACAGGCCTGTTACCGTTCTGATCATCTGGGATGTGAGCTATGAGCCAGTCTCCATTCGGCAGCCCAAGGCTAGGGACGCCTTGCTTATTGCTCGCGGGCTTGTTTTTTCTCCTGACTGCCTGCAGCAACGAAAACTCCCACCTGCGCGGTTCGGTTACTCCATCCGCTGATGGCAAAACCTATCTGACGGTCGTGGACGATAATGGCGGTGGTTGTGGCCCGATTCTGGTGGATGGGGAGCGCTGGCCCTACGCCATCGGGGAGGCCGGTGAGATTTCGCCGGGGGTGCATGAGATCGCCTGTGGTGGGGCGCTGAAGTTCGAGATTCCCGAGGGGGTGGTGTTCCGTTTTGACTATTGGGGGCCGTAGCCGCTTGCCTGAGGAGGTGTTGCATGGATGTGGAGCAAACCAAGGCGTTTTGTCTGTCTTTTCCCGGGGCAGAGGAAAGCCTCAGTGGTCCGCCTGCCAATATCCTCAGCTACAAGGTCGGCGGCAAGAAGTTTGCCTATTTCAAGACCAGTAAGCCGGAGCAATGGCGCTTCAGTTTCCGGGTTACGCCGTCGCGGTTTCTGGAGTTGACCGATCAGCCCGGTATCAAGCCGGCGCGTTATATGCACCGCTTTCACTGGGTCACGGTGGTCAAGGTGCCGTCGGTGCCGGAGGACTATCTGAAGGAGCTGATTCAGTGGTCCTGGGAGAAGGCGTTTTCGAGCCTGCCGAAGAAGGTGCAAAGAGAGCTTCGTGGGGAGTAATGTTTCCTCCACGACCTCCACGCAGAATTGACTTGGAAGGTGGGATGGAAAGCGGGATGGAAAGGAGGATGCCATGAAATATCTCTGTCTTGCTTACGAATCCGAGCAGGTGCTCAACGCGCTCAGTCAGGAAGAGTGGCAGGCGCTGCGTCAGGAAACGCTGGACTATGTGGACAGTCTGCGGTCGCAGGGATACTTGGTAGATACCCGGCCGCTGCAGAGTGCCCGTACGGCATCCACGGTGCAGGTGCGTAGCGGTGAACTGGTGGTGACGGACGGTCCCTTTGCGGAAACCAAGGAGCAGATTGGCGGTTACTTTCTGCTTGAGGCAGCGGATTTTGATCAGGCGTTGCGATTGGCGTCGCAATGGCCGTCGGCGCGGCTGGGGACTATTGAGGTGAGGCCGATTGAGGATGGGCTGGCCATGGAGCGGCGGTATCGTTGAGGGCGTTTGATGGGCGCGCAACAGATTCGCTGCGCTCACTCCTGTCCGGGACAGCTCTGAATCAACTAACCCTATCCCGGCTTTGATCCGGGGCCGAGGTCGGCTCCTCGACGTTTTGTGTGGCGCTTGTGTCTTGTCGTCTCCTTCTGGTGTCGTCGCTAATCTTTGGGATGCTCTGCCAACGGTGGGAGATACCGGGGCAAGCCCGGTATGACGAGTGTTGACTCTGGTCGGCGATGAGCCCTAAAAAAACCGCGCTTTTGCGCGGTTTTTTTTAGGGTGCCGGGTCAGGCTCAGAAGCGGCCGTTGATGCCCAGGCCCAGGTTGGTGACCTCGTCGCCGCTGCGGTCCACGACGCGCATGTATTCCACGCTGACGAACATTTGCTGGGTGAGGGTGATGTCCACGCCCAGGCCCAGTGACAGGTCCTTGTAGTTTTCCCCGTCGGAGCCGCCGAAGCGGTTTTCCGCGGTGGTTTCCATGTAGGTCAGGCCGAGCAGGCCGTAGGGGCGTACCGGCAGGGTGTTGGGGAACTGGCCACGGAAGTAGGCGCCGTAGTAGCGGTCGATTTCCACGTCCACGCCGTTGGTGAGTTCGTCGTCACCCATGCCCAGGCCCAGGCGCAGTTCGCCGCCCAGGGTTTCATCCTTGTTGATCCAGGAGCCGAATTTGAATTGCAGGGCTTCGGGTTTGGCGGACGCGTTGGTGTTGTCCGGTTCGATCTTGCTGCTGATGTAATCCAGCCCGGCAAAACCGCCTGCCTGGGCGAAGAGGGGCAGGGCCAGGGTGGCAGCGAACAGCATTCTTTTCATGATTTCTCCCGCATGGTCTGTAGTAACGACGGTTGTTATGAAGCGGATTGTAGTGAAAAGCGGGCGTGACGGCGACCGGGGGTGTGGCGGGATGAGAGCTGGGTTGTCCCTCTCCGGGAAGGAGAGGGACAGGGGAGGGAGTGCTAGCGATTAGTGCTCGTGGCCATGGTCATGGTCGTGCTCGTGGTCTTCCTCGCCGTCTTCATGTGCGTGCTCGTCATGGCCGGCGTCCAGGCCGGCCCAGGCGAGTTTGCCCGGGGGGAAGGTCAGTGCCAGCGGTGTTTCCACATTGCCTTCTTCCAGGTGCACCACCACGATGGACTGGTTGCCGGCATCGGACAGGAAGGCATGGGCCGGTTCACCGGCCACGGTCATGGCGACACGGCTGCCGTGGCCGCTGGCCGGCGGGGCGGCGCTTTCCGGGTCGATGGCGCTTTCCAGGTGGGCGTGCTCGCTCCAGTCGGCGGTGTCGAAGATGCGCAGGTCGCCGGCATCATCCAACAGCACCAGGTGCTCGCCGTGCGGGTCCAGGCTGTGGGCATCCAGGGTGACGGCGGCGCCTTCCTTCCAGTTCAGTTCTTCTGCATCACCCTCATCGGGATGGATGATCAGGATGCGGTCGCCGGCGTAGGCCACGAAGTGGGGCAGTTCGTGGTGGCTGTCGAAACTGCCGACTCGCTCGCCATCCCCCAGCCCCAGGGTGGCATTGTCCACGTGTTGGGCCGTGAAGGTTTCGCCGTCCTGGTGAACGATGAGGATGCCATCGCTGCAACCAAACACGGAATACTCTTCGTTGGAGCCGGCGCCGTGCAGGCCCGGGCAATCCAGGCTGACGGTGCCTTCCTGGTGGTAGTGGTCGCCGTGCTGGTGATAGATGTCCACCTTCTCCGGCAGGCCGCTGGCGGCGGTGCGGTAGGTGGCCAGCAGGACGTCGCCACGGGGTTCGGCGACACCGTGGTGGGCGCTGGCCAGGGTCTGGCTGGCCTCGCTGCCGGCGCTTTCCAGGGACTCGTCGGTGAGAAGCTCTACCCTGGCCATGATGGCGCTGCCGGCATCGCCGTCGTAGAAGAGGGCGGCCTGTTCACCATGCACCCGGTAGTGGGTGGGGGCCGGGCCGCTCAGGGTGCCGACCAGTGATGGCGCCACCTCGTCCACATGGTCGTCGTGCTGGTAGAGCCCGCCGTCCACAACCTGCACCTGGTTGGCATCGCGCTGGGGGGCCAGTACGAAGCGTTTGCCGGGGCTGGTGTAGAGGGCACTGGGGGCATTGTTCAGGGACAGGGTGCCGGGTAGCAGGGCCTGCTCTTCCAGGTCGTAGACATAGAGCTGATCGCCGGCGCCATCGCGGGAGGCGATGACCAGGCGGCCGGGGTGGTCGCCGTGGGCATGGTCGTGGTCATGGTCGTGGTCATGGTCGTCTTCGCCACCCCCCAGGGAGCTGGTGCCGGTTTCGTTACACCCGGCCAGAACCAGGGCGACGAGCAGGGAAAGCAGCAGGGCAGGGGCCTGCTGCAGGGTTTGCATCATGCGTTGCATGGTTAT
>JAKSCQ010000077.1 GCA_022360555.1 Pseudomonadales bacterium
CACGGCCCAGTTCCAGCATGCGCACTTCGTACTGCTCGCCCACCTTGGCGAACACCACGGTAAAATCACGGAACCCCTGCAGCCCGGTTTTCTTCACGGCCAGCTCGACAGGATGTTGCGCCACTTCAATCTGGCCAGTGACAAACTGGCCCGGCAGCCAGCTCTCCGGCAGCGACGCCAGCGAGACGCGCACCGTCTGTGCCTGACCGGCAGCCACCTGCGGTGCCAGGAACGTCACCTTCCCCGTGACCGTACCGGAGCCATCGGCCAGCACCAGCTGCACATCAGCACCCGGCTTGACCCGTGCCCGATCCATGGCAAACACCGACAGTTCAGCCTCGGTTTTTGACACATCAATAATGCTGGCCAGCGTTCTGTCCCCGGTGGGCTCGCCAGCACCACCGTCAAGCGAGGCGATCACGCCAGACATGGGCGACCGCAACGCATAGGTGCGCAGGCTTTCGTTGCTCTCAATGGTGAACAACACATCGCCACGGGCAACCGTATCGCCCAACGCCTTGTGCACGCGCACGATTTCGCCGTCAAAGCGGGCGCGAACGGCGCGCCGGCCGGCAGGTGGCAGGACCAGAGAGCCGTAGGCCGTCACGGTTTCATGCAGGGTCGCAGGACCTGCTACTTCAGTCACCACTCCCATGGCATCGGCCACCGCCTGCTCAATGGCGGTACGCCCTTCGAAACTGTCGTACTGCCACTCGTGCTTCTGCCCCTGATACTCGGCCGATACCGAAACCACAAAGGAGTGAGGCTCATAGATTTCCATGTCGCCACGCAGAAAGTCCGCTTGCGGGGCAAAACCGATCTCGTCGCGCACATTGCCGAGCCGCGTCAGCACCACCTGCAAATTCACTTCCTCTGGATCGACGGGCTCACCGTCATCGCTGATCCAGGCGCGATACTCCGGCGGCACCCCGGTTTCAAAAATGGCCAGTTCCACAGCAAAATCACCGTCGCGCAGCATCAGTCCTCGATGCGGCCCCTTCTCCGGCTCCGCGTCCTGCTCTTCTGCGGCCCCCGCTGCCAGTGTCACCAGCGGAAAAACCAACAACATCCATACCGTCACCAGCAAGCCGATGGGTTTACGAAAAACATTCATTACTTCTGCTCCTTACTGTCTGCAGAGAAGGTCTGTGCAGAGATAGCCAGGCCGGTGAGGCGCTCAATTTCGGTAAGATTGACGTGAGAGGCCAGCTGCGTGTTGATCAGTGCCAGCCGGGCATCAAGCAGCTCCTGCTTGACGGAGATCCACTCCAGATAGCTGAAGCGACCCAGCGAATATGCCTCATTGGCTGCCCCAACGGCTTGCTGCAAACGCGGGATCATTTCTTCACGCAGTGCGCCAGCCTGGTGGCGGCTATGCTGCAAGGCCTGGTAGAGCTCGAACAAACGGGCCTGCAGGCGACTTTCCTCGGAAATCGCCATGGCTTCATTCAACGCTTGCTCAGCCTCCAACTCGCTGACCCGCGCCTGATTACGGCGCTGATTACCCAGAGGGATCGCGACACCGGCTACCACGCCAAAATCATCGGTGGCTTCATAGCGCCGCACCCCCGCAGAAAAGCGCCAGCGAGACAGGGCATCCGCTTTGGCCATGGCCATTTCTGACTCATTCACCCGTGCCTGGCTGAGAAATCGAGTCACCCGTGGGCTCTCTTGCAATTGCTTCTCAAGGTCTTCCAAAGACACCAGCTGCTGACTGGTTTGCAGCTCTCCCAACAGAGCAAAGTCGACGTCATTGGCTTCTCCCCACTGGGCCGCCAGATGCTGCCGAGCCACAAGCAGCTCGTGATCCAGATCTTCCACATCCAGCTTGCGACGCTCCAGCTCCACCTCAGCACGCAACACATCCACCCGCGAAGCACGCCCAGCGCGACTGCGGCGGCGAAGCTCATCCAATGATGATGAAGCGTTATCGCTGGCCAGTTTTGCCAGCGCCAAACGCTCTTGATAGGCCAGCGCAGTCAGAAAAGCCTGGGCCGTTCGGGCCGCCACGTCGTAACGCAGCAAATCTTGTTCAATGGCTGCGACAGACTGCTTTCCTACTGCCACATCGACCCGGCTCTCGACCTGCTTCCCCTCCAGAGCCCAGCTCAGGCTGAGCGTGGCCTGGGCACTATCGGCACCTTCATAGATGCCACTCCCCAACACGTCCTCAACCTCCAGCTGAATCTCTGTTCCGCGACGAACCTCTGCCTGGCGAACTTGTGCCTGCGCGGACTGAGTCCGGTAGGCCTGTGCCTTGATCTGGGGATGCTGCGCCAGGCTTCGCTCTATTGCCTGAGAGAACGTTAGCTCAGCTTCCGCAGCCACCAGTGGCGGCGCGAAAGACAGCACTCCCAACACCATCAACGGCACCAATAACCGATTGGCAATCGGTTTTTTGATCGTAAAAACAACAAAAACTCGACTCATCAGAACACTCTTAATGAAGAAACAAGGTTTCCAGAAAATGGTGCACAAGATCCACGCTGGCGGCACTGCACAGTGCCGCAACTACCACCACAACACCGACCAGCACCACAGACAGACTGCGGTGATCGACCGGGCCCAGCAAATGCATGATCCGCCGCTGAACCGCATGGGCAGCAAAATGACAGCTCGCCCGACACGGTTGCTGCTGCCGAAAGCGGGCCGCCAGCTTTTCTACATTCAATAACGACTGGGCAATCGCAGAGGGATTCGGATAGCGGCTCAACACCCATTGGTCCGCTCGTTGCTCTTGCACCAGCTCAAGCTCCGCCTGCAGAAAGCGACGCACAGGTGAAGGGTAAGCCCCCACCAACAAGGTAAACAGGCTCTTCCATAGCGGGTCATGGCGAGCAATATGGGCTTGCTCGTGGAGGCTGATGATGAGCCGTTCCTGCTCCGAAATAGATGAAGAGAGCCCTTGGGTAATAAAGGCCTTCGGTGACAGCAACCCTGCGACAAATGCCATGGGCACATCAGCATCCAGCTCGGCAAATCCACCTTCGCGGTTCTCACTCAGTGAAGTGAGAAGCGAGTATTTGCAACTCTGAACCCAGACCCTCCAGGCCCCAACAGCCAATA
>JAKSCQ010000076.1 GCA_022360555.1 Pseudomonadales bacterium
ACCCGCGCCTGAAAGTCCCAGTAGCACGGTGAATTCGCCCTTGTGAAAGTGAACGTTGGTGGGTTTGAGCGCGAGGACGTTTCCCGGGTAGGTTACGCCCATACTCTCGACTCGAAGCATCACATTGGTTGATTGAGTTGGGGCCACAGGATCACCTTTTGCAATAAATAAGCTCGCCGTATTGCGAGTTACAATTGAACGGTAAAGCTGAGGGATGACACCGTCGTGTCACTGACGTGACAGGTTGATGAAGTGCTTTTGGTTCGCAAGGATTTTCCGAAGGGCTCTGTGAAATACATGGAGCTCAGCCAAAGTGGAACGTGAAGTGGACCCCATCCGTTGGACCACCTGACAGACGATTTAAGCTCTGACCGGACCATCATCAGGCGTCAGGCCGCCTGGGTCAGTGGTTGAGCGAAGTACACCTCATCGGGTGTCGCATCGTCCAGCCCTTGATGGGGCCGCTGACGGTTGTACCAAGTGAAGTACTTCCTCAGCTCCCGGCGTAGGTGGGCACCATCTTCGAAGGCCTTCAGATAGACGCACTCGTACTTCACGCTACGCCAGAGCCGTTCGACGAAGATGTTGTCCCGGTAGCAGCCTTTTCCATCCATGCTGATCCGGACGCCATGGGCCTTCAGTACCTCGGTGAACGCCTGGCTGGTGAATTGGCAGCCCTGATCGCTATTGAAGATGCTCGGCGGCCCATAGCGCTCCAGGGCCTCCTCCAGTGCGTCAATGCAGAAGTCCGTATCCAGGGTGTTCGATACCCGCCAGGCCAGCACACGGCGACTGTGCCAGTCCATGATGGCCACCAGGTACATGAACCCTCGCGCCATTGGGATATACGTCACATCAGTGGCCCAGACTTGGTTGGGACGATCGATGACGCGATCCCTGAGCAGGTAAGGATAGACCCGATGCCCCACGCCAGACTGGCTGGTGCGCGGCTTCGGGTACACCGCGTGCAGCCCCATCTGCCGCATCAGGCGACGGATCCGCTTGCGGTTCACCGTGTGCCCCAAGCGGTTGAGATGGGTCGTCATCCGCCGGGAGCCGTAGACCGGCGTCCGCAGATGCTCCTCGTCGATCAGCCTCATTAGCATCAGGTCCTCGGCGAGTAACTCACGGCGCTGGTAGTATAGCGATGAGCGACTGATACCGAGCAATTGGCACTGCCGGCGCAGGCTGGGATTGTCGGAGGATGGCGGCTCGATCAAGGCCAAGCGCTGAGCCCGGCTCAACGATCGAGCCTGCGCGACAAAAAATCGCGTTCCACCGTCAGCTTGCCGATCTCGCGGTAAAGCGTGTCGATCTCCTCCTGGCTCTTCTGGGCGGCTTTACCATCCTTGCCTTCGAAGACGCCCGTGGCGTTGTCCAGGAGTTCACGCTTCCACTGGCTGACCATGGTGGGGTGGATCTCGAAGCGGGCGGCGATCTCCGACGTTGTCTGATCGCCCTTGAGGGCTGCGAGAGCCACCTTGGCCTTGAAGTCACTGCTGTACTGCTTGCGTTTCCTGCTCATGATTATCGTCTCCAATCGTCATGATCAGAGCTTAACGCCTGGTCCTGATTTCGGGGACCACCTCACTCCTGGTCGCACTATGTCTCGCTTCAGTGGCGTTGTGGCTGCTATCCGCATTGGCAGGCGGGCTCGGGCTGCTGGGCACGACGCTATTGCTGATCCTTTGGGGTGGTGCAATTGCCGCTGTTCTGGTGGGATTCCAAACTTGGATTCTCAAGGAAGCGGGCGCTGACGCGCTGCCGGCCTCTGCAATCTATGTGGCAATCTTCAATGGCGCGATTGGTCTTGGCGCAGTGCTTGGGAGCTATGTTCTCACGCTGGCCGGTCTCTCACAGATCTTTTTGATCGCGGCCATGGCAACAGCAATGGGGACGCTAGCCATTTTGTTGTTAACTTATCCGGCTACAGTTCTTAGCTCTGTAGAATAGGCAGGCACGCTCTCTGACACTTCGAAAATCTGGACAAAGTAAGGAGGCTATGTGGCCTGCGAGCCCGCGAATATTCTCCATCTTCCGAAATACCAAATTCAGGGGACCAAGGTAGAAGAGCACGATCTCCATTTCCATTTAGAAGCTCCTCACCCTATAGCTTGTGAGGAGTGCGATGTAGAGGGAGAGCTTGCCAGATTCGGAAAGCGCGACGTCGCGTACCGTGATCTCCCTATCCACGGAAAACGCGTCACCCTTTGGGTGATCCGCCGCCGTTATACCTGCCGGGCCTGCAAGACCACTTTCAGGCCCCGGCTACCGGAGATGGCGGACAGCTTCCGCATGACGCTGCGGCTGCATGAGTACATAGAGAAGGAATCCTTCAACCACCCCTACACCTTCGTGGCAGCCCAGACCGGCCTGGACGAGAAAACGGTACGCGACATCTTCAGCGCCCGAACCGAGTTCCTTGGGCGCTGGCACCGCTTTGAGACGCCCCGCATTCTGGGCATCGACGAGCTGTACCTGAACAAACGCTACCGCTGCATCCTGACAAACATCGAGGAGCGAACCCTGCTCGACCTGCTGGCTACCCGCCGTCAGGACGTGGTGACCAACTACCTGATGAAGATGAAAGACCGGCAGAAGGTTGAGATCGTCAGCATGGACATGTGGAATCCCTACCGGGCAGCGGTCAAGGCCGTGCTGCCACAGGCCCGCATCGTGGTCGATAAGTTCCATGTGGTGCGCATGGCCAACGATGCGCTGGAGAAGGTGCGTAAGGGCCTCAGAAAGGAGCTGAAGCCCTCCCAAAGCCGAACCCTCAAGGGAGACCGGAAAATCCTGCTGAAACGCGCTCACGAAGTCTCAGACCGGGAGCGCCTCATCATGGAGACCTGGACA
>JAKSCQ010000248.1 GCA_022360555.1 Pseudomonadales bacterium
CTGATTTTTTTCTCTAAATTTTGATTTATATCTCTAACTTTTTTGAGAAGTCTAATGAGTCCAGTATTATCGCTATTATTTAGCATACAACTTGTATGATCTCTCCATAGCTTATATAACTTTTGTTTATCTACTTTTTCGCCTTTAATATAATCATCCAAAACGTCTTGAAATAGATGATTTCCCATTTCAATTACAATAACATCTATCAATTCTTGAAACGATTTATTATTTAGAAGGTCGATATAAAAATCGGTTACCTGAACTTTATCATGAGTTTCACCAATAGCAATGATATCATGTGTTTTTAATTTGTTTACTACAAAATCAACTCCATTAAATACATTATTGTCTGATGGTTGTGCATAAATTAATTGGCGTACTAAAAGTGTTAATATCAATAAGCTCTTTGTATATCTATTCATAGTTAATACTAAAATCTATTATTAGTTATTTTATTAATTCAAACGTTTTTCAAACAGAAACCCTGTTGTTAATTCATAGTTCAACTTAAATTTCAATACGTCTTTGGTTTTTTCTGGGTTCAAAATAACAATTTTGAATAGGCCATCTATATAATACTCGTTATTCAATTGACTTACAGGGTATTGTTTCAAACCATTAATATTTACAAACAATTTATCTCCTTTGTTTATAAATTCGTATACGGTGTTTATTTCTTCACAATAAAACTTGCCTAACATAGACTTCGTCATTGAACCCACTTCAACTGGTACAAATGTTCCCCCTGGTCGTGACTTTCTACTTTTATTCTGTGATTCTTTTAAGACATCTTTTAAAACTATATTCACAATTTTTTGTCCCATTCTTACAGGAGAAATACTAGAATTATTTGTAAATAAAATAATGCTCGTCTTTTGCTCAGGGAATCTCATAATTATAGATTTATAGCCACCATAATATCCAGAATGTGTTTGAAGTTGCAAACCTTTATATGTCCGGATGTACAATCCTCCTGCATAAGATGTACTAGTTCCATCTAGTAAGTTACCAGGTGTTATCATTAGTTTGTTATATGTTGGCAGTTTAAATTTATTGGAATAAAAATGTTGATCCCATTTATATAAATCATCCAAAGTTGTTATGACTCCACCATCTCCTACAATATCATTCTGTGACATCAAAATCTCGAACCCGTCTTTTGATTTATTATAACCAAAAGCTCTGTTTGTAATGACTTCTTTATGGTTATCCAAAAAGAATGTGTTTTTCATTTCTAGAGGAAGAAACAAATTTTCTTGAGCAAACTCTCTTAATGTCTTGCCTGTAACATTCTTAACAACTCTAGATAGTAAATAATAACCTGTATTACTATAATTAAAATTCGTTCCTGGTTTAAACTCTAATTCTGTTTGCTGTTTAATAAGCTTGTATAAATTTGATTCACTATACAAATAATCATCGTCATGCCCCTGTAAATAATGAAGTAGTGTATAATCTCGTAATCCTGATGTGTGGTATATTAGATTGGCTATAGTTATTTTATGGCCATAATCAGGAAAGTCTTTTAAATATTTTCTAATGTCATCACTTAATGAAATCTTATTTAGATCGGCTAACAAAAAAATACAAGCCGCTGTGAACTGTTTTGATAAGGAAGCAATACGAAACCTATGTGTTGTGGTAAGCAGTACATTATTTTCTATACTTGCTAAACCAAACGCATTTTTATAGATAAAGGTTCCATCTTGAATAACCCCAACCACAAAACCTGGTTCGATAGTATTCTTATACTCCGTAAAATAATGGTCAAGCTCGGTGATAACTCCCGATTGGGAATACACTATTGACATTCCTAAAAAAAAGAAACTAAAAAAATATTTTTTAATCAATTCTATTAACTTTTTATATTGATCATATTCGAATTAAAACTATTATGTTCCTAATGAGTTTAATAAAATTGGCATGTAACTATCAATAGAGTTATATTGCTTCCTATTGTCTTCATACTGTAATATGTTTTTTTTTTTTTTTTTTAAATAAATGAA
>JAKSCQ010000288.1 GCA_022360555.1 Pseudomonadales bacterium
ATCATGGTTCTACACTAAGCCGACACCACAACAACCAGAATAGCCGCCGTGGCCAATCACCCTGCAGAAGTGGCCAGCCTTGAAAGCGGGCAGTGGACCAGTGGAAGGGCAATGCAAGACAACGATCAAACACTTCACCCGGTGGCCATCAGCCAGGTGATGCTCAACTTTGCCCAGCGCCACGGCATCGACGTGCAGACCTGCCTGCTCGGCACCGGCATTGCAGATGACGCCCTCTCCAGCGGCGAAGGGCTGGTCACCCGTACCCAGGAAATGCGCCTGATCGAAAACCTGATGCTGGCCCTGCCGGACGGCGGCGCCTGGGGCTTCGAGCTGGGCCTGCAATACCACCTGGCCACCTTCGGGGTGTGGGGCTTCGCCCTGCGCACCTGTAAGACCCTGCGCGAAGCGGCCATGCTGGGAGTGCGCTACCTGCCCCTCAGCACCGCCTACTGCCACATCGACCTGGTGGAAGATGGCCACACCTTCGGCATCACCTTCGACCCCGACCCCATTCCCCCGCACCTGCGGCAGTTCCTGCTCGAGCGGGACATGGCCACGGCCCTGAACCTGGTGCGCGAGATTACCCTGCAGGGCGTGGACTTCCGCGCCATTGAGCTCACCGGCCAGCCCGATGTCAGTGCCGAGGCGATACTGGCCGAATGTGGCGTGTCGCCCACCTTCGCCGCCCACAGTAACCGCATCCTGGTCAACCGTGCCGGTGCCGATCAGCCGTTCCCCGGCTACGACCCGGTGCTCACCCGCATGCTCGAACAGCAATGCCAACAGCGCATGGACACCATGGAAAACAGCGGCATCGCCGGCAAGGTGCGCCAGCAACTACTGGGCGAACTGGGCCTGGGCGCCAGCCTCAACGATATGGCCAGCGCCCTGGCGCTGTCGTCACGAAGCCTGCGCCGCAAACTGGAACAGGAAGGCACCAGCTACCGCGACCTGGTAGAAGAAGAGCGCCGCCAACTGGCCCTGCAACTGCTCACCAGCACCACCATGAAAATCGAAGAAGTCGCCGCCCACCTGGGCTACACCGACGCCGGCGGCTTCGTCCGCGCCTTCCGCCGCTGGCAAGGCTGCTCCCCCAGCGAGTACCGGCATACTCACTAGTCTCAGTGAGCGCGGCTCCTTCAGCTCCTCCCGCAGGGG
This sequence comes from Pseudomonadales bacterium, assembly GCA_022360555.1. Taxonomy (GTDB): domain Bacteria; phylum Pseudomonadota; class Gammaproteobacteria; order Pseudomonadales; family Alcanivoracaceae; genus Alcanivorax. The sequence goes on from JAKSCQ010000288.1 coordinate 1,162, forward strand.
TACCTATAAGCAAAAGGTCACACGATCAAGAGCAAACCACACGCGTTGTTCTCCATGGGAACCTGGAGTCGTAAGCCATAGCTGGCAAGCCTGTGTCCCTGTGATAAGGTTCACATCAAATATGAATAAACTTCAGGCTGCCAGGAGGGTGGTTGATATCGCGTGGGGATCATCGACACCTGAAAGGATTTGGGGACAGCATTGAAACAGGGAACCACCTCGACCAATTTCGATTTCCTGAAAGAGCACGATCCGCTTTTTGTGGAGCTGGCGGCGTCTGCAGAACGGGCCTTTGCCAGTGACCCGAACACTACTCTGATCAAACTGCGTCAGTTTGCCGAGGCTATTGCCCAGCATTTGGCGGCGCGCTCGGGGGTGGAATTTGATGAGCAGACGTCTCAGGCCGATCTGCTCTATCGCCTGAATCGTGAGCTGCGTTTCGAGCCGGTGGTGCGTGAGCTGTTCCATACCCTGCGTATCGAGGGCAACAAGGCCACCCACCAGTTCCGCACCCAGCACCGCGAAGCCATGGATGGCCTGAAAGTGGCCCGAGCCCTGGCTATCTGGTTTCACCGTGCCTTTGGCAAGGCAGGCTCCGGTTTCAAGCCCGGCCCCTTTACACCGCCAAAAGACCCCAGCGCACAGCAGCGCCAACTGCAGGTGGAGATCGAGAAACTGCAGCATGAATTGCAGGAAGCCAATGTTAGCCTGGATTCCAGCCAGCAGCTCAATGACCTGATCGCCAAGGAAAAAGCCGAATACGAAGCCTTGGCGCTGGCCATGGATGAAGAGTCTCGCGCCCTCGCCAAGCAGGCCGAAGCCCATGAAGCCGCGCTAAAGCAGCAACAGCAGGATTATGAAAAAACCATTCAGGTCTTGCAGCAGCAGCTCAAGGAGAAGGGCGAGCAGGCGGCCTCCAGCGAAATGCAGTACGTGGCCAGCCAGACCCAGGCAGCCGGCAAGACCATCGTGCTGGATGAAGCGCTCACTCGTGTCCTTATCGACAACCAGCTACAGGAAGAAGGCTGGGAAGCCGACAGCGAGGAACTCACCTACCAGAAAGGCGCCCGGCCGGAAAAAGGCCACAACCGCGCCATCGCCGAATGGCCAACCACCTATCAGGGAAAGAAAGGCCGGGCCGACTATGTGTTGTTCGCCGGTCTCACCCCCATCGCTGTCGTCGAAGCCAAAAAGGAAAACACTAATGTAGCGGGGAAGGTCCGCCAGGCGGAACGCTACAGCAAGGGCTTTCAGATTGCGGCGCCGTTAGTGCCCGCCTTCGAACTGGCAGGGCGCACCATCGCCTGGCCCGATGATAATGACGCGCACTACAGCGTGCCCTTCGTCTATTCCTGTAATGGCCGCCCCTATGTGCCGCAGCTGGCAGAGCAATGTGGCACCTGGTTCCGGGATGTGCGCTCCCCGAGCAACACCAAACGGCCACTGGAAAAATTCCACACCCCGGACGGTCTGCTGGACCTGCTCAAGCGCAGCAAGGAAAAAGCCGAACAGGTTTTGAAGGCCGAACCCTTCGGTTACCTGAAACTGCGCGACTACCAGGAAAAGGCAATCTATGCGGTAGAAGAAGCACTATCGCAAGATGCCCGCCGTGCCCTGCTGGCCATGGCCACCGGCACCGGCAAGACGCGCACCATCATTGGCCTCATGTACCGCTTCCTCAAAGCAGAACGTTTCAAGCGCATTCTCTTTCTGGTAGATCGCAACGCCCTGGGCCAGCAGGCCATGGATGCCTTCAACGAAGCCCCGCTGGAACAGAACCAGACCCTCTCGAAGATTTATAACGTGGCCGAAATGGGCGACATGGCCGCTGAAGCGGAAACCCGCGTGCAGGTAGCCACCGTCCAGGCCATGGTCAAGCGCGTGTTCATGAGCGACAGCCCGCCGCCGGTGGATGCCTACGACTGCATCATCATCGACGAAGCCCACCGCGGTTACACCCTGGATCAGGAAATGACCGAAGGCGAACTGGCCACCCGCGATGCCAGCCAGTACCTGTCCAGCTATCGTCGGGTGCTGGATTATTTCGATGCGGTCAAAGTTGGCCTTACCGCCACCCCGGCCAAACACACCAGCGAAATCTTCGGCAAACCCGTCTATACCTACTCTTACCGGGAGGCCGTGGCGGATGACTGGCTCATCGACCACGAACCGCCGATTCGTTATGAAACCCTGCTCACCCAGCAGGGCATCAAGTTCGACAAGGGCGCCAAAGTCAGTGCCATCAACACCCAGAGCGGCGCAGTGGAAACCGCCGAACTGGAAGACGATGTCAGCTTTGAAGTCGACACCTTCAACAAACGCGTCATCAACGAAAATTTCAATCGGGTGATCTGCGAGCAACTGGCCAAAGAGCTGGATCCCTTCGATGATGAGAAGACCATGATCTTCTGCGCCACCGATCGCCATGCCGACATGGTCAAACGGCTACTCGACGATGCCTTCAAGGCGATCTACAACGGCTCCTACAACCAGGCTGCCGTGGCCAAGATCACCGGGCAAAGTGACAAGGTGGACCGGCTTATCAGCCAGTACAAGAATGAGCGCTATCCCAATATCGCCATCACTGTGGATCTGCTCACCACCGGCATCGACGTACCGAAAATCTGTAACCTGGTGTTCCTGCGCCGGGTGCGTTCACGCATTCTCTATGAACAGATGATTGGCCGCGCCACCCGTCGCTGCGATGAGATCGGCAAGACCGTGTTCCGCATCTACGACCCCGTGGATATCTACGCCGCCCTGGATGACGTGAACACCATGAAGCCGCTGGTGAAAGATCCCCACATCACCCTGGAGCAACTGGTCAACGAACTGGCCAACCCGGAGACCCTGGAGCACGCCCCCAACGCCCCCGGCGAACAGCAGGACGAAAGCCATGCGGATGTGGTGCTCAGCCAGCTCAGCCAGAAGCTCATGCAGGTGCTGCGCAAGGCCGGGCAAAAAGCGGACACCAACCCCCAGGTCAAAAACAAGCTCAGCGAGCTGGAGCAGCTGTGGGGCGTGGAGCCGAAAACCCTCCACAAGTACCTGCACGATCTCGGCCCGAAAAAGGCCGCCGCCTTCCTCCAGCAGCAAAGCGGCCTCGTCGATCAGTTGGCGGAAGTGAAAGTCCTGCTTGGTAGCGAGCGCATGCCACTGATCTCCGAACACGACGATGAATTGAAAGAGCGCACTCAGAGCTACGGCAAATACCAGCGCCCGGAAGACTACCTGGACAGCTTCAACCAGTTTATCCGAGAACAACTCAACCAGTCCGCCGCCTTGGCGGTGGTGGTGAACAAGCCCCGCGACCTCACCCGCGAACAGCTCAAGGAAGTGCGCCTGCTGCTGGATAATAACGGCTATACCGAAGCCAGGCTGCAAAGCGCCGTGCGCAACCAGACCAACAAGGACATCGCCGCCAGCATTATTGGCCACATCCGTCGTGCCGCCCTGGGCGAGCCCCTCAAGCCCTTCGAGCAGCGGGTGGCCGAAGCCATGGATCGCATCTATGCCCAGCACAGCTGGAACCCCAACCAACTCAAGTGGCTGGAGCGCTTGGGCAAGCAACTGGTCCATGAAGTGATCATTGATCGGGACTTCGTCAACCAGCGCTTTGGCGAACAGGGTGGCGTAAAAGTGGTGGATAAAGTGCTGGAAAATCAGCTGGATACAGTGCTTGAGGAACTGGGCGAGGCGATCTGGCCCCCTGCCAGCGCTTGATAAGTCTCTCGCCCCTGTAGGCGCTTGCCTGCAAGCGATACCAGGGTTTTGAGGGGCAGCATCGCTTGCAGGCAAGCTCCCACAGTGAAAAGAGGGGTGCCAAGCCCCTGCGACGGACATGTCCAGATTCCGCCATAAAGCTAAAATAACACTTGTCGCTATTGTAACTTGTCGCCCAAATTGAAATAGTGGGCTGACTAATTTCAGGATATCAAGGAAAATTCATGCAACGCGGCCTCACCGGGTACTACAGCAGCAGCATTGCCGGCGGCGTGGCCTGCCAGGCCTTTGTGCCTGCGCCCTTGCCGCCCGCTCCGGCGCTGGTACTGGACGACAAACTGCAGGCCCGGCTTTCTGAAGCCCTGGTGGCCCTTGGCCGCCTGGATGCCATCAGCACCCTGCTGCCCAGCGCGCCGCTCTTCTTGTACAGCTACATCCGCAAGGAAGCGGTCATGTCGTCCCAAATCGAAGGCACCCAGTCCTCCCTCAGCGACCTCATGGTCTATGAGATGGAAGGCACCCCCGGTGTCCCCATGGATGATGTACAGGAAGTCTCCTGCTATGTGCGGGCACTGAACCTGGGTATCCAGCGTATTCGCGAAGGCCACCCCATCACCATTCGCCTGGTGCGTGAACTGCACCAGGCACTGATGACCCATGGCCGTGGCATTCACCGCTCTCCCGGCGAGTTCCGCCAGAATCAGGTCTGGATTGGGGGGCACCGACCAGACGAAGCCGCCTTTGTGCCACCACCTGCCAATCATATTGCCGATTGCTGGGCAGACTTCGAGCGTTTCATCAACGATGAACCCACCGCCACCGCCCCGGTCATCAAGGCCGCGCTGGCTCACGTGCAATTTGAAACCATTCACCCCTTCATGGATGGTAATGGTCGTTTGGGCAGACTGCTAATTCCGCTCATTCTGCTGCAGGCTGGCATCCTCAAGGAGCCGCTGCTGTACCTGTCGGTGTTCTTCAAGCATCACCGGCAGGTCTACTACGAGCACCTGCAACAGGTTCGCTTCACCGGGGATTGGGAAGCCTGGCTGCTGTTCTTTGTGGATGCCATTGCGGACACCGCCAATAAAGCGGTGCAAACCGCGCAGGATCTCAACACTTTGCTAGCCACAGACAAGGCCAGGTTGACG
>JAKSCQ010000075.1 GCA_022360555.1 Pseudomonadales bacterium
ACCAAGTCATAACGACGAACTCCCGGCGATCCCGGGAAAACGGTATTTCACCATTGGCGAAGTCAGCGACCTGTGTGATGTCAAACCACACGTGTTGCGCTACTGGGAGCAGGAATTTCCCCAGCTCAAGCCCGTGAAACGCCGCGGTAACCGTCGTTACTATCAGCGCCAGGACGTGCTGATGATCCGCCAGATTCGCAGCCTGCTGTACGATCAGGGCTTCACCATTGGTGGTGCCCGCCAGCAGCTCACCGGCGGCGCCAATGCCGAACAGGCTACCCAGTACCACCAGCTCATCAAGCAGATGATCGTGGAACTGGAAGACGTCCTCGACGTCCTCAAAGCCTCCTGATCCATTCGTTGGAGCCTTGCTCGCAAGGCGAAAGCCCCGGCAGCCCCGCTTCCGGGGCTTTTTCATGCCTGCATTCCCCACACCCCTTGTCTTGTGGGAGCGGTCGTTCGACCGCGAACAGGGTGAGCCATCACGCTCACCCAAGCGGCCAGGTACGGGGTCGGGGCGCGGATACGAGGTCTCTGTCGGCACGGCATAACTCCGCGGCGTTGTCGCTTGCAGCTTGAAGCTTGCCTCTCCATCGCTCAAACCCTGACCAATCAGCCGGTTACTGGTTCCATCCCGGAGATGAATCCGCTATGATGCTCGCCGCTTTGGTAGCTCTGCCTGCCAAGCATATCTCGGGGCGTAGCGCAGCCTGGTAGCGCACTTGCCTGGGGTGCAAGGGGTCGAAGGTTCGAATCCTTCCGTCCCGACCAAATTACAATTCCACGGGCTCCCAACCCGTCCCAAAGGCCCTGTTCTCCAGGGCCTTTTTCGTTATAGTGTGTTTCATGCGGTTTCACTTCATCCCGCCGCATACCCCCAAAACGGGGGGTATTTATGGGGGTACCAGTTAACTCCCCCAGATTGATACCCCCAATCAGGGAGACGACGCGCTAATGCCTCTCACTGCGACCGCAGTCCGCCAAGCCTTACCCAAGGCTAAAGCCTACAAGCTGTCAGACAGCCACGGCTTGTTCCTGCTCGTGAATCCCAAGGGTGCCAAGTACTGGCGCTATAAGTATCGCTATGGCGGCAAAGAGAAGACGCTGGCGCTTGGTGTATTCCCTGAGGTGTCGCTGAAGGATGCCCGGGTGGCTCATCAAGAGGCGAGGGCCAAGCTGGATAAAGGGCTGGACCCTGGCCAAGAGCGCCGGATCGAAAAGCTCACTCGTAACCTGGCTGCAGCTGATAGTTTTGAGGCTGTGGCGTTGGAGTGGTTCGGCAAGGTCATGCCGGACAAGTCCGAGAGCTACCGGGTCCGGACCCGCCGGATCCTTGAGAAAGACCTTTTCCCTGTACTTGGCCAGAGGCCGGTTGGGGCAATCAAGCCGCCGGAGATGCTGGCGGCCCTGCGCCGAATCGAGGCTCGTGGCGCCAACGACATTGCCCATCGTGCCAAACAAACAGCCGGTCAGGTTTTCCGCTATGCAGTGGCTACAGGCAGAGCAGAACGTGACCCCAGTGCAGACCTGAAAGGTGCCCTGGTCCCTCGCAATAAGAAGCACCATGCGGCGATTACCGACCCCGCGGCAGTTGGCAGGCTAATGGTCGCCATTGATGGGTTTGCCGGCACTCCCATCGTCAAAACTGCTCTGCAGCTATCGGCCTTGCTGTTCCAGCGCCCGGGCGAAATCCGGGCGATGGAGTGGGCTGAGATCAACTGGGAGCAGGCCCGCTGGGAGATCCCTGCCGAGAAAATGAAGATGAGGACTCCCCATGTTGTACCTTTGTGCCGGCAAGCCCTGGAGCTGCTGGAAGAACTTCATCTGCTGACTGGCCGGGGGCGGTATGTTTTCCCCAGTGCCCGGGGCGCAAGCAGATGCATTTCCGAAAACACTGTCCGCATTGCTCTCCGCACAATGGGATATGACAAAGAGACGATGACTGCCCACGGCTTCCGGGCAATGGCCAGAACCATCCTGGATGAAGTGCTGGGTTGCCGGGTGGACTGGATCGAGCATCAGTTGGCGCATGCCGTCAAGGATGCGAACGGCCGGGCCTACAACCGAACCGCTCACCTTGAGGGCCGGGCCCAGATGATGCAGCAGTGGGCGGACTATCTGGATCAACTCAGGGTCCAGGAAGAAGCAGGGAACGTAGTGAATATCCGGAAGGCTTGAGCCGCCGGTACCGAGTTTCGCCAGCCTAGGGTAGCTCCCGAACGGCCAGTAGCCCCACTGGCCTGGCTGGCGGATTTATTGGGGTGTCATAGGGGTATGGCATGGAGTACATGGGTAAAAAGCTCACCAAGTTTGAAAAGCGGATAAGCCTTGATGTAGCTACGCAATACTTTGCCGATTTAACTGGTGAGGAGATGGACATCGATACTATGGAGCGGCTTGCCTTTGGGCGTATCCCGCTTTATTGCGTGCCCAGGCAAACGGGCGATGTCAGTTTTTTTGTGGGGTTCTACGAAACCAAAGTTCAGGAATTGCTCTCGAGGCTTGAGCCGGGTGAAGACGCTGATGAGTCAATGTCTCGTGCCTTCATCTCAAGTGGGGGGGCTTTAGAGTACCAATTTGTCGAACATGAACTGCCATTTCCTATTACCTCCCCGCTTTTGGGGTTGGATACAAGTAGTACCCCAACCAAGAATGGCGATATTTATTGGTTCATGTTCTCCCCTAACTCACGCCAACTGGTTCCGTTTAGCTCCTACGATGTGGATGCAATAACAATCACCGTTTGCCCAAAGGATGTATATCGTCTTGCCATACAGGCGAACGGTGATGATGACTGGCCTGAGAACCATGAAGGCTTGTGCTCCAAACAGCTAATTCGAAATAACGCAGCCGGGCATATGGAACC
>JAKSCQ010000072.1 GCA_022360555.1 Pseudomonadales bacterium
GTCACCGTGGACGGCAACCACCCGCTGGCAGGCGAAACTCTGAACTTCGCCGTGGAAGTCACCGACGTGCGTGAAGCATCCGACGAAGAGAAAGAGCACGGCCACGTGCACGGCCCGGAAGGCCACGATCACTGATCAGCCTCCCGTCCACAAAAAAGGCTCCCATCGGGAGCCTTTTTTGCTTCAATCACTCTCACTCAGGTGACCGAGCCATACCGGACCCGATTCACCATTTTCAAATGCGTCACTTCCATCAGGGCGTGACAATATTGAACCAGAACTCGAAATCATCCAGGCAAGATAACAGCTCGGAGAGCTTGTCCTGTTCCCCGGAGATTTTCACCTCTCCCTGATCAATGGCACCTTCCATTGATATTTTCTTCAGCATGAACTGATTCAGCGTCTCGCGAGTCATGCTAATCGTTGCGTCAGCATCATCAAATTCACCCCCTACAGTGTGATTGAGCACGCCATTGACCATTTCCACGGCGTACGTTTCCTTGACGTCCGTGAAATCGAAGTTCAGCTTGATGTGCTTGCCTTCAGCTTTTTCACTGTTTAGCCGAACGCCAAGGAAATCAAAGAACAAACTCAGATCCATGGCAGAAACAGTATCCGGACTGGCCGTGTCCGGAGTGGGTAGCTGCATCACCCCATCACGCAACTCCTTGGCACCTGTCAGGTAGAAGTTGCGCCACGGACCGCTTTCCGCCTGGTAGCCCATCTGCTCCAGCGCATCGGCTTGCAGGTTCCTGGCTTTCTGATTGTCCGGGTCGGCAAACACAGCGTGATTCACGACTTCTGCCACCCAGCGATAATCCCCCTTGTCGTAGTATTCCCTGGCCTTTTCGAGCAAGGCATCCACGCCCCCCATCATGTCCACATAACGCTCAGCGGCATCAACGGGTGGCAGCTCGTGCAAGGTTGCGGGATTGCCGATGAACCAGCCCAGGTACATGACATAGGTCGCTTTCACATTATGGTTAAGGGAACCGTAGTAACCGCGATTGGAGAAGTTTTTGGCAATGGCATCCGGCAGTTCAATTTTCTCGGCGATCTCCACCATGGTATAGCCCTGATTGGCCAGCCGCAGGGTTTCATCGTTGATGAAGCGATACATATCCCGTTGCAGGCTAACATGCTCGTTGACTTCATCATTGCCCCACACCGGCCAATGGTGCATGGCAAACATGACCTGCACATCGTCGCCCCACATATCCAACGTCTGGTTAAGGTACTTGGACCAGGCCAAGGGGTCGCGGATCTTTGCACCACGAAGGGAATAGGTGTTGTGCAGGGTATGGGTGGAATCCTCGGCGGTATTCAGCGCTTTCATTTCCTTGATATAAAACAGCATTTCCGAGGGGGCTTCGGAACCGGGGGCATTGATGAATTCATAGGTCAACCCATCAATGGTGTGAACCTCGCCGGTTTTCTCAATAATCTTGGTAGGTGGAATCAGGGTAACGGTGCCCGCGGAGGTGGTAGAACCCAGGCCGGCGCCTACCTGCCCCTGTGCACTGGGTGGCAGCAGGTTGCCGTACATGTAGCTGGCCCGGCGGCTCATGGCGTTACCCGCCATCACGTTTTCGGCAACGGCGGCCTCGAGAAAACCGACGGGCGCATAAATATCCACTTTGCCCGCTTTGACATCCGCCTCGTCAACCACGCCACGCACACCACCGTAATGGTCTACATGACTGTGAGTATAGATCACGGCCACCACCGGCTTTTTGGGGCGATGCTCATAGTAGAGATCCAGCGCCACCTTGGCTGTTTCCGCAGAAATCAGCGGATCCATAATGGTGATTCCTTTCTCGCCCTCCACGATGGTCATGTTGGACAAGTCCTGGTTGCGAACCTGATACAAACCATCGGTGACCTTGAACAGGCCGGAGATATTCAACAACTGGGACTGGCGCCAAAGACTTGGGTTAACCGTATCCGGTGCAGCAGAGCCTTCCTCGATAAAGTCATACTTGCCCGGATCCCAGATCGGGTTGCCGGCTTCGCCCTTGATCATGGCTTTGGGCAGCGGGGCGATGAACCCCTTGTGGGCCAGCTCGAAGGAAGTGTTGTCCGCAAATGGCAACGCATCGTGCAAGGCCGCATTGGCTTTTTGGGTGGCGTCGCTCGCTGCTTTGGGGCCTTGTTTGTCGGCCCGCTCCGAGGCTTTGTCGTCGGTGCTCTTCTGGTCAGCCGAGGCGGTATCATCCTGGGCAGCCGGCCGGTCCTGCGACTGAGCGGGCTTGTCCGGCTGATCGCCGCAACCGCTCAACACCAGGCAGGCGGTCAGGGTGGAATAAAGTAATGCGCTTCTCATGGTAACGTCCTCTATTGATGAACTTCCCCGCTAGAGGGAAGCAACCGGCTCGATAGCCTGACAACACGACATTTCCCGCGTGGGAAATGTGTGAATGTTCTTTCCCTGTACTTCTTCCATATTACGCTTTGTAGCCCAAACGACCGGAAAACAGAGCCGCACAGCCTTCGACTTGCATCTGCACATCGTCCAGACGCGATGCCAGCGCGGCGCGTAATACCGACACGGTGTCCTGAAAATTCGAAAAAATGTCCTTGCAGTTATACACCGACATGAATCCCCGGGCCGGCAGGTAGCGGGCGACGCACCGGGCAAAATAGGTCTGGCTGTCAGCGTTGAGGTCCATCAGGGCCAGGCGGGGATCATCAGAAGGAAAGTCCACCTGGTCGAGGAAGTAGCCACTGCCCCCCCCGACATCCAGATGGTTGTCACTGATATTGGCCTGATAATGATCCAGCAGGCGTGACGCCGGGCAGCGCCACAACCAGCGGCAGGACAGGCCCAGCACGGCCTTGTCGTAAAGCGCCAGGGTGAAGGGGGTATAAGCCGCCTGCCCAGCATGCACAGCATCCTTGTGCATTGTTGTCTCCGCCGAATGAATGGAACGGTACAACCTTATAGAAATATGCGCATTATTTCATACAAAGACGCAACCTTGCGGAATGGCCCCTGATCGCTGCCATCTGTCGCCCCCCCATCATTGCGAACCCGTTTTACAGAGTAAAGAACCTTGCGCAAAAATGTGAGAGCAATTCGCACTCTCTTTCATGGATGACCGGAAACACCCAGCAACCTCAGTAACGCTGTCACCTCCAGGTGCTCTTCGAGCATATCCGCCAGGCGATTCAGTTCGTTCTGGCGGTGATCACCATAGGCCACCGCCAGCCGGCTTTTCAGCCCGGCCCAAGTCAGAATCGCCGTAGTGGCCGCTGCATCATCAAACAGGCCATGCAGGTAGCATCCCATCACCTGACTATCCTCACTGATGGCACCATCCGGATGGCCATCCAGGGTTAGCATGGGATGGGACAGAGCGGCACCTTTCGTGATGCCATTATGGATTTCATAGCCATGGATAGCGGTGTCCGTGGGCAGAAAAACACCTTGTACATTACGAAGCTGCTTGCCGGGGATCAGCCGGGTGGACATGTCCAGCCAGCCCAACCCGACACTGCTGCCGGCCTCACTCTCCAGCCCTTCAGGATCATCAATGCACTTCCCCAGCATCTGGAAACCGCCACAAATTCCCAGCACCTTGCCGCCATAGCGCAGGTGTTTTTCGATCTGCTTGTCCCAGCCCTGCTCGCGCAAAAAAGCAAGATCGGCTCGGGTCGCCTTGCTACCGGGCAGAATCACCAGGTCCGCCTGCGGCCAGGCTTCTCCCATCTTCACGAAGCGCAGGTCCACCTGCGAATGCAAACGCAACGGATCAAAGTCATTGTGGTTACTCATGCGCGGCAACAGTGGGACCACTACCTTCAGCGCCTCACCGTCATGCACACTCTGCTCATCCACGGCATCTTCAGCATCGAGAGTAAGGCCATGCAGATAGGGAAGCACCCCGAACACCGGTTTTCCCGTGCGCGCTTCCAGCCAGTCCAGACCACCTTGCAGCAAGGAACGATCACCGCGAAAACGATTGATGACGAAACCCAGGGTGCGCTGCTGCTCGCTTTCCGACAATAGATTCAACGTGCCAGTGAGATGGGCAAAGACCCCGCCACGATCAATATCCGCCACCAAAATCACCGGGCAATCCACCTTCTCGGCAAAGCCCATATTGGCGATATCGTTGTCACGAAGATTAATTTCAGCAGGGCTACCGGCCCCTTCTACAATGATCACATCGTAACGGGAAGACAAATCCTGCCAGGCCGCCAGCACCGCTTCACGAGCCGTTTCTTTATAAGCGTGATAATCCAGCGCCTGCATATTGCCCAGCACCTGGCCACGAATAATCACCTGGGCGCCCATGTCAGTCTGTGGCTTGAGCAACACCGGGTTCATGTCACTGTGCGGTTCAATCCCACAGGCCAGCGCCTGCAACGCCGTCGACCGGCCGATCTCCCCACCGTCCACGGTCACCGCACTGTTCAAGGCCATGTTCTGCGGCTTGAACGGCGCCACCGAATAGCCGCGCCGCGCAAACCACCGACACAAC
>JAKSCQ010000194.1 GCA_022360555.1 Pseudomonadales bacterium
GCATCTACAACTTCGTGACCAAGCGCGGTGTGGCCCACGACAACAGCAAGATCAGCTGGACCCAGGTGGAAACCGGCTCCGCCATCACCTGGAAGTACCCGTCCGTGGTCCTGCGCGGCGACAACAGCATCGGCGAGTTCTACTCCGTAGCGCTGACCCGCCACATGCAGCAGGCAGACACCGGTACCAAGATGATCCACCTTGGCAAGAACACCAAGAGCACGATCATCTCCAAGGGCATTTCCGCCGCCCGCAGCCAGAACAGCTACCGTGGTCTGGTGCGCATCAGCCCGCGCGCGGAAAACGCCCGCAACTTCACCCAGTGCGACTCCCTGCTGCTGGGCGACACCTGCGGCGCGCACACCTTCCCGTACATCGAGTCGAAGAACCCCACGGCCACCATCGAGCACGAGGCCACCACCTCCAAGGTGAGTGACGATCAGATGTTCCTGTGTCGCCAGCGGGGCATCGACCCGGAAAAAGCGGTCTCCATGATCGTCAACGGCTTCTGCAAAGAGGTGTTCAAGGAACTACCCATGGAGTTCGCCGTGGAAGCCGGCAAGCTGCTGGAAGTGAGCCTGGAAGGCGCAGTGGGCTAAGCCCCAAACATGACATTAACGCTGCGGGTTAGCTGATGGCAGGGGAATGACAGTCGCGAGTTTCGAGTCGCGAGTAACGAAAAGCAAAACCGGTTTTTGCCTTTCGCTCCTCGAAACTCGCAACTCGATACTCAACACCTCGCCCTGCCGCAACCCGTGACACATTGATAAACCGGTGCCGGACTGCCGGCCCAATCGAAAGGCGCATCAAAACATGCTGGAAATTCGTGATCTTCACGCCACCGTGGCGGACAAGCCGATTCTCAAGGGCCTGAACCTGACCGTTAACCCGGGCGAGGTGCACGCCATCATGGGCCCCAATGGCTCCGGCAAATCCACCCTGGCCAATGTGCTGGCCGGCCGTGACAACTACGAGATCACCGGCGGCGACGCCCTGTTCGAGGGCAAGAGCCTGGCCGACATGGAGCCGGAAGAACGCGCCCAGGCGGGTCTGTTCCTGGCCTTCCAGTACCCGGTGGAAATCCCCGGTGTGTCCAACATGGAATTCCTCAAGGCCGCACTGGAATCCGTTCGCAAGGCCCAGGGCAAGGAAGAGTGGGACTCGGTCACCCTGCTCCGCCAGGCCCGTGCCGCCTGCAAGCAGGTCGATCTGGATGCTGGCTTCCTCAAGCGTGGCGTTAACGAAGGTTTCTCCGGCGGTGAGAAAAAGCGCAACGAAATCATGCAGATGCTGCTGATGGAGCCGAAGCTCGCCCTGCTGGACGAAACCGACTCCGGCCTCGACATCGACGCCCTGCAAACCGTGGCCAAGGGCGTCAACTCCCTGCGCAACCCGGAACGGGGCATCGTGCTGGTCACCCACTACCAGCGTTTGCTCGACTACATCGTGCCGGACTTCGTACACGTACTGTCCAACGGTCAGATCATCAAGTCCGGTGGCAAGGAACTGGCACTGGAGCTGGAACAAAAAGGCTACGGCTGGCTCACGGGAGAAGAGGAGTCCGCATGAGCTTAGCGCTGGAACTGAAAACCCAGGCCCTGGCCAACGCCCGCCGTCATGGCAGCGAAAGCGAGGCACTGGAAGCCCTGGAGGCCGCCAGCTTCCCGGAACGCAAGACCGAACGCTGGAAGTACACCTCCCTGCAGGCGCTGGCCGACGGCCACCTGGATGGCATCACCAGTGGCGAAGTCAGCCAGCCACTGCCGGCGCTCAGCGAGTTCGTGGTGACGCTTACCAATGGCGAACTGACAGGCAGCACCCTGCCCGACGGCGTCAACCTGCATCACGATGCCCCGGCCGTGAACGGCCTGGAAACGCCCTTCGCCATTTATAACGGCGCCGTGGCCAGACCGGTGGTGCTGGAAGTGGCCGCCAATACCCGAATCGAGCAGCCGCTCCACATCCAGATCCAGGCCGCCAGCGAGGCACCGGCGCACTGCAATCCGCGCGTGATCGTCAAGCTCAACACCGGCGCCGAAGCCACCGTGATTGAGCACTATCACGCCGAAGGTCAGGCCCTGACCAACGCCGTCACCGCCCTGATCACCGCCGACAATGCCCAGCTGACCCACTACCGCCTGCAGGGTGAAGAGGCCGGTACCTTGCATATCGGCACTGTCATCGTGGACCAGCAGGGTGTCAGCAAGGTAGACAGCTACCAACTGATGACCGGCAACCGCCTGCGCCGCAACGACGTGCGTGCCCTGGTAGGCAAGAGCGGCGCCGAGCTGAACATGAAAGGCATCTTCGTGGTCCGCGACAAGAGCCACGTGGACAACCAGATGTGTGTGGAGCACATGGTGCCCCACTGTGAATCCGACCAGAACTTCAAGGGACTGGCCGGTGAAAGCGGCAAGGCCGTGTTCAACGGGCGCATCCACATTCATCCCGGCGCCAGCGGCACCAATGCCGAGCTGAGCAACAAGAACCTGCTGCTCAACCCCGGCGCCGAAATCAACACCAAGCCGGAACTGGAAATCTACAACGACGACGTGAAATGTGCCCACGGCACCACCGTCGGCCAGCTTGATGCCGGGCAGCAGTTCTACCTGCAGTCCCGCGGCATCCCGGCCGCCCAGGCCAAGCGCATGCTCAGCCTGGGCTTCGTGAACGAACTGCTGATGGCCCTGCCCCACCAACAGGTAGCGGAATGGGCCACCCCCTGGCTGGAAGCCGAGCTGACCCACAAACAGCCGGCAGGAGACACGGCAGCATGACGGTAAAGGCGCTGGACATACAGGCCCTGCGCGCGCAGTTCCCGATCCTGGATCAACAGGTCAACGGTAAACCGCTGGTGTACCTGGACAACGGTGCCACCACCCAGAAACCGGTGGCGGTGCTGGATGCGCTCGACCATTACTACCGTAGCGTCAATTCCAACGTACACCGTGGCGCCCACCATCTGAGCGACCTGGCCACCGGCCAGTTCGAAGGGGCCCGCCAGACCGTGGCGGATTTCCTCAACGCCAGCCGCGAGGAGATCCTGTGGACCAAGGGCACCACCGAATCCATCAACATCGTCGCCCACTGCATCGGCCGTGAGCGCCTGCAACCCGGCGATGAGGTGCTGATCAGCACCAGTGAGCACCATGCCAATATCGTGCCCTGGCAGCAGGCCTGCCTGGCCACCGGCGCCACCCTCAAGGTGATCCCGCTGCGCGATGACTGCAGCCTGGATCTGGACGCCTTTGAGACACTGCTTAACGAGAAAACGAAAATTTTCGCCATCGGCCATGCCAGCAATGCGCTGGGCACCCTGAACCCGGTGAAGGACATGGTGGCCAGGGCCAAAGCCCAGGGTGCCATCACCGTCATCGACGGCGCCCAGGCCGTGGCCCACTTTCCGGTGGATGTGCAGGATCTGGAGGTGGATTTCTACGCCTTTTCCGGCCACAAGCTGTTCGGCCCCACCGGCATCGGCGTGCTCTACGGTCGCCGCGAGCTACTGGAAGCCATGCCGCCCTACCAGACCGGCGGCGAGATGATCGAGACAGTGAGCTTCGAGAAAAGCACCTGGAACCAGTTGCCCTACAAATTCGAAGCCGGCACCCCGAACATTGCCGGGGCTATCGGCCTGGCTGCCGCCATCAATTGGTTCAATCAGCAGGACCGGCCGGCCCTGCAGGCCCATGAAGATGCCCTGCTCGCCCGCGTCACCGAGCAGGCAGAAGCCTGCCAGGGCTTGAAAATCATCGGTACCGCCGCCAACAAGGTGAGTGTGCTGTCCTTCCTGCTGGAAGGCGCCCATCCGGCGGATGTGGGCATGCTGCTGGACAAACAGGGGGTGGCGGTACGCACTGGCCACCACTGCACCATGCCGCTGATGGACAGCCTGGGCATTCCGGGCACTGTGCGTGCCTCATTCTCGATTTATAATACCCTTGATGAGGTGGATCGCCTGTTCGAGGCGCTGGAGAAGGTGAAGACCTTCCTCTGAGCCCGGCACCCACCTCGCCGCAGGAGCGTCGCTTGAGACGCGAACAGAACCAGTCGCGAGTGACGAGAAGCGAGTTTCGAAAGGCCAAACCGGAAACAAACCGCCGAACAGGTTTTCGCAACTCGAAACTCGTTACTCGCTTCTGGTGATTCGGGCTTCGCGCCGCCAGCGACGCTCCTACGGAACGCTCAACCATGCTTTATGCAAGGTAGGTAACACATGACGGTTCAGACCTTTAATCCCGGTCAGATCACCATCCACCTGACCGACGCCGCCAACAAGCAGGCCCTGCGGGAAATCCAGCGGGCCAGTGCCGCCGGTATCCGTCTTGATCTGGACGAATCCGGCTGCTCCGGTTTCATGTATGTGCTGGAGTTTGTCGAGCAGGCCAAAGACGGCGACAAGCTGTTCGAAATCGACGGTGTGAACCTGTATGTGCCGGAAAAATGGCTGCCCATGCTCAACGGCCTGGTCATCGACTATGTCACCGAGGGCGTCAACAGCTTGTTCAAGTTCCGCAACCCCAATGCCACCGGCGAGTGTGGCTGCGGTGAAAGCTTTACCGTAGACGAGGTCTGAATTGGCCCAGGAACAGAGAACGGTTGTCGTCCAGCGTGACGTGCCGGCCCGCAAGGTGCCGGACGGCACCCGCATTACCATTCCCAAAAACAGCTTTGTGAACCTGCGCCAGGCGCTGGGTGGCACCTACACGGTGACCATCAACGGCAACATGGCACGCATCGATGGCACCGACGCCGATGCCATCGGGCAGGAACCACTGAAGCTGGACTTTGCCCCCGCCAACGAGGATGGCAGCGTGCGCCAGGCAGACCTGGACAGCACCCTGCAAACCATTTTCGACCCGGAAATCCCGGTGAACATCATGGATCTGGGCCTGGTCTATGGCTGTGACGTGATCCGCCGGGACGACCAGAATGTGGTGCAGATCCGCATGACCCTCACCGCCCCCAACTGTGGCATGGGCCCGGTGCTGGTCGGCGATGTGGAAGACCGCCTGGGCAAGGTGCCCAACGTGGACAAGGTGGAAGTCGCCCTGGTTTTCGACCCCCCCTGGAGCCGCGATATGATGAGTGAAGAGGCTCAACTCGAGCTGGGAATATTTTAAAAGCTGCAAGCTGCAGGCTGCAGGCTGCAAGGGGAAAACCCGGGTTTAGCTTGCGACTTGAAGCTTGTAGCTTGCAGCTACCTCTGGAGTGCAAGCGACGTGTTCGATATCCGCAGCATCAACCTCGGCAAGGACATCACCGCCGAGGATATTGCCGAAGACCTGGAGTTCCTGGACGACTGGGAAGAGCGCTATCGCTATATCATCGACCTGGGCAAGCAGCTACCGGCGCTGCCGGATGAGCTGAAGACCGAGGATCGTTTTGTGCGCGGCTGCCAGAGCCAGGTGTGGCTGGAAACCGACTACGACAGCGACGCGGACACCCTGTACATGGCAGTGGATTCCGACGCCCTGATCGTCAAGGGATTGGCGGCCATCGTGCTGTCCGCGCTCAACCGACGCACCCCGCAGGCAATCCACGACTACGACATGGACGCCTTCTTCGATCGCATCGACCTGCTCAGCCACCTGAGCCCCACCCGGGGTAACGGCTTGCGCGCCATGGTGGCCCGCATCAAACACCAGGCAGAAACCCTGGCCGCCTGACCCCCTCTGCAGGAGCCGTCTCTCGGACGGTGAATTTTCCAGAGCGCCGGGGATTTCGCCGTCCGAGAGACGGCTCCTACAGGGAAATCACCCTACCTCGCAGGCCTGGGCAGGGTTGGCTTCCAGGTGGAAGACAAAACGCTGCTCCCCGCCTTCCCCCGCTTCCGATCCCAGCAGGCTGGCCGTTTCGTTGAAATAGGCCGCCACGCCCTTGACCGCGCCCAGGATCATCGCCGCCATATTGCGGTGGGAATAGTAATGGATTTCCAGGGTGTCCTCGCCACGCTTGTGAACCAGAATATTGGGCGCCCTGGCCGCCGGGTCCTTGAGTCGCAGAATGCGCTCGTGGATCTGCTGCATGTTCACCAGAAAGGTCATGGCATCCCAGCCCGGCGGAATCATGGCCTGGTACATGTCGATCAGCGGCCCCATCACCCACTCACCGAAATCCGCCAACAGGTCATCCCGACGCAGCCCGGTGGCGCCCTCTGCGGCCTTCAGCAGCGCCTCCATTTCCTCGTCGGGATACAACGCCACCGGCAGATAGGTCTTGCCCTCCAGTCCGGCACCGGCAATCACCTCACCCCAGGCATCGGTACCAATGAATTCATCCAGGTAACGCTTGAAATTGGACACAATCACGCCATGCATGACACTGCTCCCCTTCCGGTCTTCCCCTGTTACCCAGCAAGAGCCGTACCGATACCGCAACCGCCCAGCCGGGCCGCACTACCACTGGCCCACCGAATGTATACTCGGTCACAGCAAGGTGACACAGCCGGTCACATTTTTCTGTAACAAGCCACTTTGGTGGATAGGGAAACAACGTGGGAGGGAAGTCAAGTCTGGTATGCCCCAACAGGCAGGGACATGCTTCGCGACAGGGCAATGGCGATTCCCACGGGGGCCCATCGAATGGGCGCCCCGGGAGTCAGCGGCAATCAGATCGCATCACGGTTTTCAGCAGCGCCTTGCGAAATGCGGACCACAAAGGTTCGATGGGAGCCCCCATCGTTGCGCTCCTCCATGAGCGACGCGCTGCCACCATAAAACTGCGCCACCCCGTGAACACAACCCAGTGCCAGGGCACTCATGTTCCGGTGCGAACGGTACTGCACCTCCAGCACACCCGGCGACAGCTCGCTCACATTGATATGAGGCGGTTTGGCGGACGCATCCTTCATGCGCACCACCCGTTCATGGAGACGCTCTTCCACATTCATCAGAAAGGTAACCGCATCCCAGTCTTCCGGGATGAAGGACCGGTACATCTGCATCAGCGGCGGAATGATCCAGGCGCCAAAGTCCAGCAGGATGGCATCACGGTCCTGGCCGGTGACTTCGCCAGCGGCATCAATCAACTGGTCCAGATCCGAATCCGGATACATGCTGATGGGAATGAACGCCTTGTCCTTGAGGCCCGCCTTTTCGCGCAGGGTGTCCCAGGCGGGCTCCCCCAGTTTTTCTTCGACGTACTTCTTCAGATTGGAAATGATAACGCCGTGCATAATGCTCCCCCGATATGATGTTTTTTTCACCTTAACAGGAGAATTGCATGGCTCAGAAAGCCGCTCAGGCGGGCCAACGGACCACTAAGCCACCTTGCGCAGCCGTTGTACGACCTCAATCACGTTTTCCAGCACCCGGTCGATATCCGCTTGCGTGGTGAACCGACCCACCGAGAAACGCACGGAACCGTGGGCCAGGGCATCCGGCACCCCCATGGCCTTGAGCACGTAGGAAGGCTCCAGGGACGCCGAGGTACAGGCAGAACCGGAGGAAACCGCCACCTGATTCAGGGCGGTGAGCAGCATTTCGCCGTCCACCCTGGCAAAGGCCACATTCAGGTGTCCGGGCAGGCGCGGAGCCCCCTCGCCGTTGACATCGACCCCGTCAAGCTGACTGATGCCCTGCCAGAGCCGGTCACGCAGGGCCGCAATACGCGGGCCTTCTTCACTGCGCAGACGCTCCGCCAGGGCAAAGGCTTCGCCCATGCCAACGATCTGGTGGGTGGGCAGAGTCCCGGAACGCATGCCGCGCTCGTGACCGCCACCGTGGATCTGCGCCATCACCTTCACATCCGGCGAACGGCGCACGTACAGGGCGCCAATTCCCTTGGGCCCGTAGATCTTGTGGGCACACATGGATACCAGATCCACCGGCAGGCTCTGCACGTTCAGGTCCAGCTTGCCCACGCTCTGGGCCGCATCGGTATGGAACAGCACGCCCTTCTCCCGGCACAGGGCGCCGATGGTGGCGATATCGTTGATCACGCCCGTCTCGTTATTGGCATGCATCACCGAGACCAGCACGGTGTCGTCACGCATGGCCGCGGCCACGCTGTCCGCTGTGATCTGGCCAGCGGAATCCGGCATCAGGTAGGTCACCGGGTGGCCCTGCTGTTCCAGCCACTTGCAGGCATCCAGCACCGCCTTGTGCTCGGTGGCGCTGGTAATCACATGCCCGTCTCCCCGAGCTTCGATCACGCCCTTGATGGCCAGGTTGTTGGCCTCGGTGGCGCCACTGGTCCAGACAATTTCACGGGGGTCGGCCTGCAGCAGGTCGGCCACCTGGCGGCGGGCGGATTCCACCGCCTCTTCCGCCAACCAGCCGTACAGGTGGCTGCGGGAGGCAGGGTTGGCAAAGGTCCCTTCGGGACCGAGATGACGGACCATAACGTCAACCACCGCCGGGTCCACCGGTGTGGTTGCCGCGTAATCAAGATAAACGGCTTGGCTCATGGCTGGCTTGTTGTGTGTCTGGCGAATCGGGAATGGCGCGAATTATACGCTACTGACAGGCAAACGCTGCTGCTGACGATCCTGGCGACGGGCAATCTGCTTTACCTCCTGCCGGGACACCAGTTCCCCCAGGGAAATGCCGCTGAGGAAGTCCTGAATCTGGTCCGACAGGTCGCACCACAGATGGTGCGTCAGGCAGGTGTCACCTTCCTGACAATCACCATGCCCCCCACAGCGGGTAGCATCCACCGACTCGTCCACCGCCGCGATCACCGCCGCCACATCGATATCGTCGCTGTCCCGGCTGAGCTGATAGCCCCCACCCGGCCCACGCACACTGCGCACCAGCCCGTTACGACGGAGCTTGGCAAACAGCTGCTCCAGGTAGGAGATGGATATGCCCTGGCGCTCGGAAATATCCGCCAGCGACACCGGGCCAACAGCGGCGTGCAGGGCCAGATCCAGCATGGCAGTTACCGCGTAGCGGCCTTTTGTGGTTAAACGCATATCCACACCTTTTTTGCGTGTATACAGAGGGGAAAGAGTAGTAATCCCGAGCAAATTGGTCAAGTATTGCTCGACAATATAAACAAGAATCATTATCAATAAAACCCCTGCCCGTCGCAAATCCTTCCCGCCCTCTTCACGACTGGTCAAACATTGCCCAGCCGTTCCAACAACGCTTGACACCCGCACCCGCCTCGCGGAAAATTCGCGGCCTCGAATGGCAAGGTAGCTCAGCTGGTTAGAGCACAGCACTCATAATGCTGGGGTCGGCGGTTCAAGTCCGCCTCACGCTACCAGTCCTCTCCGACAGATAAGAAGACTGGGCGATACGGCTTGATGTGGCCTGAGGCACGCGCTTGCGATTTCGCCGACGGTTGGCGTGCGCCATGTGCGGGTCACTGAGCAAA
>JAKSCQ010000071.1 GCA_022360555.1 Pseudomonadales bacterium
CAGCGACCGTGACATCGTCACCCTGGGTGCCGGCTGGAGCCCCACCGCCGATCTGACCTTCGATGCGGCCTATGCCTACATCGACGAGAAGAAAGGCCGCGTGGCCCAGGACACCTACAGCGCCGAATATGAAAACAGCGCTCACGGCCTGGCCCTGCAGGCCACCTACCGCTTCTGATCCACCGCAAGCGGACACAAAAAAGGGCCGGAATCTTCCGGCCCTTTTTTGTGGGTTCTTCACGGATTTGAGGGAACGTTAAGCGGCCTGGTCGAAGGTCGGACATCAGAAGTCTGACGCTCAAAGCAAACCCGCTTGGGCAACGATACCAGGTTTGCCGTCTTTCGCGTCAGACGTCCGACTTCAGACGTCCGACCCATCTGCTTTCCCACCAACCCTTTCTGCTTGTACAGCACGACTCAGAGCCCCCTGCAGGAGCCGGCACTCAGTCCGGCAGGCTGGCGGCATTGTCGATTTCGGTTTCCGTCAGGTGCTTGGGATGCTCCTGGCTGACCTTGCCCACCCACAGTGGATGGGGCTCGGCCTGTCGCACCCGCTTGCGGAACTGGCGGCGCACCACCCAGAGACTGCCCGCCACCGCCAGCAACACCAGGTTGATCAGCAGATTGTCCGGCTCCCGCCAGGCATGGCTCCCTTCCAGCCCGATCTGCACTGCGGGAACGGCCAGGTAGGTCAGCGGTGCCAGCCGGGTCATCAGGCCGCTGAAGCGCAGTGGCGAGGCCCGCAGGCTCCACACCGTCAGCACCAGCAGGATAGCGGCAAACACCACCCGTTCCGCCGTGGCCACCAGCGCCGCCCAGGGCGTGTGGGGCAGCACCTTGCTGGCCAAGAAGCTGAACGCGATGCCGATCACCACCCCGAAACAGAGGCCCAGTGTCAGTCGCAGCAGGAAGGCGGACGAGCGACCAGGGCCGATACGGTCCGAGCGGCGCTCACACCAGAGAATGTTGCCAGACACAAACAGCAACGACCCCAGCAAGCCCATGGCGAAATAGAGCAGCTTGACGCCCAGCCCGCCGTAATCGCCGAAGTGCAACGCATACACCGGTGACAGGGCATCGAAATTGAAACTGCGGGCGCCCGGTTCGATCACCTTGAGCGGCGCCATGGTCGGGTCGAGCACCACATGCACATGATGGCCGATATAACCGGGCAGGGAACCGGCCACATCCAGCCAGCCGGCGGCATCCCCGTAACCGCGGATCTCCACCCAGTCGATGCGCATGTCCGGCAGCTCATGGCGCGCGGCGGACAGGTAGTCCGCCATGGGCGCCATGGCCACGCTTTCATCCTGGCTTTCCACCGCCGGCCAGACCGCGGTTTCCTCTTCAATGACAGCGCGCAACTGGGGGCCGAAGACCAGCACGCCCAGCAGGATGGCCACCACGGTAAACATGCCCATGGCGGCACCGGTCACCGACATGATCAGGTGGAACGGGAAGCTGATTACCCCGATCACGTTGTGCAGGTTTTTCCAGTAGCGCCGCAGGTTGCCCTCGTGCTTGAGCGCAAAGAATTCCTTGCGAATCTTCGACCAGTGAATGATCAGGCCGCTGAACAGGGCAGCCCCGTAGATCACCGAAATCAGGCCCATCAGGGTCATGCCGATGTTCACCGGCAGGCCGCCGCTGGGTATGGCCAACTGGTAATGAAGCTGGTTGATGAAATCCGCCAGGCCCGATCGCGGCTGTTCTTCTCGCACCCCGGCCTCGTTGAAGTCGGAGGCATGGGCGGTGAGCCATTCCCCCCCTTCCTCACCGCTCTCGAACCACATGACGCCCGGATCGTGTTCATCCGGCAACAGGAAAAGCCGCTCACGGGCATCGGGATGCTGGTTTGTCACCAGGGTCAGCAGGCGATCCATGCCCCCCGGCGGCACGGCTTCCTCGCCGTGGTAGGGCTCCTGCCAGTGGTGCAGCTCATGATGAAAGACGTTGATGGCCCCGGCGAAGAAGGCCACGAACAGGGCCAGCCCACTGACCATGCCCAGCCAGGCATGCAGGTCGATATAACGGCGCAAACGGTCCGGTTTCATGCTCCCCCTCCGTACAGAGACGTGGTCTGCAGGGCCAGCCAGGCCGCCAGGTTAGCCACCAGCAGCGCGGTCACCGGCAGCCAGGCCTTCTCCGGCAGGGCCACCAGCAGGCTGAGCAACATCCACACCACCACCCCCAGCACCAACTGCAATACCAGCCAGGACTGCCACGGCGCCGGCACCGCTGCCGCCAGCAACCCCATCAGCATCATGGCCAGCGGCAGGCTGAGCAATATTCCCGCAAAATGCCTCATGCACTGCGCCCCCGTTTCTGGAAACTGTCACGCTGATGCCCCACCACCAGGGGCAACAGCAACGCCGGGACGGTAAACACCCAGAGCCCCACGAACAAGCCCACACTGACCCCCAGGGCAAACACCCAGAAACCGGCGGCGGCCAGCAACAACAGCCAAGCGCCCAGGCGCGCCGGCCCCGGCAGGGGCTGGTCGAGCCAGCGTTGCTGACGGTCACTGAGGTAAAAGAGGAATACGCTGGCCAATGTGGCCAGTACGGCAACCCAGAGCATAGGACGAGAACCACGCAGTTTTGATAATGGTTCTCATTTAATAACACTACCCCCCGCAGGGTCAATGCTGCGGCGAACGGGACCGGTCCGGGCGCAGGGGCAGCAGGCTTCGGGTGGCCTCACTGAGTCGGGCGGTGGACAGCTTGTCCCAGTCCACCGCGTCCCGGTCGGGCATCCAGACATCACGGAACGCCGCCGCATCGGCCAGGGCCATCTCCGGGGTCAGCATGGGCACGCCATGGAAATCACCGGCAATCCCGCCAGCGCGACGAATCGCGGACCACCAGGCCGGCGGACGCCAACGCAGCACCACACCGGGCAGGTGGCAGTCCAGCTCGGCTTCCGACACGCAACACTCCAGGCGGGTATCGCGCTGGGCGCTGAGTCCCTGCCGCCAGAGCACGGAGCCGGCCACCATCACCAGTGACGGAAAGGCGCGCAGCAACGCCTGGCAGCGCACCGCATCATCCAGGGTTTCCCCCAGCACCACCCGGAAAAACACCGGGCGCGGCGGCGCCACCTGCTTGATGACCCCGGCTTCCAGCCAGCGCAGGGCCAGATCCAGCGCCTGGGACTCCTCACCCGGCAGCAGATGCTTCAGATCCGCCAGCGTGAAGACCTCTGGCAGGTTTTCCAGGGTGGGGGAGAAATGATCCGAGGCCAACATCAATAATCCACGGTATTGGTAATGGGCAACCGCAGGCCAAGACAACGACGTGCCACCATGGCCGCATTGAGCAGGTAGCAGGTCACGGAGACCTGGCGAGGCTCGGGCAATTCTTCGGTACGCAGCGCGGCAATATCCGCCAGCCGTTGCTGGGTGATGGCGATATCGCGGCTGCGACTGTCCGTGGGCCGGTGATACTGAGCCAGCCGCAGGGTCAGCAACCGCCCCTGTTCGTCATCTTCCAGGGCCGCATAGGCGCGTTCGATCAGGCTGTAACTGCTCAGGTGGCGCATACTGCGCGAGACATGCCGGCGGCGACGGGAAGGGCGTCGCACGGGTACCAGAACCGCCAGGATAGCCACCACGCGGTGCAGCAACGGCACCCAGGCCGCGCCTCGACGGCAGGCCTGCAGATACCACCACCAGGCACGCAGGCGGCCAATATCATTACGCAGCACCCGGATGCGCGCATAATTCTGGGCACCATTACCGGAGGCATAACTGGCCCGATACACGGCCAGATACTCTCCCAGGGCCTGAAGCCGGCTTTCCACCGCCTCCATGGCCAGCTCTTGCTGGTGCCAGATACGCGCACACTGCTGGGTTCCCATACCTGCGACTCCTGAAACTGCTGATGACAACCTGCCGGGACAACTCGAAAGCATGGTGAACATCCGGCACGCTCACTCTATATCCGGCTCCGAACCATCCCCATAGAGAAAGCGTACCTTTTCGTTTTGCCTCGTTGCGGCTTTGTATCATCGTGCTACCGGCGCGGAACCCGTTCACATCTTTTCCGGTCTGGAAGACCTCGCCTACAAGAAAATGCACTGATATCTTACGCCCTTCTTCTTACCACCAGAGCCTGTCGCCCTTGTTCCGTTTCCTGTTCTTGCCTGTTTTTCTCGCCCCCCTGTTCTTGCATGCCCACCCCGGCGGGCTGGACAGCCAGGGCGGCCACACCGACCGCCGCACCGGGGCCTACCACTGTCACCGCGAGCCCTGCTTCTCGGTGCACGACCAACAGCAGCAGGCGCAGGACGAAGCCGAACAGGAAGGGCGCGCCTTCTCGACCCTCTACGACCGCGATGCCTGGCCCCACTGGGAGGATGAAGACCATGACTGTCAGGACACCCGGGCCGAGATGCTGATCCTTACCAGCACAGTGCCGGTGAGTTTCACCAGCCCGGAACCTTGCACCGTGGCCACGGGACGCTGGTACGACCCCTATACCGACCGCTGGCTGACCCATGCCGGAGAGCTGGACATGGACCATCTGGTCCCCCTGCGCCATGCCCACGGCCATGGCGGCGACCAGTGGGACCGCCGACTGCGCCGGCAATTTGCCAACGACCCGGACAACCTGCTGCCGGTTTCCGCCAGCGCCAACCGCAGCAAGGGGGCCGACAGCCCGGACCAGTGGCTACCTCCCAATCGCGATTACTGGTGCCAGTACGGTCGGCGCTGGCTGCGCATCAAACAGCGTTACCAGTTACTGGTAACGCCACCGGAACAGAGCGCCATCGATCGCCTGCTGGCCACCTGTCACGACGATCACGCCAAAGCGCCATAAAAAAGGTTCATCGCGGATTAGCGGGAAAGCAGATGGGTCAGACGTCTGAAGTCGGACGTCTGACGCGAAAGGCATAAAACCGGCAGCCCCCAAGCCCTTGGTCCATGCACCAGCGCAATGTACCTGCCACTACACTCACAAGCACTGCAAACCAGGTATCGCCACCCAAGCGGGTTTGGCTTGAGCGTCAGACTTCTGACGTCCGACCTCAGACCCTGTCCCCTTTTCCCTCTAGCCCGCGATGAAACATAAAACAGCTTCATCGCGGATCAACGGCGAGTCGATACTTCGTCATGCCTTCGTTATGCCGGACACCGATCCGGCATCTCCTGGCTTTGCCAGAGCGCTGAATACAGGGTGACAGGTGTCCAGAGATGAGCAG
The DNA here is from genome assembly GCA_022360555.1 of Pseudomonadales bacterium. Classification (GTDB taxonomy): domain Bacteria; phylum Pseudomonadota; class Gammaproteobacteria; order Pseudomonadales; family Alcanivoracaceae; genus Alcanivorax. The sequence continues at coordinate 5,203 of JAKSCQ010000071.1, forward strand.
CGGAATGGAGGGCTCCGTGGGAGCGGTCGTTCGACCGCGATAATCCCACCAGGTCAAAGAACCATCACCCCCACAGAAAAGTGACCATTATCCGCAACCGTTGGCAACGCAGGGGCGGCAGGGTTGGTCATTTCAATGCGCAAAAAACAAAAAAGCCGCCCGAAGGCGGCTTTCCTGACTCCATCATGCCGGATTATTTTTCCGCGGCATCCTTCATGTCTTCCGCGGATTCCTTGGCATTGTCGTAGGCGCTATCCAGGTCCTCGCCCATTTCTTCCATGGGGCCCTGCCCATCCATGCTATCAACCGCTTCATCCACTTTTTCGCCGGCCTTTTCCATCGGGCCGTCATTGGAATCGCAGGCCACCAGCAGAGCCGACAGGGAAAACAGGACCGCCATAGTGGCTTTACTCAAAGTACGCATGGTCTCACTCCTTGAACAATATCAATAGGGACGACCATGACTCTATGCCAGCCCCTGCCAGCACACCAAGTGTTAGTCACGCACTTTCCGACCATTTTACGAATCATTACGTTGCCCACCGGTACCGCCCTGGCTGGCATTTCCCACGCTTTTCCCTGCTATGATAGCCGCACAACAGGGAGAACCCATGAAGCGATTGAGCCGGGAAGTGGGCGGGCTGGCCCAGCTTGTGACCCGTTTTGGCAATGAAATCACCCAGGTCGTCCAGGATATCCACGGTTCCGTGGCCAATCCCTTTGGCCTGAGGGGCAAGGACTACACCCCCTCCCCCATGGTCTACAACCTGATCCGCTACGGGTTCCGCCAGGCTGGCAACATGGCGTCGCTGGCGGACCTGGCCGCCGACCCGAACCGCGAGCTACGCGACAGCCTGGATCTGCAGAGCATCATCAATGGCATCTTCGGGCAACTGCTGGCGGAACAGAACAGTCACTACGCCCTGCCCATGACCCTGCTGCCCGACAACCCGCTAAGCGGCGACACCCTGGTGCTGTTCATTCACGGCCTGTGTATGAATGATGCCTGCTGGAACAACCCGGCAGCGGATGCCTTCAGCCACTGGGCCCGCGTCCACCTGCAGGCCGATGTCCGCTACCTGCGTTATAACACCGGCCTGCATATTTCCGACAACGGGCGCAAGCTCGCGGGCCTGCTGGCTCACACGTCCCTGCCCAAACGGGTGATTCTGATCGGCCATTCCATGGGAGGGCTGGTGGCCCGCAGCGCCCTGCACCAGGGTCGGGAGCGCCAGGACAACTGGGTAGAGAAAATCACACATCTGGCCTGCCTGGGGGCTCCGCACCAGGGCGCGCTGCTGGAAAAGGTGGGCAACAACGCCAACCGGCTACTCGGTGCCACGCCCTACTCGCGGCCCCTGATGCGGCTGGCCAACCTGCGCTCCGACGGCATTCGCGACCTGCGCTTCGGCTATGTGCTGGAAGACCAGTGGCGTGACCGCCCCATCGATGACCCGCGCCCCAGCCGCAAGGTGCCACTGGACCCGGAGGTGGAGCAGCTGTTTATTGCCGGCAGCATCAGCGCGCCGGATCACCCGCGCCCGCTGGGTGACTGGCTGGTGGCGGTGAACAGTGGCCTGGCCCGCGATCTGTACCCGGATGCCCCGCGCCTGACCCGGGAGCTGTTCCACCAGATGGGGCACATGACCATGATCGAGGAAACCCGCACCTACGCACGGATACAGCACTGGCTGGAAACCCACTGATGCATTGCACCCTGTGCGATAACCCAAGCCATCCTTTCGCCGACGTGGACGGGCGACGGTATTTTCGCTGCGGCACCTGCAAGCTGACCTTCGAAGACCCGGCCACCCTGCCTGACCGGGAAGCGGAAAAGGCCCAGTACGACCTGCACGAAAATGATCCGCAAGACAGCGGCTACCGGCGCTTTCTGTCGCAACTGGCCGACCCGCTCTGCGACCGCCTGCCGGCTGGTGCCAGTGGGCTGGATTTCGGCTGCGGCCCGGGGCCGGCACTGGCGCAACTGCTGCAGGAAAGAGGCCACCCCTGCACCACCTACGACCCGATCTATGCCCCCCACGAAGCGCGCCTGGCCACCCAGTACGACTTCATTACCTGCACGGAAGTGATCGAACACCTGCATCGCCCGGCCCGGGAATGGCGGTTCTTTGCCGACAACGTCAAACCGGGGGGCTGGCTGGGCATCATGACCCGCTGGCTGGTGGACGACAGCGCCTTTGCCCACTGGCACTACCGGCGCGACCCCACCCATGTGTGCTTCTGGCAACCGGACACCTTTGCCTGGCTGGCAGCGCGTGATGGCTGGCGCGTGACCCTGATTGGCAATCCCGTGGTGCTGATGCAGAAAACTCCCTGACGATACCCTTGTGCGCTGACACGCAACACGCTTGCACGCAAAACAACGGGCTCACGGATAAGAAGGACGACACCTTTCCCAGCGTGTTGGCTGTGCTGTAAGAGCGTGCCCCCACGGAACCCGACGGATTGGCGTGCAAGCGTGATGCGTGCCTGCGTGTAAGCCATACCGTTCTACGAAGCACCCTGTTTTTGAGGGAACGCAGCACCTACCCCGCCACCA
>JAKSCQ010000304.1 GCA_022360555.1 Pseudomonadales bacterium
ACGGCGCGGTAGGTGAGCATGCGCATGGCATCCAGCTCGATGGCCATGTCGGCAATCATGAAGGCCACGGACTGACGGTGGCTGATGGGTTCGCCGAACGCCGTGCGTTCGTTGCAGTACGGGCCCACGTAGTCGAGTACCGCCTGGCTGGTGCCGATGGCCAGGGCACACCAGGCCAGGGTGCCCAGATCCACAAAGGCACGGTAATCGAAATCGCCATTGCCGAGACGGTTTTCCGCCGGCACGCGCACGTTTTCCAGCTTCAGCGGGCGCTGGGCGCTGGCGCGAATGCCCATGGACGGATCGTCGCCAGCGGCAAGACCGTCCGTGCCGCCTTCAACGATAAACACCGCCGGGCCGTCCTCCGCCTGGGCCGCGACCAGAAACAGTTCCGCTTCGGCAGCCAGTGGCACCAGGGATTTTTCCCCATTGAGGAGATAGTCACTGCCGTCCTTGCGGGCAGTGGTCTTCAGTTCCATGGGGTCGAACAGCGGGCGCGGTTCGCATACCGCGATGGTGGCCTTGGGTGGGTTGTCTTCCGCGAAAGCGCTCAGGTACTTGTCCTGCTGCACGGCGGAGCCCCATTGGGTCAGGGCATTGGCCACACTCATGGGTGCCAGGATGGCAACCGCCTGGCCCATGTCGCCGCGTGCCAGGTCCTCGGCCACCAGCATGCTGGTGGTGGTGGAGCGTTCGGTGGCGGCGCCGCCCAGGGATTCCGGCACGGCAAAGAAGTTCAGCCCCAGCTCCAGGGCCTGGGCCAGTACCTCGTCACTGGTCTGCTGGGCTTCGTCTGCCTTTTCCGCCTGCTCGCGCAGCACGTCCATGGCAAATGCCTGAACGCTGTCGCGAATCATCTGTTGTTCATCGGTGACGCCCAGATCAAACAGGTCCCGGGTGTGGCCGGGGGCATTCAGCCGTTCCGGCTTGCTGCCGGGGTTGCTGGACTTGAAAGCCCGGGCGGAGGTGGTCAGCACCTGGAAACCGCTTTTGGTCAGGGTATAGGCAAGCCGTTCCACGGTCTTGCGCAGGCCGAATTTGTCCAGCGCTTCCGAGCTGGCCAGACGGTTAAGCGCGGTGAGCGCGTAACCTACTGCATCTTTCGCCATGAGTATTGCCTCGTTGTTATCACTATTGCACTCGATTATGGAGAGGGCAGGCTCAGTCACATTGACCAATGTGACTGTCTGGTCGGGCCAAGTAGCAACCGCTATGTCGCTACAGACCTAGTAACCGCTGGCGGGAAAGAGTATGGGGTGGATGAATCCGGCTTTTTTGCGAAGCCGCTGCCGGCACGGGGCGTGCTGGTGCGGAAATCACCCAATGGGTAATCAGGGATCTCAGTTCTGGTAACCCCCATTCGCCCTGCAAACATGGCTCCAACGGGGAATGTCGGGAAGACCATCCAGGCAAGAGGGAAGAAGGTTGGTGGATTACGCCTTCGGCTAATCCACCCTACGCTTCTGGCCAGCGCCGTTGCCCAGGTTGTTGGCGGAGATGGGCTGCCCCCCATTTCCGCCCTGCGTTACGGTTGTGTTTTCAGTGTCATTCCTGTCAGACGACGGTTGTTTGCGTGCCAGCGTGATGCATGTTGCGTGTCGGTGTTGCCCTCCACCCAAATTTGCGAAGCGCCATCGTTAAAGATTCTCGTACCGGTTCATGTCCAAAATCGCGGCCTCGGTAGGCTCATAGGTTTCCAGATACCGGGTCAGGTCATGGAACCAGGTCCAGAAATTCGGGTGGGTCCGGCGTACACCAAAGCGGTCGACAACCCGGGTGAAGTCGCCTTCATCCTCGACGGCTGTCATGGCCGTCACAAAGGCGTCGGTGTCGTCAGCCTTCAGGTTGAACATGAAATTCGGGTAACTGGCCAGCACACCGGGATACAGGGTGAGGGTGTCCAGCTCCGGCTGGTAGCGCAGGGATTCGCCCATCATGAATGCCACATTGCTGTGGGCTCGGTTGCGAATCAGCGTATAGATCTCGAACTGGCCCGCGTTGTTTTCTACGCGCACCATGGTGACTTCCGGCAGGTAATCGATCACCTTGAGCGCCGCCGCGCGCGACGATGAAAGGGCGCTCAGCCGGTTCTCCACGGCCTGTAGCCAGCCGGGGATAGCCTTGCGGTTGCAGTGTTCGCCGTCGCAGCGATTGATCGGGTCGGGTCGGGCGTTGATTTGCGCAAAGTGTTTGAGCAACCGGTCATTGAACTCGTTGACGGGGGTGGCCGTGTGATACTCGATGCCGGTGGGTTGTTCCTTGTTCACCGAGGCATAGCTGATATACAGGCGCAGCTTGCCGGTGTTCTGGTACCAGTTGTCCATGACCATCTGGCGCACCTCGCGGGGGAAGTAACGCAGGGTGTTCTGCTCCGCGCCGTTACGGATCAGGTCGAAATACAGCCGGGTTTGCGCCTGGTGAGAGACAGAACCAAACACATTGAAGTTGACCACCAGGTTGTAATAGCTGCGTTCGAACAGGGGGTAGTCCATCACCCAGGTGGTCAGCGGCAGATCACCGATCAACCCTTTACGGACGGACGCATTGTCGTGGTGCCGGAAGATGGTGAGCAATGCATTGCGGTTATGGCCTTCGCCATCCCACAGACTGTCCCAGGTGGGGCCTTGCGGAAAGTGTTTGGCATAGGCGTCGTGCCGGGCTTTCAGGTAGTCATTGCGTTTGCCGCTGTACTTGAGCCACTGCGGACCCAGGGACAACAGATCATCATTCTGGCCGGGCAGCCCCAGCAGGCCACTGACCCGGGCGCGGTAGTTGTCGTCGGTGATATAGAGGTCGTGATCCGGATCCTGGAAGACTGCCCAGAACTGGTCGCGGATCACGTCGGTGGCCACCTGGCCCCGGCAGACCGGGCCGCGAATAAAGGTGCGCACAAAGTATTCCGCATTGTCGAGCATGAACTGATAGCGGGCGCGGGCGGGAATGGCATTGAAGGTAATGAAAGGGTTGGCGCGATCTTCATAGCCGTAACCGGGCAGAGTGCCCACCTGCCAGTCGCTGGCAAAGAATAGCGAGCGGGTGCGGGCCAGCTTGTCGTCGTTAAGGGCCAAAGTGATATGGGTCTTGTGCACCAGGCTGCCGGGTACCGGAGCCAGTCGGTACCAGAAGTGTTCCGGTGGCATATCGTTGGGGCGCACCGTGCCCAGCGGCTTGATGGGTTCGCCGGGTGGGGTGCTGGAGCGGTAGAGCTGAAAGAAATGCCCTGGCTTGTTGCCGTCACCGTCTTCACCAAAGTACAGGTGTGCCAGGAACAGGTGTTCGTAGAGCCAGCGGCCTACCAGTTGGTGTTTCTTGTCATCGCTATTGAGAAGCGCTTCCCAGGCGTTGACCTGTCGTTGTTCGTCTTTCGTGAGGGTGATCTGCGGGCTGGAAAGCGGGGCGCCTGCCTGTAGCCACTGGCTGAGGGTGTTGAACTCGTCGTCGGTGAGACCGGTGACCGCCAGTGGCATGCCTTCCATGGGATGGTCGTCGGCGTAATCGTCGAACTCTTCCGGGTTGGGGCAGGTGTTTTCCCGGGCCAGCCCCAGCTTGATGTCCTTGGGGAGTTTTTCGTTGGGGGCAAAGTCGTGCTGTCTGCCCAGTTGCAGCATCTGAAACAGCAGGGAGGCCTGCATACCCTCGGTACTGTCGAGCACCGAGAAGAAACCCTTGTCCCGCCATTCGGCAGTGGTCTGGGCATCCGTGAAAAGCCGCGTCGGTGTCACCGACTCTGTGCGGGCGCCGTTGTAGACCTTCTGCTTGCTGGCTCCCCGGTCCAGGCCTTCCGGGGCCTCCAGCTTGAGCTGGCAGGGGGCGTCATAGCAGCCATGGCAGGCCAGGCATTTCTGTTCAAAGATGGGCTGGATGTGTTGCTGATAATCCACCGGTGAGGCCTGGGCCGTCGGCATGACAGAAAACAGCAGAACAACAGGCAGGAGGATGGCAAGACGCTGCCGAAGTAAGGTCATCGATATACCTTTCCCTGTGAATTTGAATCAGTGTATCCGGGCAAGCATAAAACGGCCAAGGTGACAGCTTGCCGACAAAAGTAAAAAAGGCTCCTTAGAACAGCGGCATCATGGCCGCTGCCCAGCCAATCAGCACGGCCAGCACGGCAGCGGCGGTGAGCTGGTGACGCAGGTGCCGATACCAGGTGGGAAGCTGGTCGCTGAAGACCATCTGTTCCGTCCCCCAGACAAAAACCAGGCCCGCGGCCAGCATGGGCAGGGCCAGCTCAAGCGGTAGCATCAGGGCAAACCAGCCCAGCACGGCGGGCATGATACCGAACAGCAGAGTGGGGAACTGGTTGCCCCGATCAAAACGATTCAGGGCGCGGCCCCAGTGAATGGCGCCCAGAAAGGCAATAATGACGGCGGCATAGGCTGCCAGCCCGGCCAGGGCCCAGTGCCGTGTCGGGTCATGCCAGGCGGGCACGAGCAGCCCGTAGAAAGGCAACAGCCCGGCGAAGGACAGACGGCGGGTGCGGCGGATGTTTTTTTCCAACTGGGCGTTCACGGCGGCGGTCCCTGTCGTGCAGATCACTTCATTGCAGTATCCGCCATGGCGGGTGAAGGTCAGGACAAGGCGGTATAGCCCTGCCAGGGGCGGGCTGTCAGGTGTTTGGGCAGATACAGTGGGTGGGCCGGGTCGCCGGAGCGATTGACGCGAATGGCGTGCATGGCCGGCAGGTCTGAGGCCACCTGACGGGCGCGGCCCAGATGGTGGCCCAGGTTGCCCCAGGCGGCCACCACCAGGTCGGCCTGGCGGGCCAGTTTGCGCAGCCACTGGTCGTTCTTCGGGCCTACCGGGTCAGGCGCGGCAAACAGATCTTTCGGGTAGGTGGCCCGGTAGGCAAACAGATTGGCCACGCACAGGCCGGAGTAGCCCCAGTCCCGGGCAAAACCCATACAGCGGCGAATGGTGGGGTCGTCCTGGCGATGATCAGCGGTGGACGGGTTCAGGCCGATGAGCAGCATGAAGTCGTCGCCCTCGCCCCACTGGCGCCACAGGGCATAGCGGTACTGCTTGCAGCGGGAAAAGTTGGCTCGGCGTTGCAGGGGGGCGGTGGTCTTGGTCATGGCAGGGTATTGTAGGGATTTGGCATAGTCGTGCCACTGCTACCCACGGAGTCACCCCCATGGAATTCAAAGAGGCAATGGCCCGTCGCCACAGTGTGCGGGCGTTTTCCGACAAGCCGGTGAGTGAGGCATTGCTCGATCAGCTTCTCACCACGGCCACGTCGGCCCCCAGCTGGTCGAATACCCAGCCTTATCAGATTGCGGTCGCCCGGGGGGAAGTGCTGGAGGACCTGCGTGAGACCCTGCCCCCCATGTTTGATGATCTGGTCTCACTGGCGCGGGGCTCCAAGCTGAAACAAATCAAGGCGAAGCTCACCAATGAGGGCTTGCCAGATGGCGACTTCCGCCCGGTCACCGATTATCCAAAGGATTTGCAGCCGCGCAGGAATGCCACTGGGCATCAACTCTATGAACTGCTGGGTATTGAACGCGGTGACAAACTGGGACGACACCAGCAGATGCGTGAGAATTTCCGTTTTTTCAATGCGCCTGTGGCCCTGTTCATCTTTGTCCACGAAGGGCTGGATGTCTACAGCCCGCTGGATGCAGGCATTTTCCTGCAGAGCTTGATGCTGGCGGCCACCGATGCCGGCCTGGGCACCTGCGCCCAGGGCGCTCTGGCACTATGGCGGTCGCCACTGGAAAAACACTTCGACATCCCGGAAAACTACAAGCTGTTGTGTGGCCTGTCCCTGGGATACGAGGCCGAGAACGAAACCATCAATACCTTCCGTCCGGAGCGTCAGCCACTGGAATCGTTGCTGGTGCCAGGCAAGCAAGGAAGAGGCGGCCTGTAAAAAGGGTCATCGCGGATGAGGGGGAGCGATACAGGGTCTGAGGTGAATGGCGCTGACTTAAGGGAAAACACCGTCATGCCGGAGTTATGCGCTGCGCTCCCCCCCGGATCAAGTCCGGGGCAGGCTCTTCGGGGCCGTCAGCAAGCTGACGTTCAGCGCTTCGCTTGTGATCCGGCATCTCCGCCCTAAACCGGGGATCTGCTGGCAAAGAAGTCCACCGGTATATCGCCGTTCAGGATCAGGCCGTTGGACGGGGGCGCCGGTCATTCACCGGCGCCCGCAAGCGGTGCCACGCTGAGCACGCAAGGAGTTATTCAGAGGTTCCCTAGTGAATGTCGATCTCTCTGCGACTGAGGCCATGCTGCTCGTGGCGGGGAATGGTCAGAGTAAGCACGCCGTTATGGAACACCGCTTTCATTTCTTCACCGTCCGCATCCGCCGGCAGGGTCAGCATGCGCTGAAAACTGCCGTAGCGACGCTCACTATAGTGGTAGCCATCCCGGTCGCTTTCCTGAATCTCCGCCTTGGTACCCGCAATTTGCAGGCTGTCGCCATCCAGGCTGACGTGCAGATCCTGCTTTTCCACGCCGGGTAGCTCGGCGGTGACCAGGTAGTGGTCATCGCGTTCCAGGATATCCAGGTTGGGCCGGAAGGGCAGGGACGGTTCCGCATGGGGCGCCGGTGTGGTCCAGGCCATATCGCCCAACATCTGCTCAAACCAGTTGTCGAACTCCCGCTCCCAGCGCAGCAGCGGATGACGGGGTTGCCGCTGGGGCAAAGGCCGCTCCCGGCTGCTTTCGCGGCGCAACCAGTTCCAGGGTGTCATTTTGTGCATATCCATCGCGTGTCCTCCTGAGAAGGTCAATGACAACGTCCTACTTCTCTTTGTGGGGCAATCGCGCCGGGCTTTCAACGAAAAATTGATGATTTTTTGATCGTGATCCGGCGTTGCCCCCTTGGTATTGACCGATCACAGGTGTAAGGATGAAAGGACAAGCACCGACAAGGAGAGCACTATGTCCGACCATCATGTCTACAAGAAGCTGGAACTGGTGGGCTCTTCGCGCACCAGTATCGAGGATGCCATTGAAAATGCCCTGGCCACGGCCAGCGAAAGCGTCCAGCACATGGACTGGTTCGAAGTCGTCGAGACTCGTGGGCACATCGTCGATGGCAAGGTCGCGCACTATCAGGTGTGCCTGAAAGTGGGGTTCCGGATTTCCGGATCCTGATGAGGATAAGTTGCAAGTGTCACCTTGCAGCGTGAGGCGTTTTGACGTCAGCAGAAGCACTCTGCCCGCACTTCAACGTTGAAGCGCGGGCAGAGTAAGGCAAGCTACAACGTGCTTGGCCGCGTTGGAACTTTCAACTTTTCACTTTCAGCTCAAAGCACTTCCAGCCCCAATGCCCGCTGACACACCCGCGCGGTGCGGATAGTGTGCAATTGCTTGGGTGACAGATCCTCCGGCAGGTCCACGGTGCTGTGGTCCTGGTGGATGCGGATCGGGCCGATCAGGCGGCTGGGCAGCTTGGCTTCGTTGGCGATGGCGCCGACGATGTTGCCGGGTTTGACGCCATGGTCGTGGCCTACCTGGATGCGGTAACGACGCATGCTGGCATCGCTGCGCGCCTTGCCGTTACGCGGGCCGCGTTGATCCCGGCTACGGGCGTTGCGTTCGCGTTTCTGGCGCGGTTCCTTCACGAACTTGGGCTCTTTCAGGATCAGCGGTTCACGCTGGAACATCATGGCAGCCAGGGCGATGGCCATGTCGTTGTCCGATACGTCCATGTTGTCGCGCAATTGGTTGATCAGCTCGCGGGTTTCTTTCACCGCTTCGCTGTCCAGCATGCCGGTCAGTTGTTCCTGGAAACGGGCGATGCGCTTGGCGTTAAGGTCATCCACGGAAGGCAGCGCCATCTTTTCGATACTCTGCCGGGTGGTACGCTCGATCTGACGCAGCACATGTTGCTCGCGACGGCTGACAAACAGGATGGCATCGCCTTCCCGCCCGGCACGGCCGGTCCGCCCGATCCGGTGCACATAGGCTTCCGGGTCGCCGGGCATGTCGTAGTTGATCACATGGGTGATGCGCGGCACGTCCAGGCCCCGGGCGACCACGTCGGTGGCAACCAGCAGATCGAAACGCTTGTCTTTCAGGCGCTGCACGGTTTTTTCCCGCTGTTGCTGCGGGATATCGCCGTTCAGGGCTTCCGCGCGCAGGCTGCGACGGTTGAGCTGCTCGGTCAGCTCCAGCGTGGCCTGCTTGGTGCGCACGAAGACGATGACGGCGTCGTGTTCTTCCGCTTCCAGGATACGGCTCAGAGCGTCCAGCTTGTTCAGCCCCGCCACCGGCCAGAAACGCTGGCGGATGGTGGTGGACGTGGTGGCGCTGCCACTGTCGATCTGCACTTTCTGCGGATTCTTCAGGTGCTGGTCGGCCACTTTGCGGATAACCGGCGGCATGGTTGCGGAAAAGAGCGCCAGCTGACAGTTGTCCGGAGTGCGCTCGAGCACCCATTTCACATCGTCGATAAAGCCCATGCGCAGCATTTCGTCGGCTTCATCCAGCACCAGGGCCTTCAGGCTGTTTAGTTTGAGAGAGCCGCGTTCCATGTGATCCATGACGCGACCCGGGGTGCCGACAATTACCTGGGCACCATTACGCAGGCCTTTCAGTTGCTGGCGGTATTCACCGCCACCGTAAATGGGCAGGACCTGCAGGCCTTTGATGTCGGCAGCGAATTCTTCACAGGCGGTGGCGACCTGAATCGCCAGCTCGCGGGTGGGAGCCAGGATGAGCATTTGCGGTTCACGCAGGGACGCATCCAGACGGGCCAGCAGGGGCAGTGCAAAGGCAGCGGTTTTACCGGTGCCGGTCTGTGCCTGGCCCAGCAGGTCATGGCCATCGAGCAACAGCGGGATGGCTTTCGCCTGAATCGGCGACGGCTCCTGGAAGCCCTGGCGGGCAATCGCAGTAAGCAGAACCTCGGGCAGGCCAAGACTGGCGAACCCGGAACGGGAATCTGACATGATTTACCTATGTAATGAGGGGAGGGGCCGGGCGAGTGCCGGCGAGGACGGCGGAGTATAGCAGCTAACGATGAAATTGCACGTTATTTGTTCAGTCAGACGCGGTTACGCTGGCACGCAACACGCGATCAAAGCGTGCTTCGTGCCAGCGTGTGGCGTGTTCACATCGGCAGGACTTCCACGGTGCCCAGGTATTGCAGGCGCCGCTGGCTGGCTTGCTTGTTGCTGACCTTGTCGTCGCTGGTGGCCGCTTCCAGGTAGTAACGACCGGGGCCGGGCCAGGTGATCTTCACGATGCCTTTGTTGTCGCTGGTTACCGTCCAGTTGTTCTGCTGATCACGGTAGCGGGTGCCGCCGGGGACCAGTTCCACTTCCACACCGGCGGCGGGTTTGCCGTCCACCAGGATGCGCCACTGGGCGGTTTCCCCGTCATAGAGGTCATTGGGGTGGGTGAGCATCTCGAATTCCATGCCCTGGCCGGTGGGTTTGAGGGCGGTGCGGTTGGGAGCGCCAAGGGTTACCACGGTTTCCAGGCGGTTGTGGACTTCCATGAGTGTCACCTCGCTGGCGTTGTCCGGCAGCTCGGCCAGCAGCTTGTCCGCATCCATGCCGCGGGCCCGTTGACGGTCGCCGTCCACCTGGTACATCAGGAAGTAGCCCGGTTTGGCGATGGCAATCCGGTAGCTGCCCGGCTGGTCGAGCTGCACATCGAAGACGCTGCGAATATGTCCCTTGAGCAGATTATCCACGGTGGCGGGCTGGCCGTCCGGGCCGGTGACTTCCAGGTTGTCCACCGGGTAGGCCCGCTCGAAACCGAAGATTTCGTTGGAAATGCTGGCATCCACGGAGACCCACTGGGGCTTGGACACGCTGGTATGGCTGGGCAGCAGCCACAGCTTGTGGGCATGGGCGGGCAGGGCGGTGGCCAGCAGTGCAAGCAGGCCGGCCTTTTTCAGTACAGAGTGCATGGTCTCTCCTTGTCTGGTACAGGGATCAGGGGTCGATGGTCAGGCTGACGGTGCCGAGCTCGTTGCTGCCCTGCACGGTCTGTTGTTGCGGTCTGTTGGCGGGCCAGGTGAAGGGCAGTCGCAGGACTTCCCGACCGCCGACTTCCCGGGCGGCCTCGACAATCAGCTCATAGTCGCCGGCGGGCAGGTTCTGCAGGCTGTCCAGTTCGGCAAAATCCACCTGGTGCGTGCCGGGCACCCGGGTGGCGCCGGTGAGGCCGTCGTAGGGCGCCTGCTGGCCGCGCCCGGTGCGCCGCCACCACTGGCGAATATCCTTGAGCCATTTTTCCTGGTCGTCGTACCACAGGCCCAGGGGAACAATGGTGCTGCGATCCGGGCTTTCCACCCAGAACGCCACATAGGGCGCGTGGTATTCCGCCACCCGCAGACGCGGAACTTCCACTTCCACCCGGAAGCTGTCGGCCACGGCGATGCCGGCCAGCAGGGAAATCATCAGGGTAAGCACAACGCGCATAGCTCTTTCCTTTAATGCATGAAAAACACAATCAGCAGCCAGGGCAGGACCAGCCCGGCCAGGGTGACCGGCCAGGTGGCCGGCCGGCGTTTGGCGTGCAGCATCATCAGCCCCAGCCCGGTGAGGGCGAACAGCAGGCTGGCGATGGCAAAGATATCGATGAACCAGGACCAGGCCGTGCCGGTATGGCGGCCCTTGTGCAGGTCGTTGAAAAAGGCGATCCAGCCCCGGTCTGTCACCTCGGCGAGTACGTCGCCGCTGGCCCTGTCGATGGCCAGCCAGGCATCGCCGCCGGGGCGGGGCAGGGCCAGGTAGACCTCATCCGCTGCCCACTCGGCGGGGGTGGTGGCGGCGGGCAGGCCCATCTGGCTATCCAGCCATTGCGCCACCGGCCCAGGCAGAGAGCCCTCGTTGTGGCGGTTGAGTGTTGCCAGCAGGTCGGGGGGCAGGGTGAGCTGGTGTTCGCGAATCTGCGGGTTGGCACTGATGGCGGTGGCGTGATTCAGCGTAATACCGGTCACGCTGAACAGCAGCAGGCTGATCAGGCAGATGGCGGAGGTCACCCAATGCCACTGGTGGAGTTGTTTCAGCCAGAAGGCCTTGCGTTTCTTGTTCACGGTGCGGGGCTCGTTATCAGAACTGCCTGGATGGTAATGAGAATTGTTCTTTATCCATACCCATTGGCCGCGTAAAGAATGTAAAGCTCTCTGTGGGCTGTGAATTCAGTTCAAAAACCGCTGGATTGAACGAATGATAATTCTTATCATTCTCGAATGAACGCTATCGCCCAAATCCCCGCCCGCCTGCTGATCATCGAAGACGATGCCGTCCTGATGGGGCATCTGGAAACCTCCCTGTCCGAACGCCGCTATCAGGTGACCACCTGCCGCGATGGCCGAAACGGCCTGGAGGCTGCCCGCTCGGGGGAATACGACCTGGTACTGCTGGATATCCTGTTGCCGGGACTCAATGGCCTGGACCTGCTGGCCCGGCTGCGGGAGACCAGCCCGGTGCCGGTGATCGTGCTGTCGGCGCTGGGCGACGAACAGGCCCGCATTCAAGGGCTGATCAGCGGGGCGGACGACTACCTGCCCAAGCCGTTCAGCATGGCGGAGCTGATGGTGCGGGTGGATGCGGTGCTGCGGCGAGTGGCATTGGAGCGGCACTACCCGGCCAGCAGTCGTCAGGCGGGCAGGCTGGAACTGCGTGACAGTGATGCCGTGGCGCTTTATCAGGGCCGTGACCTGGGGCTGACCAGCACTGAATTCCGGCTCTTGCAGGTGCTGCTTGAGAACCGCGACGAGGTGCTCAGCAAACCCTTCCTGTACCAGGCTGTGCTGCACCGCGGTTGCGGCCGCCATGACCGCAGCCTGGATCTGCATGTCAGCCACCTGCGCCGCAAGCTGCGTGCTGCCGGCGTGCCGGAATCCCCGGTGCGTACCGTGTGGGGGCAGGGCTATACCTTGGTCACCGAGCACCTGTGATGGTCCGCCGCCGCTCGTTGTTGTGGCGTCTGGCCCTGGTGCTGGTGGTAACCGCCGTGAGCACCATGGTGCTGGGAGTCTGGCTGACGGATTACCTGCGCAATGAAGCCCAGTACCTGAACGAAGAGGCCCGCCAGGTCATGCAAGGCTATGCGGCCGGGGCAGAACAGGCCTGGCTGACAGGGAGAGAGCAGGGCGTTGCCGAGTGGCTGACACAGATAGGCGCCCGCGAGCCGGGCGATATTATGGTGGTCAATAACCACGACCAGTCCCTCAGCGGCATCCCCCTCACCGACAGCGAACGTGCCGGCCTGCGCTTTCAACGCAGCCTGGATGGGCGCATGAGTTTCCGCTATGGCAAGAAGATGCCTTATGTGGGGATCCCTTTCCCGGCGATACCGGAGCAGGGCCGGCTGGTGATGCAGTTGCCGCCCCGGTACCGACCGGGCACCTACTGGCCGGCGCTGGAAATGTTCCTGTTGGTGGGCATTCCCGCCCTGTCCGCGTTGGGCCTGGGAGGTCTGCTGTTCTGGCGTGTGCGGGCGCCGCTGCTGGGCCTGCAACAACAGGTGCTGCACTTCAAGGACGACCCGGAGGCCCGGGTGGCGCCGCCGCTGAGCCAGCGCAGTGACGAATTTGGCGATGTGGCTCGCAGCTTCAATGCCATGGCGGAGCAGGTGTCCGCCATGCTGGTCACCCAGCGCCAGTTGCTCAACGACATGTCCCACGAGCTGCGCACCCCGCTCAGCCGTCTGGCCGTGGCACTGGAAAGCAACATGCCCGACGGGGACTTTCGCCAGCGCGTGGCCCGGGAGCTGGAGCACATGCGCACCCTGGTGGACGATACCCTGGCCCTGGGTTGGCAGGATACCGACAGCACTCCCCGGGGCATGGAACCGATTTCCCTCCCTGCGCTGTGGGACCTGGTGGTGGACAACGCCGCCTTCGAAAGCGGCTGGGACGCGGACCGGTTCCGATGTGACATCCCTGCCGATGCCAGTGTTCGGGGCAACCTGAATGCCCTGGCCCAGGTGTTCGAAAACCTGGTGCGCAATGCCATTCGCTATTCCCCGCCAGCGGGAACCCTGTTGCTGGCCGGGCGGCGGGAGGAGGGCGGGTGGCACCTGTGGCTGGCGGACCAGGGGCCCGGTGTGCCCACCGAGCGATTGCAGGACATCTTCTCGCCCTTTGTCCGGCTGGACAGTGCCCGGTCCGGGCATAGCGGTTTCGGTCTGGGCTTGAGTATTGCCCGGCGTACGGTGGAGCGTCTGGGGGGCGAACTCTGGGCCGAGAACGGCGATCCCGGCCTGCGGGTGCATATGCGGCTGCCCGGGTGAGCGGTTGTATAGAATGTAAATCTTCTTTCCTCATAAATAAGAATCAATATCATTTCGTTTTCTGAAACCGGTTCATGCCGGTATTCACCGGGGGATCCGCATCCGTAATGACCGCCTGCCAGGCAGGCCGCGCTGGGTCTCCGGTCCGGTTGTCGCTTAACAATGAGGAGAGAAGGATCATGGGAATGCGTTTGGGGAACCTGACCCTGGCGCTGGCCGCCGCCAGCGGTATCGCCTGGGCAGACGAGGAAGCTTACGAACTGGGGCAGGTGTCGGTGACCGCGGGCGGTTATGCCCAGCAGGTGGAAGATGCGCCGGCTTCCATCAGTGTCATCAACCGTGAGCAGATTGAAGAGCGATACTACAAGGACACCACCGATGCCCTGCGCGATGTGCCGGGGGTGATTGTCACCGGTGGTGGGGCTGGTGATAACGGTAATGACATTACCATCCGTGGCATGCCGTCCTCCTATACCCTCATTCTTGTGGACGGCAAGCCGGTTTCTACCCGCGAATCCCGCCCCAACGGCAGTGCCGGTTTCGAGCAGGGCTGGCTGCCGCCGCTGCAAAGCATCGAGCGGATCGAAGTGGTGCGTGGCCCCATGTCCACCCTGTACGGCTCCGATGCCATTGGCGGTGTGGTCAACATCATTACCCGCAAGGTGGCGGATCAGTGGGGCGGCTCCGTCCAGTTGGATACCATCATTCAGGACGATTCCCGCTCCGGGGATATCCAGCAAGGCAACTTCAGTCTCAGTGGTCCGTTGAAGGAAGACCTGCTGGGCCTGCAACTTTACGGCGGGTTCACCGACCGCGAGGAAGACCTGTTCGTGGACGGCTACGAGCAGCAGGACCTGCAAAACCTGACCGCCAAACTGACGCTGACCCCCACGGAAAACCATGACGTTTCCCTGGAGGCCACCAGAACCAGAGACGAGCGCCAGTCACTGATGGGACGCAGTGCGCCTACCGAGGGCTGCCGTGGCGGTTGCAGCGATTCCTTCGATACCCATACCCGCGAAAATCTGGCCCTGACGCACACCGGCCGCTGGGCCATTGGCACCTCCGATACCTATGTGCAGCGCGAGCGTGCCGAAAACGAAACCCGGGAAATGGTGATCACCAACACCGATGCCAAGACGGCCCTGGTGATGCCCTTTGGCGATCACATGGTGACCGTGGGGGCGGATTTCACCGAGGAAAAGCTCAACGACAAGACCTCCAACCGGATTTCCGACCGTACCAACATCGAGCTGCAAAAGTATGCCCTGTTCACGGAAGACGAGTGGATGATCACCGACACCTTCTCGCTCACCGCCGGGGCGCGTATGGATGACGACGAGAACTACGGCAGCCACTTCAGCCCGCGTCTGTATGGCGTGTGGGGCTTCAGCCCGCGCTGGACCGTCAAGGGCGGGGTCTCCACCGGCTTCCGCTCGCCGTCCCTGCGTGAGATCACCCCGGACTGGGGACAGATCAGCCGTGGTGGCAATATTTACGGCAACCCGGACCTGGAACCGGAAACGTCCCTGAACAAGGAACTGGGCCTGTATTTCAACGCCGGTCGTGACCTGCAGGCCAACGTGACCGTGTTCCACAACGACTTCGAAGACAAGATCACCCGGATTGCCTGTCCCATCGACATCTGCACCGACGGCCCGAACCAGTTCGGTTCCGATCCGACTTACCGGGTGAATGTGGATGAGGCGGTAACCCAGGGGGCGGAAGCGGCGCTGTCGGCCACCATTGCCCGCGTGATGTCACTGAACCTGAGCTACACCTACACGGATTCCGAACAGAAATCCGGCGAATACAAGGGCGAGCCGCTGACCCAGTTGCCCAAGCACCTGGCCAGCCTGAAAGTGAACTGGCGCGCCACCGATACCGTGTCGCCCTGGGCCACCGTGCGTTACCGTGGCGAGGAAAGCCAGCCGAACACCGGCCCGTCCAGCGATGCCACCATTGCGCCGTCCAACACCCTGGTGGACGCCGGCATCGGCTTTCAGTTGACCCGGCAGACCAAGCTGAATACCGGTATCTACAACGTGGCGGATAAGGAGATCTTCTACGACGAGTACGGCTATGTGGAGGATGGTCGCCGCTACTGGCTGGGAGTGGTTACCAACTTCTGATTGGCAGCGGCAATCGTAACGCCGGCATTGCGCCGGCGTTACCCATTGGCTCTCATTGCATCTTTTCCACGATACGGTTGCGGAAGTCTGCATCGTACTGGGCAAGCCGGACAATCTGATTGTAGGTATTGAGTTCCAGGCCGCTGTCCTGAACGGCTTTTGCCATTTCCTGCTGGGCTTCCTGTTTTACCTTGACCGCTTCCTCGGGCTGGTCTTTCTTGCCCTGCAATTTCTTCGAGTACTCCTGCTGGATGGCTCCCATTTCTTTCTGGGCTGTCGCGAATGCATCCAGTTGCTTTTCACTGAATTGCGACGCATCCGGCAGCGCTTGCTGCATGGACTGTTGTGTCTGCGGCGCATTGCCCTGTGGGGCGGCTTGCTGGGCTACAACCGGGCTGGCAATGGTGGCAGAAACCAGCATGGCACCCAGTGCGATCATGCGTTTTTTCATCGGACTCTCCTGATAGTCTTCCCGTGCAACGGGACTTGTTGTCGCCACAGCCACTGTGGCACCTGGCAGGTCCGACACTGTTGAAAACGTGAGTTCCTGGATCAAGGTAAAAAGTGGTTTGACGTGACATGCGCCACAGGGTGATCATTTTTTCGTCGCGGTGTGCCCCTTTCCTTTGAGCGTCACAACAGGTTCAATGGAACCTGGCCCGATGGCCGACATAACAATCAGAAATGCAATCGAGAAGGAGAGCAGGATGCGCATTCCCTTTGCAGTCAAACACTGCATGGCAGGTGGAGTACTGGCGGCCGGGGTACTGGCTGCGACGATTGTTCAGGCCCAGCCCTATGTGGGGGCCCAGGCCGGAATGATGAAGATTGACCGGGGGCAGGTTTCCGACGCCACCCTCACCGGGCTGACATTGCGAGGTGGCCTGGTGCTGCATGAGCTGCTTAGCGCGGAAGTCCGTGTCGGCAAGGCGGTGGGCGACGACAGCTACCGGAATGTGGATGTGGAGAACGATTTCTACTATGGCGCCTATGCACGCCTGACACCGCCGCTGGCCGGGCCGGTCCAGCCCTACCTGATCGGCGGCTACAGCTATGTGGAGAACGACTTCAACGGCAACACCCTGCGTGATGACGGCGAATCCTATGGCGGCGGTTTTGACCTGGGAATGGAAGAACACCTGAGCATGAACCTGGAGTACCTGCGCCTGGTGGATAACGACTTCGGCACGCAGGAGCTGATCGGGGTGGGGGTCAACTACGCGTTCTGACCGTGTGCGGGCCCGGGGTCTGTTCCCGGGCCTTATATTCCATTAATGCATAAAACTATCACTATATATTCCTTTATAATCTTCCCCGAAGCCCTATCATGGCACCTCGCAATTCCTGTTTTGAGGTGCTGTAGATCATGGGTAGTGCACAGCTTATTACACGTTTCGGAGACAACACCGCCGGCCTGTCCAAAGAGGCCCTGGCGGAGCTGAATCGTGTCTATGGTCCGTTGAGTTTTGAGGAACGTATCGCCCGGGTATTCGAGGATTTTTCTCCCGAACGGATCATGGTGACCTCTTCCTTCGCGGCGACCTCTGCCTATTTTCTGCACATCATCTCCACGATTCGTCCTGATCAGCCGGTGCATTTCATTGATACCGGCTACCACTTCGAGGAAACCCTCAAGTACAAGGACTACCTGATTGACCGCTTCGGCCTGACCGTCATCGACGTGACGCCGGACCCGGATCACCACCAGGTGTCCCTGGAAAACCGCATGTGGGAAACCGACCCGGA
>JAKSCQ010000294.1 GCA_022360555.1 Pseudomonadales bacterium
AATGCGGCCTCAAAGGCCATGCCCAGATCGGCAAGGGCATGTGGCCCAAGCCGGACGAAATGGCGGAAATGATGGCCACCAAGGCCGGTCACCCGAAAGCCGGCGCCAACTGCGCCTGGGTACCGTCTCCGACCGCTGCCACCCTGCACGTTACCCACTACCACGAAGTGGATGTGGCCGCAGTGCAGGAAAAACTGGCCAGCCGTGAGCGTGCCTCCCTGGACGACATCCTCACCATTCCGCTGTTGGATCGTGAGCTGTCCGCCGAGGAAATCCAGCAGGAGCTGGATAACAACGCGCAGGGCATCCTGGGTTACATGGTGCGCTGGATCGATCAGGGCGTAGGCTGCTCCAAAGTGCCGGACATCAATGATGTGGGCCTGATGGAAGACCGTGCCACCCTGCGGATTTCCAGCCAGCACGTGACCAACTGGTTGCACCACGGCATCACCAACAAGGAACAGGTGATGGAAACCCTGAAGCGCATGGCAGAAGTGGTGGATCGTCAGAACGCCAATGATCCTCTTTACATCCCCATGGCCAAGGACTTCGACAACTCCGTGGCCTTCCAGGCGGCTGTCGAGCTGGTATTCGAGGGCTGCTCCCAGCCCAGCGGCTACACTGAGCCGGTCCTGCACCGTCGTCGCCGTGAGCTGAAAGCCAAGCAAGGCTGATAAAAAAAGCCCCGCACATGCGGGGCTTTTTTTTGACTATGAGCTTGCAGGAGCGGCGCTTGAGCCGCGAAGCACACTCAAATGCCTGTATTCGCTTCGCTCCGTTCCTGCGGGGCTTCGAGTGTGCCGCTACTGTATCTCCACCATCACCTCCAGTGGCAGAGTGAACCGCTGACTGTGGCTTTGTGTGCCACTCAAACCTCGCTGGTCCTCCTGGCTTTCAACCGTAATGCTGCCCATGGGCTGCCAGACGCCTGGCTGTACGCGCAGGGTGGTGGCGCTGGACTGGGTATGTGCCAGGCCTGCGCCGCCGGGTTGGTCGTAGCGCTGGCTGATCTGGAGTACCACACTGCCATTCGGGGCCAGTTGCGGAATGACCTGTATGCCCTGTTCCAGTCCCGCCAGCATAGTGCCGTAATAACCGCGCCCCAGAGCGAGCAGGGTGCCCTGACTGATATGGGCGGGGTAACCACTGAGGGTGCGAATTTGGTAATGGTCCTGTTGCTGTCGGTGCTGTTGCCGGCTTTCGATGCGGACTTCGCCCTGCACTTTGCCGGGGTAGCTGCCGCTGATGCTGCCTTGGACACCCTGTTGGCGGGAGGTCTGGCTGCCCTGGCGACGCAGGTGGATCACCATTGCTGAGGGGGTGGCTTCCAGCCCACCCAGCACGCTTTGCAACTCGGCGAGATTGGCATCGGTAGTACGCAGAATCAGCTTGCCCTGATAGGCCCGCACACTGCCACCGGCTGGCAACAGGGGCTGGATGACCGGGACCAGGGCGGCGGCGTCGGGGCGGGACAGAACATGGATGTCCATATCCTGTGAACGGGCGACAAGGGCCGCGGACAGCAGACACACCACCAGCACCAGCCGGAACACGCTGCTCATCTCTTTTGCTCTCCATGCCGTCTGCCTTGTTATCTGTAGGGTGCAATGAAGTCTGAGGCAATACCAGTCTTTCACTGTTCTGTGATGCATGTCCTCTCGGGGTGTGGCCCCGTTGCTGCGGAACAACCTGAGTCACCATTCCCGCGTTTATTGTGCCGCTGTTGTTATATCTGCCTGGAGAAGGGGGCTCCTAGAATCAAGGTCGCTTTGTTGGGCATTGAGCAGTTGTCACAGGAAAGCCAGTCCAGGGCTTCCGGCAACGATGGATGTAAATGGCTCGGAGCGAGCCCACCTGAACAAGCTTGGGAGAGCGAGGTGATAGCGGGGGCCCTGGCGAATTTAACCGAAAAATAGGGATGAATAATGACAATGCATTATCTCAAAGCAATCCTGAATAGAACCTGGGCAATCAACGTGGCCGGCCTGGTAGCCGGTATCTTTCTGGTGTCTTCCGTACAGGCCGGTGATGGCAGCGATCCGCTGGCACCATACGAAGAAGAAGGTCCCTACGCGACAACCAGTCACAGTGGCGGTTTTTCCTGTCGCATCTACCGGCCCGCAAACCTGGGCAATGATCACCCGCTGATTATCTGGGGCAATGGTACCGGCACCTCACCCAGTGCCTATGGGGATGGCCTGGAGCATTGGGCATCTTGGGGTTTCGTGGTCGCCGCGGCAAATACCTCAAACGCCGGTTCCGGTGAAGAGATGCTGGGCTGCATCGACTACCTGCAAGACAGTATCTACGCCAGCAGCATCGATTTCTCGAAAATTGGCGCATCCGGTCATTCCCAGGGCGGCGGGGGCACCATCATGGCCGCTCGTGACAGCCGTATCACGGCAACTGCCCCGGTACAGCCCTATATCCTGGGTCTGGGCCATCAAACCTCGTCCCAATACCAGCAACATGCGCCCATGCTGTTGTTGTCCGGTTCCCGTGACACCCTGGCCGGCCCCACGCTGAATCAGGCTCCGGTCTATCGACGGGTGGATGTACCGGTTTTCTGGGCCACCCTGAACGGTGCCAGTCATTTTGAACCGGTGGGGGATTTTGGTGAATATAAAGGCATGACCACGGCATGGTGGCTGTACCAGCTTAATGGTGATTCCGATGCTGCCAGCCTGTTCACCGGTGGCTGTTCCGCCTGCGATCTCTCTGGCTGGGACGTGGAAAGGAAAGGGCTGTAACCCGCCTGTTGACGGATAGGAGTGGCGAAGCCCGTATCGCGGGCTTCGCCATTCGATTCACAAGGGCTCGCCATGGCGGGCCTTTGCTCGTGCTCGCAGGTCTGGCTATTTCATCCAGAACTGTGCAGCAGGCGACGGTAGTTTTGCGTTGCTCCAATGCATAGTAAGTGACTTGATGGTTGTGTCAGAGGTCGGTTCAGCCTTGATTTACACCGCAGGTGATGGGAAAGGGGGGTTCGCTTCCCTGCGGCAATAACAGCAAAAAACGGTATTGCTTGGGAGTCAAACCATGGAACTGGACGAAAACAGTCGGGTGATCCCGTTACACCGGCACCCGTTGGGTTTTATCGAAACATTTTGCCACCTGGGAGCGGACCAGGAGGCGCTCCTGAAGGGCACAGGCCTGTTGCCAGCCATGTTCGACATGCAGGACGTCCATATCAGTTATCGCCAGCTTCAGCGTTTGCTGAGAAACGGCATTCATCTCTGTGACCGGCCGGGACTGGGGGTGCTGGCTGGCATGCACTTTGGATGGTCGTTCTGGGGGCCGGTGGGATATGTCGTCCACAGCAGCCCCAGCCTCAAGGATGCCGGTGAAGCCTTTCGACGTTACATGGTGACGTCCCAGCCCTATTTTTCTGCCCATGCGGCCCGACCCAACGCCTATATGGATGCCGACAGCCGCATTGTCGAACCCATTGATTACACCACCGGCAGTGATGATGACCCGCCAATGCGGACCTTTATCCGTGAATGGCGGCTGGCCGTTACCCTGCGGGTCTGGGACCTGTGCGGGAACAAGTCCGTGGCAGACCCTTCCATCCATGTGCGGTTGGATTTCCCCAAGCCGGCGGATACCTCCCCCTACGAGTTGTTGCCCTGTGACAGCCTGACGTTCGGTTGTGATGAATTCTCCATTTCCGCTCACATGGACTATGTGCTCAAACGCTTCCGTCCATTGCGCAAACGGGCTTACGAGCGGATTGTTCGCGAGTGCGAAGAGGAGCTCGCCCGCACCCCACAGCAGGTGGGTTTCAGCGATCGGGTACGCTGGCATATCCGTGGCCATTTCCGTCCCAACCTGGATCTCAATACGGTGGCCCGGGAACTGCGTATGACACCGCGTAGCCTGAGCCGGCGCCTGGCCATGGAGGATACGTCGTTCCGTCGTCTTCTCCATGAAGTTCGCATGGAAATTGCCAGCCACCAGTTGCGCCATTCCCAGCTCGAAGTGGAAGACATTGCTGCCTTGGCCGGCTTTTCCTGTGGCTCCAGCCTGCGGCGGGCGGTGAAACAGTGGTCCGGCATCACGGTTAGCCAGATGCGGGAAATGCAGGAATAAGGAACGCTCATGACGCGCGGAAATACGGTTGCATTACGCTGGGGACTACTGGTTAGTGTGATGGCTCTGCTGTTGATCGCGGCGGGGGTATTGATGCCTCTGCCGCAACAGCCAGGGCCTGCCTCGGTGGTGACCCGGCAAGACACCCGGTTGCCAGTGGATCGCGTCGGGGCCAAGGACGGAAACTGGCAGCCGGGTGGCGCTTCCACTGTTCGGGATTCGGAATCGACCAATGAAGATCCTCGGGTAACCGGTTCCGATTCCTCATCGCCTCGCTGGCAGGCGGAAACTATCAGTGAGGCATTGGCCAGCCTGAACCTTAGCGAATCTGGTCAGCTACAGATTGATGCCACCGCCCGCGACGTTCTGGAGGCGGCGTTCATGCAACCGGATTCGCCCATGGACGCGGCCCGGTTTGCGCAGTTGCAGGCGCAAATACAGGAACAGCTGCCCGGTGAGGCGGGGCGGCAGGCCGCGGAGGTGGCGGAACGCTACTACCACTACAGCAATGTATACCGTGACGTGGAGGAGAGTTTTGACTACCTGGGCACGGTGGGGGAAATGGAACGGGGTCTGCGCCAGCTTCATGACCTGCGGCGCACCTACCTGGGCGCAGAACTGGCCAGCGAATTGTTCGGCGAGGAAGAACGCATGATGCGCGTGACACTGGAGAACATGCGCATCCAGTCCGATCCCTCGCTGTCGGCGGAAGAGAAGGCGGAACAGCAGCGCAGCCTCAACGAGATAACGCAAGCGGACGAGTCGCCCTGAACCCTGACACAAGCGCTGCAAGTAACAGCAGATAGAGCAGGCCGATAAAGCCATGGGGGTGACGGGTGAAAACACTGTCGCCCAGCCGTGAGGGCAGGGGGATATCCACCCAGTATGCCGCTTCTTCCCCATAGCGGGTTTCCAGCAGTCGTTGGCCGGTGGGCAGAATCACCGCCGAGGGACCGTTGTTGATCACATGGAGCAGCGGTCGGCGGTTCTCAACGGCCCGCAGCACAGAGGCATTGAGGTGCTGAAAAGGCTGCTGCGATGCGCCGAACCAGGCGTTATTGGAAAGCACAACCAGCAGCTCCTGTGCCTTGCCTCCCCGGGCTGCGTTGGCTACCAGCGCCGGGAATAGTGCCTCGTAGCAAATCAGCGGCAGCAGCTCCATGCCGTGGCTGGCAAAGCGCGCCGGGGCGTCCCCGGGGCTGACCCGGCTGAAAAAGCCTCCCAGCTGTTCGCGCACCCGGCTGCCTGTTTGCGGAAAACGTTCCAGCAGCGGCAGGTATTCGCCAAAGGCGACCCGCTGGATTTTACGGTAGTGGCCAGCCTCCCGCCCCTCGCTGGCAAGCAGGGCGGCACTGTTGAACTGGTCGGTGCCGACGGTCTCCATGCCCTGCAGAAGCAGGGCCGCGTTCATCTCCATGGCTGCCTGCTGCAGTGCGCTGGCTACACGGGAGCGGCTGAAATAGGCATCGAAGCCGGTTTCGGGCCAGACCACCAGCCGGGCTCCATCCCGGGCCAGTTCGCGGGACAGGGCAAGGGCACGGGGTTGGCTGAGGGTGTGGCCGGGTTGCGGCTTGCCGCTGCTTTCGGCTGGCGTGTTGGTCTGCACCAGCCCCACACGCTGTGGCGTCCAGCTTGCCATTCGCTGCTCCCAGTGGTGCAGCTCGAAAACGCCGTAACCCATCCACGCCAGTGGCAACAGGGAGGCCAGCAGGCCGACCCGGTCCCGCCAGGGAGCCGTGCTTTGGTGCAGCCAGCGCAGCAGCAGGATGTTGACCAGGGCAATGAGCATATCCAGCCCGTACACACCTGTCAGGGCCAGCGGCTGTAGCGCCACCAGAAAGTCACTCTGGCTCTCGCCAAGCTGTGCCTGGAACAGCATGGGGAAATGCGCGAAGAACAGGGTGGCCAACAGCGGAAACAGCAGCAGGTCCGACCAGCCGATGCGTTGCCGTAACCACTGGAAGGCCAGCATCAACAGTGCCGGCAGTTGGGCACTGTAAAGCCAGAACAGCAGGGACAGCAGCACGGTGACGGGCCAGGGGGGCGACCAGAGCTGCTCCACAAAGGTCACCACCCAGTTGGCTCCCACGCCATAAAGAACCAGGCCGCAGATCAGCCCGAGCCGGTAGCTCTGGGCGGGGGTCTTGTGTTCCATGGCCACCAGCAGGGGAACAAACCCGGCCCAGGTGAGCAAAAACAGGCTGCTGTCATTGAAGGGCAGCGCCAGAAAGAGCCCGGAGAGTGCTGCCAGACCGACATGCCGCCATCTCATTTTCAGTTCGCCTCCCTCAGCCAGGCTTGCTGCATGGATGCACGCATGGCGTTTTCCTGATGGAAGAGCGACGGGGCGTCGGGGCCGAAATAGTGTGTCTGTAGCGCTTTTCTGGCAGCCAGGTCAGGGGGGGCAGCCAACTCAGCCAGGGCCTGGTGATAGGCCAGGTAGCGGGTCAGCAGGTGAAACGTCTGCTCGCCAGCCTTGCCGGGCAGGGACTGGCTGGCCAGTTGGCGGATACGCTGGCGTTCAAGGGGGGTCAGTGGTTGCTGGACCGTGCCGGCGACCCGTTCCAGAGCGGCGGTGGTCTGACTGTTAAGTCGCAAGGTGTTATCCGGGCTCAGCGGCAGTCGCTCCAGCAAATGGTCCAGGGCTTCCCACAGTTCCGGGTTGCTGGCCAGCGGCCAGCGGGATACCTGAACCTGCCCGTGCTGCCTGTGCGACGGGGTTTTGTGTAGAGAGACGGCTGCGGCAACGCAGAGCACCACGATCAGGGTGAGTGGCAGCAGGAAACGGGGTGGGGCAGAGGCAAGCATGCTGACGGATCAACGGTTCCAGATAGCTCGATGCTAGCATTTGAGCCTGTGCCGGGGATGTTACCTGACACACCCGCGAGCCGGGTTTGGTGTGGATGGTGTCACCCGTATCGGTTTTTTCGGGGCCGTAATGGCAGCAAGTCCGCGACGGCACAGGCATAATGCGCCCGATCTGAACGGATGAGATTGCCATGTTTGCCAATAGTCGCGCTGTTGTCACCAACCAGACGGGAGTCCATGAAGACTTGGAAAAAGTGGTACGCCGTCACCTGGAACACCCCTGGCAGGCGCCGCTTGCCGATCATGACCGGGAGGCGTTTGCGCGGTTTGAGGGCTGGCGGCAGCAACTGGGCGCGGACAGGCCGCTGATGCTGGATTCCGGCTGCGGGACGGGGCGTTCCTCGGTGCTGCTGGCGCAGGCCAATCCGCAGGCGCTGGTGGTGGGTGTGGATCAGTCGGTGGCACGCCTGGAGCGGGCCGGGCGGCGTTTTGCCCCCTTGCCCGACAATCTCCTGCTGTTGCGGGCGGATTGTGCTGGCCTGTGGCGTTTGATAGTGGCCGCCGGCTGGCGTCTGGCCCGCCACCAGCTCCTCTACCCCAATCCCTGGCCCAAGAGCGCTCACCTGAAACGGCGTTGGCATGGGCATCCGGTGTGGCCCACGGTGCTGGCGCTGGGCGGGGAACTGGAAATGCGCAGCAACTGGCCTTTGTATCTGGAAGAAGTGAAGGCCGCTCTGGCCATCAACGGACTGACAGCGACGCTGGAGGTGCTGCCTGACGTCTGTGAGCCGGTGACGGATTTTGAGGAAAAATACCAGGCCAGTGGCCAACGCTTGTGGCGGCTGACCGCCACACTCTGACACCGGGATGGATGCCGTGGGGTGTGTACGGTTTCGGCTTGTTCACCCTACAGGTGTGCCGGTTGAGAATATTTTCGTGGCCGGATGGCCGCCCCGCAGGGAGAGCTATCAAAGCCGCAACTCGCGCAGTTCTGGCGAAGCGCTGGCTCGCTCCCATTCTTCCTGAAACTGTCGCGCCAGTCGTGGTGCCCGGGGCAGGCGGTGGGCGCACAGGTCGATACGACCGGGTCGTGGCCAGCCACTGGCTTCGAACAGCCCGGTGCGGTCGCCGATGGCAAAGCACTGCTGGTTGTCCTGGTCATCGTACTGGCTCTGGCGTAGCTGGATACGTGACGGCAGGCGACGGGCCAGGTGGATGAGCCGGTGGCCGTTGCGCACGGCATTTTCCTGATTATCGTACTGAATGCGGATATCCACCCGTTCGCTGCTCAGGGCCAGGGCCTTGATGGCCTCGCAGACCTGGCGGTCGGCGGTCAGGGCGTCCAGTTCCGGTACCCGCAGCCAGAGGCTGCGCCGGCAGGCACAAACCAGTGAGGCCAGCGCGGCGCCGGCCTCACGGAATTCCGGGTGGAGCAGGGTGTCGTCGTCACCGATGACAAAGGGCATCAGGCAAGCGGCTTGAACATCTGTCGGTGGGGAATATTGGCGTCCATGAAAATGCCGCCGGACACGGAGAAGCCGGCCGCTTCGTAGAAGCTGGTGGCATGGGTCTGGGCGTGCAGGAAGATTTCCTCCATGCCACGGGCCCGGGCGGCTTCTTCGGCGGCTACCAGCAGGGAGCTGCCGACACCGTTATTGCGCTGCTCGGAAAGGACGCACAGACGACTGATCTGGCCGCTGGGGAGCAGGCGGATACAACCGACCGGCTGCTGCTCGGGATCCAGGGCAAGGAAATGAATGGCCTGGTCGTCTTCGCCATCCCATTCCAGTTCCTCAGGGACACGCTGCTCGTTGATGAAAACGGCCTGGCGCAGGGCTCGCAGGTCGGTTTCGTGTTCATCCCATCGGGTTTCGATAATGCTGATAGCCATAGGGCTCTCGTTACAGTGGGGCAAAGAAGCCCTGTTCAATCCAGTCATGTAGCAATTCCTTCCCGGCTGGCTGCATCACGGCATCCAGCTCGTCACGGGCATAACGCCGCTGGCGGGCCAGCAGCTGTACCAGTGGTCGTTGTTGTTCTGTCAGTGAGTGGGGCTCACCGTTGAGCCAGGCCACATTGCCCTGAAGAATCAGGCGCACGCTGCCATGGCGAACCAGGGCGACCGATGGATCGCGCTGGCGAATATGGTCATCATCGACGGCAAATTCAAGCCCATCCAGCCGAGGGGTGGACAGCCAGCGATAAAGGGCCCGCTCCATGGAGGCCGGTTGCAGCAACTCCAGGGCGCCGCGAATCAGTTGCTGACGGTCCGCATCGGCCAGTACTGCCGGGTTGGCGGGGACCTGTCGGTTGGGGTCGGTAAACAGCTCGCTGTCGGCATCGGCCAGGCATTCGCCGGCAATTTCCGCCATCAGCATCTGGTAATCCGGTGCCCGAAAGCCCACCGACCAGGTCAGGCAGTCGCTGTCTTCGGCCACACCGTGGTGGGCCACGCCGGGTGGCACATACAGTACATCCCCGGGGCGGGCGACAAATTCCTCCCGTACCGGCATCTCTGCCAGCAGTTTCAGATCCGGGTGGGTGAGTCTGGGGCTGTTTTCGTCACAGACATCACCCAGTTGCCAGCGGCGGCTGCCCGCTGCCTGGATCAGGAAGACGTCATAGCGGTCGAAGTGGGGGCCGACACTGCCTCCTTTGGCCGCGTAACTCATCATGATGTCTTCCAGCCGCCAGCCGGGCAGGAAGGCGAAGCTGTCCAGCAGCAGGGACGTTTCGGTGAGATAGTGGTCCACGGACTGGACCAGCAGTGTCCAGTCACGCTCGCCCAGTTCGCTGAACACGCTTTCTTCGAAGGGGCCCTGGCGCAGGGCCCAAGGGCCCTTGCCGGCACCGGTGATGATGCGCGATTCCACGCCGTCTTCCAGCGCCAGGCCGGCCAGGGTGTCGGCGTCCGGCACGTCCAGCCCGGTGGCGGCACCGGGCATGAACAGGGGCTTTTTCTGCCAGTACTGCTGCAGAAACGCCGCCGCTTCCAGCGGCAGCGTGAAGCTGGGCAACATCAGATATTCCGGGCCTGTTGGGGGGCGTTGCCGATGTAGTTGGCCGGGGTCATGGCCAGCAGGATTTCCTTGGCTTCGTCCGGGATCGCCAGATCATTGATAAAGGCGGTCAGGGTTTCCTGGTTGATCCCGTCCTTGCCCCGGGTCAGCGCTTTAAGCTTCTCATAGGGCTTCTCGATGCCGTAGCGGCGCATGACGGTCTGGATCGGCTCAGCCAGTACTTCCCAGGCGGCATCCAGGTCTTCGTTCAGGCGCGCCGGGTTCACTTCCAGTTTGCCGATGCCTTTCAGGCTGGCTTCGTAGGCAATCAGGCTGTGGGCCAGACCCACCCCCACGTTACGCAGCACGGTGGAGTCGGTCAGGTCGCGCTGCCAGCGGGAAATCGGCAGCTTGGCGGCCAGATGGTCCATGATGGCGTTGGCCAGGCCCAGGTTGCCTTCGGAGTTCTCGAAGTCGATGGGGTTGACCTTGTGCGGCATGGTGGAAGAACCCACTTCGCCTTCCACGGTTTTCTGCTTGAAGTAGCCCAGAGAGATGTAGCCCCACACGTCCCGGTCGAAGTCCAGCAGGATGGTGTTGAAGCGCATCAGGGCGTGGAAGTATTCGGCCACGCAGTCATGGGGTTCGATCTGGGTGGTGAAGGGGTTGAAGGTCAGCCCCAGGCTTTCCACGAAACGGCGGGCGAAGGCTTCCCAGTCCACATCCGGGTAGGCGGACAGGTGGGCGTTGTAGTTGCCCACGGCGCCATTGATCTTGCCCAGCAATTGCACGGCGGCGAACTGGTCGCGCTGGCGTTGCAGGCGGGCCACCACGTTGGCCATTTCCTTGCCCACGGTGGTGGGGGAGGCGGACTGACCGTGAGTGCGCGACAGCATGGGCTGATCGGCCAGGGCGTGCGCCTGCTTGCGGATGGCGCTGATCACCTGGTCCATCTTGGGCAGCAGGGTTTCGCGGGCTTCCTTGAGCATCAGTGAGTAGGACAGGTTGTTGATGTCCTCGCTGGTGCAGGCGAAATGAACGAATTCGCTCATGTTGGCCAGCTCTTCGTGCTCGGCCATCTGTTCCTTGATGAAGTACTCCACCGCTTTCACGTCGTGGTTGGTGGTGGCTTCGATGTCCTTGATGCGCTCGGCGTGGCTGGCCTCGAAGTCGCGGGTGATGCCACGCAGGTGCCAGGCGGCCTGGCCGCTCATCAGGGGGACTTCGGGGATGCTCTTGTCGTGGGCGAGCTGTTCCAGCCAGCTGACTTCCACATGGACGCGGAAACGGATCAGGCCGTATTCGCTGGTGATGTTGCGCAGCGCATCCACTTTGCCGGCGTAACGGCCGTCAACCGGGGAAATGGCGGTCAGGGGGTTCAGGCTGGACATGTATCAGGCTCCCGAATGTCTATCGAGTAAGGGTTTCCAAAGCGGCGCAATGATACAGCAAAACGGTCAAGGCTGCGTTGTTGCTTGCCACCCTGGTTGATGGCTGCTGTATACGCGTGCCTGGCGCCACGAAACCTGCTGCTCATGCCTGGGTCGTGGCGCTTGCAATGCTTTGATAAAAAAGATTAAAAAGTGACTACAAGTTATTGATATCTATGGACTCAACTTGGGCCAGAATCCGCTTTCTTTGAAACAGTAGATGCCAGCGTCGGCCTCCTAGCTGGTGCCACAGAAAGGCGGCGCGGACCCCGGCCAGGAACAAGGCACGGATGCGGGCGGCCTTGTTGTCGTCCTGCAGGTGAGCCGGCTCGCCCTTGACCTGGATGCGGAAACGAAAGGTGCCCAGGGTGTCCACATAGATCCCCGCCAGCCGATGGCAGAAGGCGTCGTCGGTGAGGCTGCCAAAGTGAGCCTGCTGTCCTTCCAGGGCCAGCAGGCGGTGACGCAGAATGCTGGTGGTATCGTCATGCTTGCGCAGTCTGCCGGCCAGGTGGAGCAGGGCCAGGCCGTAATTAAGCGGGCGCAGGCTGGCACCGCGGGAATCCTTGTTGAGGCTGCGGTTGAGCAGGCTCAAGCCGTCGCGCAGCAGGCCCGGCTGGGAGTAAATCGCGTCGAAATTATCCGCGTCCAGGGCCATCACCCCGCGGATCAGGGCCTCGAACGGGCGAGGATCGCAATCGCCGCGCAGGGCGATGTCATCCGCCAGTTGGGCCGCCTGGAAGACGGCGGCCAAGGCCAGAGTCTGTTGTTGTTCCGGGGAAAAGCGTTCGCTCATTCCGTCTCCTTGCCGCGTTACCGGGTTGTTTCGATGGGGGCGCCGCCCAGGCAAACGGGGCCGTCATAGAACACCACGGACTGGCCGGGGGTAACGGCCCGTTGGGGGGCGTCAAAGACCACATGGACTCGGCCGTCGCCGGCATCGGTGACCGTGCAGGACTGGTCCGGCTGGCGGTAACGGGTCTTGGCGGTCAGCCGTGCCGGCAGGGCGGGCGGTTCCAGGGCCACCCACTGCATGGGGGCACTGGTGAGCTCGCGGCTGTAGAGCAGCGGGTGATCGGTGCCCTGGACGGCAATCAGCACGTTGCGATCGAGATCCTTGCCGGCCACATACCAGGGGGCGTCGCTGGCATCGGCACGACCGCCGATACCCAGCCCCTGGCGCTGGCCCAGGGTGTAATACATCAGGCCGTCGTGATCGCCGATCACATTGCCGTGATCATCCTCGATCCTGCCGGGCTGGGCGGGCAGGTATTGCTCGAGAAAGTCCTTGAAGCGGCGTTCACCGATAAAGCAAATGCCGGTGGAATCCTTCTTTTTGTGATTGGCAAAGCCCTTGTCTTCGGCGATCCGGCGCACTTCGGGCTTTTCCAGGTCGCCCAGCGGGAACAGGGTGCGGTCGAACTTGTGGTAATCCACCGCATGCAGGAAGTAGGTCTGGTCCTTGTTGGTGTCCACCGCGCGCAGCAGTCGGGCCTTG
The DNA here is from genome assembly GCA_022360555.1 of Pseudomonadales bacterium. Lineage (GTDB taxonomy): Bacteria > Pseudomonadota > Gammaproteobacteria > Pseudomonadales > Alcanivoracaceae > Alcanivorax. The sequence continues at coordinate 12,828 of JAKSCQ010000294.1, forward strand.
TCGTCGTGGCTGACTTGTGAATAGTGGCCGGTGGCGATGTAGTCCGCGCCCAGGGTGATGGCATGGTCCAGAAACGCCTGGAACTTGATTTCCTTGTTACACAGGATGTCCGGGTTGGGGGTGCGACCGGCCCGGTATTCGGCCAGGAAGTGTTCGAAAACCCGGTCCCAGTATTCATCGGCGAAATTGGCCGTGTGCAATTCGATCCCCAGCACGCCGGCTACCTGCATGGCATCCATCAGGTCTTCCCGGGCGGTGCAGTATTCGGTGCCGTCGTCCTCGTTCCAGTTCTTCATGAACAGGCCTTCGACGCGGTAACCGGCGTCCAGCAGACGGGCGGCCGCCACCGACGAGTCAACGCCGCCGGACATGCCGACTATGACATGGGTGTCTTGAGGGGCTTTGGTCATGATTTGCCTATGTGCTGTTCAGCCGCGCTGTAGCGGCCAGGGGTGCTGATAAATGCTGTCCAGCGGCAGGCGGCGACCGGACAGATAGTCATCCAGGCATTTTTCCACCAGGGCACTGCGGTGCTGGTCGCGGCGGCCGCGCAGTTCGTCCGGGGTCAGCCATTCGGCGGCCAGAATGCCGGTATCCAGTTTCTGGCGCGGGTCGTGGCTGATCGGCCTGGCCACGAAGCAGGTGCGATAATACACCCCGGCACCCCGGTATGGTTGAAAAATGTACCAGCCCAGCAAATCTGTGATTTCCACCTGCCAAGCGGTTTCTTCCAGGGTTTCCCGGTAGGCGGCCTGCATCAGGTTCTCGCCGAATTCCACATGGCCGGCGGGCTGGTTGAGGACCTCCTGGCCCTTGCTCATTTCCCGCACAAAAAGAAAGCGGCCGTCTTGTTCCACCACGCAGGCCACAGTAATGTGCGGCTCGAAGCTGTTCATAGCAACCCTATCAGCATTGTTGCCCGCTGCCACGGGCGTATCCTGTCTGTGTACAGGCCGGAAAGGCGGGAATGGTAGCGCAGCCGCGCTGAGGACAACAGGTCAGGAGAGAAGATGTCCGGGGACTCATTGACTCATCTGGATGATCAGGGCCGCGCCCGCATGGTGGACGTGACCGACAAGGCCACCACCCAGCGCACGGCCACGGCCCAGGCGCGTCTGCGCATGCAGCCGCAGACCCAGGCCATGATCCGTGACCAGCGCCACCCCAAGGGGGATGTGCTGGCAACCGCCCGTATTGCCGGTATCCAGGCTGCCAAGAAGACGTGGGATCTGATTCCGCTGTGCCACCCGCTGATGCTCACCGGTGTCACCGTAACCATCGAGGAAGAGGGCGAGACGGCATTGCGGATTCTGGCCACCTGCAAGCTCAAGGGAACCACCGGCGTGGAGATGGAGGCGCTCACCGCGGCCTCCGTGACGGCGCTCACCCTGTATGACATGTGCAAGGCAGTGGATCGTGGCATGGTGATTGAAGAGGTATGCCTGCTGGAAAAGGAAGGCGGGCGCAGTGGCCACTACGTGCGCCCCTGAATCGTTTGCTTTTTGGCGATGTTGGAGTCCTGCCTGCATGACCAGCGGCCGGCAGCTCCCGGAATCGTTATCCATAGGTATCAAGACATGATTGAAATCCGCTTTTTTGCTGCCCTGCGTGAGCGCGTGGGTAGCGATAGCCTGACCGTTTCCCCGCCGGATTCCGTGGACACCGTGGCGAAACTGGTGGCCTGGCTGGAGGAAGAACCGGCCCTGGCCGAGGCGCTGGCGGCCACTCCGCGCCGCATGGTGGCCGTGAACGAGGAACTGGCCAGCGAGGAAACCACCATTGCCGGTGGTGACGTGGTGGCCCTGTTCCCACCGGTGACAGGCGGATGAAGGCGCATATCGCCGTTACCGATACCCCGCTGGACCCGGTCGGGCCGGTGAACTGGCTCAAGGATGCCGGTATCAGTGGTGCCCAGGTGCATTTCACCGGCCAGGTAAGGGACGAGCAGGGCCGGGTAGAGGCCTTGCATCTGGAGCATTATCCGGGGATGACCGAGTCGGTGCTTGGCACCATTGTCGAGCAGGCTGGCCGCAAATGGCACCTTAATGGTGCCTGGGTGGTGCACCGGGTTGGTACCATGACGGCCGGTGACGACATTGTTCAGGTGGCGGTCAGTGCTACTCATCGCCAGGCGGCTTTCGAGGCCTGTGCCTTTATCATGGATTTGCTCAAGACCCGGGCCCCGTTCTGGAAGAAGGAGCTTATCGACGGTCGCTGGATCTGGGTCGAGGCCCGGGAGAGCGACGCCGCCGCGGCCGCTTTCTGGCTGCGGGAGGCTTCGGGGCGTGAACCGTCGTAGCCCGCCACTCACCGGGGGCCAACCCCTCTAGCGACCAGTCGCCGATTTGCCAGCGGACCAGGCGCAGGGTGGGGTGGCCGATGGCCGCTGTCATGCGCCGGACCTGGCGATTTCGACCTTCGTCTATGGTGAGTTTCAGCCAGCTATCCGGTACCGTTTTGCGCGTACGCACGGGGGGATGGCGCGGCCATAGATCCGGCGCCTCAATCCGCTCTGCCCGGGCTGGACGGGTGGGGCCGTCCTTGAGTGTGATACCCTGGCGCAGTTTTTGCAGTTCCTGCTCCCCGGGCCTGCCTTCGACCTGGACCAGATAGGTCTTGGGCAAATGAAAGCGTGGGTGACTGATCCGGGCCTGCAAGGGACCGTCATCGGTCAGCAACAGCAGTCCTTCAGAATCCCAGTCCAGCCGGCCCGCCGGGTACACAGCCGGCAACGGAATGAAATCGCCCAGCGTTCGGCGACCCTGATCGTCGCTGAACTGGGAAAGTACCTGAAAAGGCTTGTTGAACAGAATCAGTTGAGCCATTGGGCCTGACATTCCTGATGGGATCGATTGATAAACTGAGTCGCGTGATCGGCCGGCTACGCTAACAAGGCTTGCCGGCCGATGCTATACTCGCCAGCCATGCTGAGCACGCAACGGGTTTTTCGGGAGCCTGTATAAGCCGGAGGGAGCATCCCTGTTTAGACCCGCTGATCTGACGGCCAAAAGCCGGCTCATATCAGGCGGGGAGCACTGCCAATACAATTGGGACCTGTGATTTTATGACCACCCCTAAAATTATCTATACCATGACCGATGAGGCGCCCGCGCTGGCGACCTATTCCTTCTTACCCATTATCGAGAAATTTACTTCAACCGCCGGCATTGCCGTTGAATGCAGTGATATCTCGCTTGCGACACGTATTCTTGCCATTTTTCCTGAGTATCTGACAGACGAGCAGAGAGTAAAGGACACTCTGTCCGAGCTGGGTGAACTGACCCAGAACCCCGAGGCCAACATCATCAAGCTGCCCAACATCAGCGCCTCCATTCACCAACTCAGAGAAGCGATCGCTGAACTGAAAGAGCACGGCTACGACGTGCCTGAGTATCCCGATGAGCCTCGCAACGAGGAAGAAGAGGAGATTCAGGCCCGCTACGCCAAAGTGCTGGGGTCTGCGGTGAATCCGGTGCTTCGCGAAGGCAATTCCGACCGTCGCGCTCCCATCGCGGTCAAGAACTACGCCCGCAAGAACCCGCACAGCATGGGCTACTGGAGCCCGGCTTCCCGCACCCATGTGGCTCACATGCGCGGTGGGGACTTCTTCTCCCACGAAACATCCACCACCATCGACAAGGCGTGCAAGGTACGTATCGAGTTTGTGGATTCACAGGGTAATGTCACGGTCAAGAAACCGGAGATCCCGCTGCTCGATGGCGAAGTGATTGATGCCATGTACATGAGCAAGAAAGCGCTTTGTGAGTTCTTTGACAAGCAGATCGAGGATGCCAAGGAAACCGGCATCCTGTTCTCCCTGCACGTGAAAGCCACCATGATGAAGGTGTCTCACCCCATCGTGTTTGGTCATGCGGTACGTTGCTTCTACCGGGAACTGTTTGAAAAGCACGGCGACGTGCTCGAGGAAATCGGTGCCAACCCGAATAACGGGCTGAGCAATATCTACCAGAAGATCGAAGAGTTGCCGATTTCCCAGCGCCTGGAAATCGAAAGCACCATTCGAGCCTGTTATCTGCACCGGCCCGAACTGGCCATGGTGGATTCCGACCGGGGTATTTCCAACCTGCACGTCCCGTCGGATGTTATCGTCGATGCCTCCATGCCGGCGATGATTCGCCAGGGCGGCAAGATGTACGGTGCGGACGGCAAACTGAAGGATACCAAGGCGGTTATTCCTGAGAGCACCTACGCCACCATCTATCAGGAAGTGATCAACTTCTGCAAAACCCATGGTGCCTTTGATCCGGTGACCTGTGGCTCCGTGCCCAATGTGGGGCTGATGGCGCAGAAGGCCGAGGAATACGGCTCTCACGACAAGACCTTCGAAATGCAGGGCGCCGGCACCATGCGTGTGGTGCGAGAAGATGGGGAGGTATTGCTTTCCCATGAGGTGGAGGAAGGGGATATCTGGCGCATGTGCCAGGCCAAGGACCTGCCCATCCGCGACTGGGTGAAACTGGCCGTGACCCGTGCCCGTCAGAGCAATACCCCCGCCATTTTCTGGCTGGACAAGGAGCGCGCCCATGATGCGCAACTGATCCGCAAGGTCAGAAAGTACCTCAAGGATCACGATACCCAGGGCCTGGATATTCGCATCATGTCCCCGGTCCAGGCGATTCGCTACACCATGGAGCGCATGATCCGTGGCAAGGATACCATCTCGGTGACGGGTAACGTGTTGCGTGACTACCTGACGGACCTGTTCCCGATCCTGGAACTGGGCACCAGTGCCAAGATGCTGTCCATCGTGCCGTTGATGGCCGGTGGCGGGCTTTATGAAACCGGCGCGGGGGGCTCTGCACCCAAGCACGTGCAGCAATTCCTGGAAGAAAATCACCTGCGTTGGGACTCGCTTGGCGAATTTCTGGCGCTGTCGGTTTCCATCGAGGAACTGGCCGAAAAGTATGGCAACGCCAAAGCCCGGGTGATTGCTGCGGCGCTGGATAAAGCCAATGAGCAGTATCTCGAGCAGAACAAGTCCCCCTCACGGCGAGTTGGCGAGCCAGATAACCGGGTCAGCCATTTTTATGTGGCCATGTACTGGGCGCAGGCACTGGCTGAGCAGAACGACGACGCGGAGCTGAAAGACAAGTTCACGACCATCGCGTCCGCTCTCAGTGAAAACGAAGAGCAGATCGTCGCTGAAATGATTGCGGTGCAGGGAAGCCCCACGGAGATTGGGGGGTACTACAACCCCGACTTCGCCAAGGCCTCCGCGGCGATGCGGCCAAGTGCGACATTTAACAGCATTTTGGACAAGCTCTGAGGAATGACAAAGCCGGCGCAAGCCGGCTTTTTTAGGTTCATCGCGGATTAGAGGAAAAAAGGGACAGGGCCTGAGGTCGGACGTCAGAAGTCTGACGCTACAAGCAGCAAATCTGCAGGCTCTGAATCGTATCAAGGCTGGATACCCCAGAGAGGTCCCTCACTTTGGGGGTATTCGCTGCACTTGGGCTCCGGGGGCTTCTCGGGGCTTGTCGCTTTTCTGAGGTTCCCCTGATCCATGATCTCCGCCGAAAGCGTTGAACGCAGGCCGGTTTCGTTTTTTGGCGCCAGACCTGTGACGTCTGACCCATCTGCTTTCCGCGAATCCGTGATGAATTTTTTATGAGTGAAGCCAGAGGCCCGTTGCGGCTGCGAGGGGCGCTATTCCCGCTTGTTGGAGGGTGGCTAACCAGCCTGAACCAGCTCCGGAGAAGGGCTGAAACCACGCTGAATGCGTGCCCCGGCACGCAATGTCCCAGGCCTCTCGGTCGATGCTATACTCGCCAGCAGACGCCTGTTTCGGTTTTATCTAGAGGGAGTAGTGTAGATGGGATACCAAAAGATCACGGTCCCCGCAGACGGTGACAAAATCACGGTTAATGCGGACCTGTCCCTGAATGTCCCCAACCACCCGATTGTTCCTTATATCGAAGGGGACGGCATTGGTGTTGATATCTCGCCAGTGATGATGAAAGTGGTCAATGCCGCCATTGAGAAAGCCTACGGCAGCAAGCGTGGCATCACCTGGATGGAAATCTATGCCGGGGAAAAAGCCACCGTCATGTACGGCCCGGATGTGTGGCTGCCCGAGGAAACCCTGGAGGCCATGCGTGAATTCACCGTGGGCATCAAAGGCCCGCTGACCACGCCGGTCGGTGGGGGCATCCGCTCCCTGAATGTGGCGCTTCGCCAGGAACTCGACCTCTATACCTGCATGCGCCCGGTGCGCTGGTTCGAAGGTGTCCCCAGCCCCGTGATCCACCCAGAACTCACCGACATGGTGATTTTCCGCGAAAACTCCGAAGACATCTATGCCGGCATCGAATGGGCTGCCGACAGCCCGGAAGCCACCAAGCTGATCCGCTTCCTGCGTGAGGAAATGGGCGTTACCCAGATTCGCTTCCCGGAAGGCTGCGGCATCGGCATCAAGCCGGTGTCCCGTGAAGGTACCCAGCGCCTGGTGCGCAAGGCTATCCAGTACGCCATCGACAACGACAAGGATTCCGTCACCCTGGTGCACAAGGGCAACATCATGAAGTACACCGAGGGGGCCTTTAAGGACTGGGGCTACGAGCTGGCCCAGGAGCGCTATGGCGCCGAGCTGTTGGACGGTGGCCCCTGGCTGACCATGAAGAACCCGAATACCGGCAGGGATATCGTCATCAAGGATGTGATTGCCGACGCCTTCCTGCAGCAGATCCTGATGCGCCCGGCGGATTACAGCGTGATCGCCACCCTCAACCTGAACGGTGACTACATTTCTGACGCCCTGGCAGCGGAAGTGGGCGGCATCGGCATTGCGCCGGGGGCCAATATCGGGGGCTCCGTGGCCCTGTTCGAGGCCACCCACGGGACCGCGCCCAAATACGCTGGTCAGGACAAGGTGAACCCCGGCTCACTGATCCTGTCCGCGGAAATGATGCTGCGCCACATGGGCTGGTCCGATGCCGCTGACCTGATTATCAACGGCATGGAAGGGGCGATTGCCGCGAAGACGGTCACTTACGATTTCGAGCGACTGATGCCGGATGCGACACTACTGAAGTGTTCCGAGTTCGGGGATGCGGTGATTGAGCATATGGGCGTCTGAGGACGCCCAACGCATCACCTTCAGGAGGGTGCCGACTGGTCTTCAGCGGCGCCTTCTTCGTTACTGGCACTGTCGCTGGTGCGCAGGTTGACAGCATGGAAGCCCTTGTTAGCGGCCTGTACCTCGTACTCCACCGGTTGCCCGGCCTTCAGGCTCTTGTAGCCATCCATCTGGATGTACGAATAATGGACGAACAGATCCTCGCCCCCTTCATCCGGCCTAACGAACCCGTACCCTTTGGCGTTGTTAAACCACTTTACTCGTCCCGTTGCCATGGTCCTTCCCTCTGCCTCTCCAATGGCGATACGTTATTTTTATTCCCGGGCACCCGCTGCGTTAAACTTGTATCCGGGCACTACTACTGTGCAACTTTTAAACATGCGTCGCAGGGTGTCAACCCCGTGAAATAATTGAGACACGGGGATTGAAAAAAGTGTGACCGCCCATCATTTCTTCATTGCCTGCTGACGCCAGCAGGGTTACAACGGTTTTGAGGCTTTATGAACTGGCAACGAGATAATTCGGTAATGGCTGACAGCGTGAGAGTGGGTGGTGCCCGGAGCGGGCCCTCTGATCAGCCTTCGGAGCCGGACCGTCATGGCGACCTGGCCGTCGAGGAGGCCAGGCCCAAGCTCAAGCCACCGTCCATGTACAAGGTGTTGATGCTCAACGACGACTACACCCCCATGGATTTTGTGGTAGAGGTACTGGAAGACTTCTTCGGTCTGAACCGCGAGCAGGCCACCCGCATCATGCTCACGGTTCACACGGAAGGCAAGGCGGTGTGCGGGGTGTACCCCCAGGATATCGCTGAAACGAAAGCCACCCAGGTGGTGGAATATGCCCGGGAAAATCAGCATCCGCTGATGTGTCAGGTGGAGAAGGCCTGAGGGCACAAGCAGTGAGGTAGCCTTATGCTCAGCAAAGAACTGGAAATGACCCTCAACGAGGCGTTCCGCCATGCCCGCAGCCACCGTCATGAATTCATGACCGTGGAACACCTGCTGTTGGCGCTGCTGGATAACGAGGCGGCTGTCGAGGTGTTACGCGCCTGCGGCGCGGACCTGGACGAACTGCGAGACGCGTTAAGCCAGTTTATTGAAGATTCCACCCCCCTGTTGCCGGAAAGCGATCCGGAGCGCGATACCCAGCCGACCCTGGGCTTCCAGCGGGTATTGCAGCGGGCGGTATTCAGTGTCCAGTCTTCCGGCAAGAAAGAAGTGACCGGGGCCAATGTGCTGGTGGCCATTTTCAACGAGCAGGAAAGCCAGGCGGTCTACTTTCTCAACTGCCAGGACATCCATCGCCTGGATGTGGTCAACTTCATTGCCCACGGTATTTCCCAGGTGCAGGATTCCGAGCCGTCCGTGGAAGCCGAGCAGGAGATGGAGGGGAGCGGCGAGAGCGCCCCGGCCAGCGCCCTGGAGAACTATGCCAGCAACCTGAACGAGCTGGCCCGGGATGACCGTATCGACCCACTGGTCGGTCGTGCCTTTGAGATCGAGCGCGCTGCCCAGATCCTTTGCCGCCGCCGCAAGAACAACCCGCTGCTGGTGGGGGAGCCCGGTGTGGGCAAGACCGCCATTGCTGAAGGCCTGGCGCGCATGATCGTGGAAGAGCAGGTGCCGGAGCCGCTGCTGGATGCCACCGTGTATTCCCTGGACCTGGGGGCACTGCTGGCCGGCACCAAATACCGGGGCGATTTCGAAAAACGCCTCAAGTCACTGCTGGCCGAGCTCAAGAAAGAGCCCAATGCCATTCTGTTCATTGACGAAATTCACACCATCATCGGTGCCGGCGCCGCCTCCGGCGGTGTCATGGATGCCTCGAACCTGCTCAAACCGCTGCTGGCCAGCGGCGAACTCAAGTGCATGGGATCCACCACCTTCCAGGAGTATCGGGGCGTCTTTGAAAAGGATCGGGCCCTGTCACGCCGATTCCAGAAGATTGATGTGACCGAGCCGTCCGTGGAAGACACGGTGGGGATTCTCAAGGGCCTCAAGAGCCGCTTCGAGAAACACCACAATGTGGCCTACAGCGATGCCGCCCTGAAGGCCGCCGCCGAGCTGAGTGCCCGTTATATCAATGATCGTTACCTGCCGGACAAGGCCATCGACGTGATTGACGAGGTGGGCGCCTGGCAGCGATTGCGCCCCGAGGATGAGCGCAAACATACCATCGAGGAAACCGATGTGGAGGACATGGTGGCCAAGATTGCCCGCATTCCCCCCAAGCAGGTGTCTTCCTCCGACAAGGAGCTGCTGCGCAATCTGGAGCGGGACCTGAAGATGACCGTCTTCGGCCAGGACGAGGCCATCGACACCATTTCCGCGGCTATCAAACTGTCCCGGGCCGGGCTCAAGGGCGAGAACAAGCCCATCGGCAGCTTCATGTTTGCCGGTCCCACGGGGGTGGGCAAAACCGAAGTCAGCCGCCAATTGGCCCGTGCGTTGGGGGTGGAGCTGGTCCGCTTTGATATGTCCGAATACATGGAGCGCCATACGGTCAGCCGCCTGATCGGGGCGCCCCCGGGCTATGTGGGCTATGACCAGGGTGGCCTGCTCACCGAGGCCATCACCAAAACGCCGCACTGCGTGCTGCTGCTGGACGAAGTGGAAAAGGCCCACCCGGAAGTGTTCAATATCCTCTTGCAGGTGATGGACAACGCCACGCTTACGGACAACAACGGCCGCAAGGCGGACTTCCGCAACGTGATCCTGATCATGACCACCAACGCCGGGGCTGAGGTGCTCAATAAACGCTCCATCGGCTTCACCGAGCAGGACCACAGCAGCGACGGTATGGAGGTGTTGAAAAAGGCCTTCACGCCGGAATTCCGTAACCGGCTGGATGGCATCATCCAGTTCCAGGCGCTGACCACCCAGGTCATTCTCGGCGTGGTCGACAAGTTCCTGGTAGAGCTGCAGGCCCAGCTGGACGAGAAGGGCGTGGTGCTCAACGTGGACGACAGCGCCCGCAACTGGCTGGCGGAGAAGGGCTACGACAAGGACATGGGCGCACGGCCCATGGCGCGTTTGATCCAGGAACAGCTCAAGAAGCCGCTAGCGGAGAAGTTGCTGTTCGGTGAACTGGCCCAGGCAGGCGGGCAGGTCTATGTGACCGAGAAGGATGGCCAGCTTGCCCTGACGGTGGAGGCCGCGGAGCCGGAGCCAGCGTGAACCAATGAATAGTTAATAATTAATAGTTGAAACTGGAAACAAAAATACCCCCGGCTCGAGAGAGGCGGGGGTATTTTTTAGTTATTAATTATTAATTAATAACTGCTTTTTGAATTATTTCATGCGGAAGGTGATCCGGCCCTTCGTCAGGTCGTAGGGGGACATTTCCACCTTCACCCGGTCGCCGGTGAGAATGCGAATATAGAACTTGCGCATCTTGCCGGAGATATGGGCGGTAATAACATGACCGTTGTCCAGCTTCACACGGAACATCGTGTTCGGCAGGGTTTCAACGATGACACCTTCTAGTTCAATCTGCTCTTCTTTCGCCATCCAACGTTTACCTTGGGTTGCGGGCTTTTAGCGAGGCGCAATTGTGCCGCAAAAGACGTCGGGCTGCAAAAGAAGTTGGGGGTGTGTTGAAAACCGGCTTGCAGCAGGTTCCTTCCGTTGGAGCTTTGCTCGCAAAGCGAACCATTTGATCAGCCTCACACGGTCCAGAATCTTCGCTTTGCGAGCAAAGCTCCAACGGCATCTGCGATGCCTTTCGGCCCTGGATGGCAGCATCAACGGTGGTTTCTAGGGCTTGCGAAGCTCTCGCCAGGCCCCGGTATGGAGGATTTCCAGTGGTTGGTACTGGCTCTTGTAACTCATTTTCTGGCACTGGTGGATCCAGTAGCCCAGGTACAGGTAGGGCAGGTTGAGCCGCTGACACTGCTCGATCTGCCAGAGCAGGGCCATCACCCCCAGGCTGCGGTCGTGGCAGTGGGGGTCGAAAAAGGTGTAGACCGCCGACAACCCGTCGTCGAGTTGGTCGGTGACAGCCACCGCACGCAGGGTGCCTGCCTGGCGGAAACAGTAAAAATGGGTGTCCGCCCAGTCGCAGGTAAGGAAATTGGTGAACTGCTCCTCGGAAGGGGGGTACATGTCACCATCGCCGTGACGCTGGTTGATGTAGGCGGCATACAGTGAGTACAACTCACGACTGAAACGGGCCGGCTCCCGGTGGACAGTCAGGTCCTGGTTGGCCTTGCGGATACGGCGGTGGCGCCGGCGGGGGTTGAAATCGGCAACCCGCACCCGGGCCGGAATGCAGGCGTTGCAGTTGTCGCAATGGGGGCGATAGAGGTAGTCCCCGCTGCGGCGGAAACCGAGCAGGCTCAGCTCGCTGTACAGCTCCGCTGACAGCTTCGCCTGCGGGTCCACGAACAGGGTGGAGGCCTGTTGGTCTTCCAGGTAGCTGCAACTGTGTGCTGGTGTGCGGAAAAACCGCAGGGTGGATAGATCGGTCATGCTTTTAGTGTAGCGAAAATCTGCCTGTCACCATATGCCCGGCGGCGCGTGTCGACAAGGAAGAGGGGGCAACATGGGTGGCTCCCATCGCCGTCAGGGGGCGAGCACCAGCGATGGCTCCCATTCGGTGCCGGGCCATTGCTCGGCGGCGGGGGCGGCAGGCACCAGGGTGTCCAGCAGCCCTTCGAAGGTGGGCCGGTCTATCAGTTCGGCGCCCAGACGCATCAGGTGTGGGTTTTCCACCTGGGCATCAATCAGCCGGATATTCAGGGTCGGCGCCAGGGCGCGCAGGGCAACCAGGGCCATCTTGGAGCCATTACGCCGGGGGGAGACCATGGATTCACCGAAAAATACCCCGCCCAGCTTGATGCCGTAAACGGCTCCGGCGATCTGGCCGTCTTGCCGGATTTCCACACTGTGGGCATACCCCAGCTCGTGCAGCCGGACATAGGCGGCGACCATTTCCTCGCTGATCCAGGTGCCAGCCCCGTCGTTGCGCGGGGCGGCGCACAGGCGCATGACCTGCTCGAAATCGCGATCCAGGGTTACCGTGAACGCCGTGCGGCGAAGGTGGCGGGCGAGGCTGCGGCTGACGTGCAGGCGGTCCGGATGGATCACGCAGCGCGGGGCAGGGGACCACCAGAGAATGGGCTGATAATCGGCGTCGTACCAGGGGAAGATCCCGGACGAATAAGCCCGGAGCAGGGTCTCCGGGCTCAGATCGGCCCCGGCGGCCAGCAGGCCGTCCGGGTCGGTGAGGGCGTGACGGGTATCCGGGAACGGGGCTCCCGGCTCCAGCCATGGCACCATGGACGCTTAGTGGTCCAGGTTGTCCAGATACTTCTCGGCATCCAGAGCGGCCATGCAGCCGGCTCCGGCGGAAGTCACCGCCTGGCGGTAGATATGATCGGCCACGTCACCGGCGGCGAAGACACCGTCCACGCTGGTGGCGGTGGCGTTGCCTTCGGTGCCGCTGCGGATCTTGATGTAGCCGTCGTTCATGTCCAGTTGGCCTTCAAAGATGTCGGTATTCGGCTTGTGGCCGATGGCAATGAACACGCCTTGCAGGTCGATATCCTTGCTACCTTCACCCTTGGTGGACTGGATGCGCATGCCGGTGACGCCGCTGTCGTCGCCAAGCACTTCTTCCAGGGTGTGATCCCACTCGATGGAGATGTTTTCCTTGGCAAACAACTTGTCCTGCAGAATCTTCTCCGCCCGCAGGCTGTCGCGCCGGTGCACCAGGGTCACATGCTCGGCGATGTGTGACAGGTACAGGGCTTCTTCCACGGCGGTGTTGCCGCCGCCGATCACTGCCACTTTCTGGCCCTTGTAGAAAAAACCGTCACAGGTGGCACAGGCGGATACGCCCTTGCCCATGAAGGCTTCCTCGGATTCCAGCCCCAGGTACATGGCGGAAGCGCCGGTGGCGATAATCAGGGCGTCACAGGTGTAGGTGCCGCTGTCGCCTTGCAGGGTGAAGGGGCGGTTGCGAACGTCCACCTCGTTGATATGGTCATAGACCATCTCGGTATCGAAACGCTCGGCGTGCTGCTGCATGCGCACCATCAGATCCGGACCCTGCAGGCCTTCCACGTCGCCTGGCCAGTTGTCGACTTCGGTGGTGGTGGTGAGCTGGCCACCAGGCTGAATCCCGGTAATCACCACCGGCTTGAGATTGGCGCGGGCGGCGTAAACGGCAGCGGTATAACCCGCAGGGCCGGAACCAAGGATAATCAGGCGATGGTGCTGCACGTCGCTCATGGGCTACTCCAGATCAGGTGTGGGTAAGGCAGGGTGCCGTTGCCCTTTCATTGGGGGCGAAGCCCTGCGCATTCAAGGCGTGTGAAAACTACCGTAAAACAGGGGGTTCGTGAAGCCTATCGCATTGATAGTCTGTTGTGGTTGCGACCGGTTCCGCGACCCGGGCAGGACGATTTGTGCCATAATCGCCAGCGACCGGGGCGTGGCAGAGGCTAACGCTGGCTGTGACCCGCCTGATTGACTACAATCGCAATAATTTCAACTTGTTATCGGCATTTCTTCACGATGTGTCTGACACGGTTTAAGGGGTAAGGCGTGAGCAAAACGATTGCCGGGCAAGGACAGTCCGGGTTTTCCCGCCATCTCAAGCGCGGCCTGGTGGAGGGCATGGTGATCGCCCTGATCGCCCTGTCCCTGTATTTGCTGCTGGCGCTGATCAGTTTCGACAGCCGCGATCCCGGCTGGTCCTACGTGGGTAACGTGGAGGCCGTGCGCAATGCGGCCGGCCGCGCCGGGGCGTTCAGTGCGGACCTGCTGCTGGGCCTGTTTGGCTATATGGCTTACCTGTTTCCGGTGCTGGTGGGTTTCTGGGCCGGCAAGGTGTTGCGTGAGCGCCATGCCGGGCTGCCCGGGAGCTGGCCCCTGTTCAGCCTGCGTCTGGTGGGCTTCATCCTCACCATGCTGGCGGGTACCGCCCTGTCCTACATGCATTTCTCCGTGGGCGACACCCTGCCGGAAGGCGCCGGCGGCATTCTCGGGCATGAAGTAGGCTCCGCCGCCCTGGATGGCTTCAACCCGCTGGGCGGCACCCTGGTGATGGTGGCCCTGTTCCTGATCGGCGTCACCATTTTCACCGACCTGTCCTGGATTGCTCTGGCGGAAGGGTTGGGGGCGCTGGTGCTGGGCGCCTTCGAGAAGATTCCTGCCTGGTGGCAGGCCCGCAAGCGCAAGCGTGAAGAACAGAAACAGAAGAAGGTCGCCCACGAAAAGCGTGCCAAGGTGATCAGCGAAGCCAAGAAGAAAGCGCAAACCCGCACTCCACCCAAGATTGCCAAGCCCGCCAAACCGGTGGAGAAAAGCGAGCGCGTGCAGAAGGAAAAGCAGCAGAAATTGTTCACCACTGAAGTCACCGGTGAACTGCCGCCACTGGCCTTGCTGGACCCGGTGGAAGACACCAAGGGTGGATTTTCCGAGGAAGCCCTGGAGGGCATGTCCCGGCTGCTGGAAATCAAGCTCAAGGACTTCAACATCGAAGCGGAAGTGGTGGCCGTGCAGCCTGGTCCGGTGATTACCCGTTTCGAAATCCAGCCGGCACCGGGCATCAAGGTGTCCAAGATCACCAACCTGGCCAAGGACTTGGCGCGTTCTCTGGCGGTGATCAGCGTGCGGGTGGTGGAAGTGATTCCCGGCAAGACCACAGTGGGCATCGAGATTCCCAACGAGCAGCGGGAAATGATCCGCTTCACCGAGGTGGTGGGCACCCAGATGTTTGATCAGTCGCCATCACCGCTGACTATGGCGCTGGGCAAGGACATCGCTGGCAACCCGGTCATGGCGGATCTGGCCAAAATGCCCCACCTGCTGGTGGCGGGTACCACCGGCTCCGGTAAATCCGTGGGCGTGAACGCCATGCTGTTGTCCATGCTGTTCAAGTCCAACCCGGAAGACGTGCGCCTGATCCTGATTGATCCCAAGATGCTGGAACTGGCCGTCTACGACGGGATTCCCCACCTGCTGACACCGGTGGTGACCGACATGAAGGAAGCCGCTGGCGCACTGCGCTGGGGGGTGGGCGAAATGGAGCGCCGTTACCGGCTGATGGCCGCCATGGGCGTGCGCAATATTTCCGGCTACAACCGCAAGGTGGATGAGGCGAAGAAGAAGGGCGAACCGCTCAAGGACCCGCTGTGGAAGCCCGATGACCCCATGAACCTGGAGGAAGAGGCGCCGCTGGCAGAGCACCTGCCCTATATCGTGATCGTGATCGACGAATTTGCCGACATGATGATGATCGTCGGCAAGAAGGTGGAAGAACTGATCGCGCGGATTGCCCAGAAAGCCCGTGCCGCCGGCATCCACCTGATTCTGGCCACCCAGCGTCCGTCCGTGGACGTGATTACCGGCCTGATCAAGGCCAACGTTCCTTCCCGGATCGGTTTCCAGGTGTCCTCGAAAATCGATTCCCGCACCGTGCTGGACCAGGGCGGGGCGGAGCAGTTGCTGGGGCACGGCGACATGCTGTATCTGCCCGGTGGCAAAAGGGTTCCGGAACGGGTTCACGGTGCCTTTGTCTCAGATGAAGAGGTGCACCGGGTCTGCGACGACTGGCGCAAGCGCGGCGAGCCCAACTACCTGGAGGAAATCCTGGATGGCGGGGCCGACCTCAATGCGCCCATGCCCGGCATGGAAGGTGCCGGCGGGGGCGGCGATGACGAAAACGACCCGCTCTATGACGAAGCGGTGGCCTATGTGACCCAGTCACGCCGGGCTTCTATCTCGTCCGTACAGCGGAAACTGAAAATCGGCTACAACCGTGCCGCACGCCTGGTGGAAGCCATGGAAATGGCGGGAGTGGTCAGTGAAGCCGGCACCAATGGCCAGCGCGAAGTGCTGGCTCCGCCGCCGGTGTGATAAGGAGTCTTGATGCGAAAACTGTTACAGGGCCTGCTGGCGTTGCCCGTGGTGCTTTTAAGCACCGCTGTATGGGCTGGCCCCACCGATGATTTGCTGGACCGCCTGCGCAAGCTGGAGTCCCTGAAAGGGGATTTCGAACAGGTGGTGTTGGACAAGGGCGGCACCCACATGCAGGAAGCCAGCGGGGAATTCCAGGTGGCCCGCGGCAACCGCTTCTACTGGTCCACCGAAATGCCTTTTGCCCAACTGGCCGTTTCTGACGGCAACACCGTCTGGGTGTACGACCAGGACCTGGAGCAGGTGGTGGTTCGCCCGCTCAGCAAGGACCTGGGGCAGACCCCGGCGCTGCTGTTCGGTGGCAAGCCTGCCGATGTGGCCGCGGCTTTCGACATCAGCGAACGCCACCGCGACGGCGCAGATGTGACCTACCGGCTTACCCCGAAAGGCACCGATCCGTTGTTTGATCAGCTGGATGTGACTTTCCAGGGCGAGCAGCCCGCGTCCATGCGCTTGCAGGATGCGCTGGGCCAGCAGACTGTCATCGACTTTCGTGGCCTGCGGGTAAACGCCGGCATCGACGACACCCTGTTCCATTTCGTGCCCCCGGAAGGCACCGACGTCATCCGTCAGCAGCAATGAACGACCTGTTCGCCGCCGATGCCGCCCAGCAGGCCCAGCCTCTCGCTGCGCGCCTGCGACCTGCCACCCTGGACGACTATGTGGGGCAGCAGCATCTGGTGGGCGAAGGCAAGCCCCTGCGCCAGGCTCTGGAGCGCGGGCAACTGCATTCCATGATCCTGTGGGGCCCGCCGGGCACCGGCAAGACCACCCTGGCGCTGATCATGGCCCAGATCGTGGACGCGGCGTTCGTTACCCTGTCGGCGGTGCTCTCCGGCGTGAAGGATATCCGTGCGGCGGTGGAGCAGGCCCAGGTGCGTCTTGGCCAGGGACGCCGTACCGTGTTGTTCGTGGATGAAGTTCACCGCTTCAACAAGGCCCAGCAGGATGCCTTTCTTCCCCATGTGGAGGAGGGCACCATCACCTTTATTGGCGCCACCACCGAAAATCCGTCCTTCGAACTGAACAATGCACTGCTGTCCCGTGCCCGGGTCTACCGGTTGCGGGCACTGGACGCGGCGGATCTGAAGGGCCTGCTGCAGCGGGCGTTGCAGGAGCCACGGCTCAAGGGCATGACACTGGCCGCCGAGGCCGAGGAATTGTTGCTCAACTATGCCGACGGCGATGCCCGCCGCCTGCTGAACATGCTGGAAGTGGCGGCGGATCTGGCCGACGGTGAGGCCCCGGCCATTGATGCGGACCTCATGCGCGAAGTGCTGCGCGATGCGGTGCGCCGGTTCGACAAGGGCGGCGACCTGTTTTACGACCAGATCAGTGCGCTGCACAAATCCGTTCGTGGATCTGATCCGGATGCTGCGTTGTACTGGTTTGCCCGCATGCTGGACGGTGGCTGTGACCCCCTGTACATTGCCCGCCGCGTGGTGCGCATGGCCAGCGAAGACATCGGCAATGCCGATCCCAGAGCCCTGACGCTGTGTCTGCAGGCCTGGGATGTGCAGGAGCGGCTGGGCAGCCCCGAGGGGGAGCTGACCATTGCCCAGGCCATTGCCTACCTGGCCGTGGCCCCCAAGAGCAATGCGGTTTACAACGCCTATAATCAGGCCCGGGCCCTGGTGCGGAATCACCCCACCGACGAGGTGCCGCTGCATCTGCGCAATGCGCCCACCAAGCTGATGAAGGACGAAGGCTTCGGCGCCGAGTATCATTACGCCCACGACTTTCCGGATGCCTTCGTGGCCGGCGAGAATTATTTCCCGTCCAGCCTGAAGGACGCGCGCCTTTATGAACCGGTCAATCGCGGCCTGGAAATCAAGGTGGCGGAAAAGCTTGCCCGGCTACGCACCCGTAACCAGGAAAGCGACTGGCAACGCTATGGAGAAGCGGATGAGTGACGTGGGAGCGGTGCCCTGGCTGGCGGTTGCCGCTGGTGGGGCAGTAGGAGCCTGTCTGCGTTTCGGCACCACTGTGTGGATTGGCGTGCCGGCCATGCCGGCCTGGCCCTGGGCCACGTTCAGCGTCAATGTGGCCGGCAGTTTTCTGTTTGGTCTGCTCACCGTGGCGCTGGCCAGCCTGCCGGTTAGCGAAGTCTGGCGCCTGGCGATCATGACCGGCATGCTCGGTGCCCTGACCACCTTCTCCACCTTTTCCTTCGAACTGGTGAGGCTGGTCGAGGTAAAGGCGCTGGGGATGGCGGCGGGCTATGCGGTGGTGTCGGTGCTTGTCTGTCTCTGCCTTGGCGGGCTTGGGCTGATGCTGGGGCGGATGATTTTTGAATAAACCTGGGAGCAGCAAGCTGCAAGCTTCAAGCTGCAACGCGATCAAAGGGCAGGGTCGTTTCGACGCTGATGCCCGCGATCAAATCGCGGAAAAGGCATTCACGTAACGATGGGCCTTGTCGCGTTGTAGCTTGAAGCTTGTAGCTTGTAGCTTGCCTTTCTGATTTTGGAGTAAAGGAAACATGCTGGATATTCGTGCCCTGCGGCAGGACGGTGAAGCGATCAAGACTGCCCTGGCCAAGCGCGGCTTCTCCCTGGACCTGGAGGCGTTTGCGGCCCTGGATGCGCGTCGCAAGCAAGCTGACGTCCGTTCCCAGGAATTGCAGGCTGAGCGCAAGAAAGCCTCCAAGCAGATCGGGCAGTTGGTCCAGTCCGGCATGGATGTGGATCAGGCTAAGGCTCAGGTCGCCGAATCCCTGAAAACCATCGATGCGGAGCTGGATCAGGAGGTGGCCAGGGCCAAGGCGATCCAGGACGAAATCCGTGAATTCCTGATGGGCATTCCCAATGTGCCCCAGGACGTGGTGCCGGCCGGGGATGATGAAGACGACAACGTGGAAGTTCGCACCTGGGGTGAACCGAAAACCTTTGATTTCGAGCCCAAAGACCACGTGGACATCGGCGAGGCCCTGGGGCAGGGGGCGCTGGATTTTGAGCGTGCCGCCAAGCTGTCCGGCGCCCGGTTTGCTGTCATGACCGGCGGCCTGGCCCGCCTGCACCGGGCACTGGTGGATTTCATGCTCGACGTCCATACCACCGAACATGGCTACCAGGAAGTGTATGTTCCCTACCTGGTGGGCCCGGAGGCCCTGCGTGGCACTGGCCAGTTGCCCAAGTTCGCTGAGGACCTGTTCAAGATGGAAGGCGAGCGTGAGCTTTACCTGATTCCCACCGCGGAAGTTCCGGTGACCAACCTGGCGGCCGATGAAATCATCGATGCGGACCAGATGCCGCGCCGTTACACCTGCCATACGCCGTGTTTTCGCTCCGAAGCCGGCAGCCATGGCAAGGACACCCGCGGCATGATCCGTCAGCACCAGTTCGAGAAGGTGGAACTGGTGCAACTGGTTCGTCCGCAGGAATCCGACGAGGCGCTGGAGGCCCTGACCGGGCATGCGGAAACCATTCTGCAGAAGCTGGGCCTGCCGTACCGGGTGGTGATTCTGTGCGGTGGCGACCTGGGCTTTTCCGCCTCCAAGACCTATGACATTGAAGTCTGGCTGCCCAGCCAGAAGCGTTACCGGGAAATCTCTTCCTGCTCCAACTTCCAGGACTACCAGGCCCGCCGTATGCAGGCCCGCTGGCGCAATCCGGAGACCGGCAAGCCCGAACTGGTACACACTTTGAATGGGTCTGGTCTGGCAGTAGGGCGTACACTGGTGGCGATTCTGGAGAACTATCAGAACGAGGATGGTTCCGTAACCGTACCGGAGGCATTGCGCCCCTACATGAGAGGGCTGGAGCGCTTGCAGTAACAAGGCTCCCGCTCGCAGAAACAGGGAGCAATCATGGAATTCCTACCTATTAGCTGGCGATTGCAGGGCAAGGGTGCCCTGCTGGTCGGTGGCGGCGAAGTGGCCCTGCGCAAAGGGCGTCTTCTGCACCGTTCTGGTGCCCGTGTCAGTGTGGTTGCTCCGTCGGTGTGCGCAGAATTGCGCGATATTGTGGTGCAAAGTGGCGGCAAGCTGCTGGAGCGGGGCTTCGAGCCTGCCGACTTGGACGGCCAGGCGCTGGTTGTCAGTGCCACGGATGATTCATCGCTTAATGCCTGGGTGGCTGAGCAGGCCAGCGCCAAAGGGCTGCCCGTCAATGTGGTGGATAACCCGTCGCTGGGCGACTTCATCTTCCCGGCCATTGTTGACCGTTCCCCGATCCTGATCAGTATCAGCTCGTCCGGCGCCTCGCCGGTGCTGGCGCGCAAGCTGCGCAGCCAGATCGAATCCAGTCTGCCGGCCCGCTGGGGACGTCTGGCGGACCTGATGGCGAAATTCCGCCAGCCGCTCAAGGACAAGCTTGGCAACATTGGCGCCCGCCGACTGTTCTGGGAAAAGGCCCTGGAAGGGCCGGTGGTGGAAAAGGTACTGGCCGGCAAGGAATCCGAGGCAGAAGCCATATTGGCTCAGGCCATTGAGGAAGCTGATACCGATCGCCTCAGTCGGGGTGAAGTCTATCTTGTCGGTGCCGGCCCCGGAGACCCGGATTTGCTGACATTTCGGGCGTTGCGTTTGCTCCAGAAAGCCGACGTGGTGCTTTACGATCGCCTGGTGGGCAAGGGCATTGTCGACCTGGCACGCCGTGATGCCGAGCTGGTTTACGTGGGCAAGGCTCGCGACAAGCATGCGTTGCCCCAGGACAACATCAATGAACTGCTGGTGCACTATGCCCGTCAGGGTAAGAAGGTGTGCCGCCTTAAGGGGGGTGACCCCTTTATTTTTGGGCGTGGTGGCGAGGAAATTGATTTGATCGTGCAGGAAGGCATCGATTTCCAGGTGGTGCCCGGCATTACCGCCGCCAGTGGCTGCGCGGCCTATGGCGGTATTCCGCTGACGCACCGTGATCATGCGCAATCCGTGCGTTTCGTCACCGGCCACCGCAAGGACGGCTCCGTGGACCTGGACTGGCAGCACCTGGTCAGTGAAACCGAGACGGTGGTTTTCTACATGGGCTTGGTGGGACTGCGCCAGATCTGCCAGAAACTGATGGAGCACGGCCGCGCCGCCGACACCCCCATCGCCCTGGTATCCCGTGGCACCACGGACCTTCAGGAAGTCATCACCGGGACACTGGAGAACCTGCCGGATGACATTGAAGGGCGGGAAGTGCATGCGCCAACGCTGATTATTGTCGGCAGCGTGGTGAGTTTGCACCCCAGGTTTGGGTGGTTCAGGAAAAGCAATTAATAGTTAATAATGAATAGTTAATAGTTATACGCGGATCTCCGCGTATGGTTCTTCAGACAAAGAAGCCGCGACCATGCGCATGGTCGCGGCTTTTTGCTTTGAAAAAAGAAAGTGTCTCTCGCGTCGTTATTAATTATTCATTATTAACTGTTAATTGCCTTACAAGACCTGCTTGCTCCTGTTCTGCCACAACTCACGGGCCAGCTCCCGCGCTTCCTCCAGCGACGCCGCCCGGTCCAGTCCCCACAGTGCCACGGCGACGGTCTGTATCACGGCATTCTCCCCGTATTCATCCTGTAACTCGCCGCGCCAGACCTGTTTGAGGGTTTCCGCGCTGGGGGTTCCGGGGGGAGTCTGCCTGGCCATAACGTTATCCAGCACCGCGCTTTCCAGGTGCTCTCCGTGGCGGATGCCGAAGATTTGGGTGCGCGCGTCCGGGCGGATTTCCAGTTCGCCGCCTTCCCCCTTGAACAGCAGCAGGTCGCGGTCGCCGGCCAGGTCGGCGGCGCCCTGGTGCAGTTCGATATAGGCGGGGTGGAAGACGCTCTGCATGGACAGCGGCGCCCTGGCCGGGTTGAGGCTGCGGGCCAGGGTGTTGATGGGGGAGCGCAGGCCCAGGAAATAGCGCAGTGTCAGCAGACGGGAGAGCGGAGCGCAGAAACTTTCCAGGGGCAGGTAGGCCAGCCCGTGCTGGTCCAGGTGGGCCGCGGCGTCTTCGGGATTGTTGGCAACAGGCAGACCCAGTTGCGGCAGCAACTGATCGCTGTAGACCCGGTTCGGGGTGTGCGCCGGGCCGCCATGCAGCAGAATGCGTACCCCGTGGGAGGCCAGCAGCAGGGTGGCCAGCAGGTACCAGGGGTGGTGTTTCTTCTTGCCCGCGTAGCTGGGCCAGTCCAGGTCCACGGCGGGTAGCGCCTGGAGCGCCTGATAACAGGCCGGTCGGCAGGCATCAAGAAAGCCGGCCAGTTCCTCGGGAGTTTCCTCCTTGACTCGCAGCAGCATCAGGAAGGCACCAAGCTGGATCTCTTCCACCTGGCCATCCAGGATCGCCTGCATGGCATCGTGGGCTTCCTCGCGGGTGAGACTGCGGCGGGCACGCTTGCCGCGCCCCAGGGTACGGACAAAAGGGGCAAAAGCATGTTCGGTCATTGGGAACCTCATTTACGTGCATCACGCTTGCACGCGTAGCTTGCGCTCAATACCAACTGGTGCAGGGGCCGTGTTCGGCGATCAGTTCAATGAGCTGGTCATGCTTGATCACCGGCAGGGTGCTGTCCGGCAGTGACAGTTGCGGATGTTGCAGCAGGTAGGCATCGCCTTTCAGCGGAAGTGACGCTGCAAGCAGCAGGCCAGCATCCGTGAACACACACACATCACCGTCCTGGTAGAGGGTATTGAATTGTTCAAGCCGGGCGGCATTGTCCGGCGTAAAACCTAGCAGGTGCAACATTCAGAAAACCAGAATCTGATCGCATTCATTGCGTAATGATAACAGGGCATCGGGGGCCAGCCTTTCCAGTGGCATGGGAGACTGCGGGGCGGGGGCGTCGGTCACGCAGCGTACGCCGAAATCCGGTAGCTGTGGCAGGTTATCGCTGGGCGCCAGTGTCAGTTGCGCGAGGCAGTCACGGGTTAGCCACAGGGTGGTGGGCTGGCCGAAGGCCGCGCCGGTAAGCAGCATGTCCAGCATTTCCTGGAACTGGCCGGAAAAGGGGGCACTGCCGGTGGCGATGTAGAGGGCATGACTAGCCAATCTGGATCACCCGCTCACTGTTGATCAGGGCATCGGCCCACTGGCCGAGCCCGGCAAGGGTAAAGCCCTCGGCGAGATTGTTGACCGCCTCATTGTTCACAAGCCCCCGGCGCTGGGCGGCGCCCACGCAGACGATGGCGTCGATACCGCTGTCGCGAACCCATTGCTGCCACTGCTGGCAGGCGCCAGCCTGGTCACCGTCGCCGCTCCAGGCAAAACGGTTGGCAAGATGCACCGCATCACGATAGAGAAACAGTCGGTAAAGTTGATGGTCGGGGTGCTGATGAAGGGATTTGGCGGTCTGGAGGGCGGTCAGCGCGGCGGCGGAATCCGCCGCCGCGTTGACCAAAAGGGCAAACTGCATCAATCGTCGCCGCCCAGGGCGGTGAGGATATGCAGCAGGGACATGAACAGGTTGTACAGCGACACGAACAGGGTGACGGTGGCCATGATGTAGTTGGTTTCACCGCCGTGAATGATGGCGCTGGTCTGCCACATGATCAGCAGGGACGACAGCATCATGAAGGCTGCGGACACGGCCAGGCTCAGGGCCGGGATCTGGAAGAAGATATTGGCCAGGCTGGCCACGAAAGCCACCAGAATACCGACCATGATGAAGTTGGTCAGGAAACTGAAGTCCTTCTTGGTAACCAGGGCGATGGCGGACATGGCGACGAAGATACCGGCGGTACCCCCCAGTGCCATGGTCACGATTTCCATGCCGCCAGGAATCTGGGCATACATGTTAATGATCGGGCCGGTGGTAAAGCCGAGCCAGCCGGTCAGACCGAATACCGCCAGAATGCCCCAGGCGCTATTGCGCAGCACGTTGGTAGCGATCAATAGGCCGAAGTAGACGCCGAGGGTCAGCCAGACGTTGATAAAGCCGATGTTGCTAGCCATGGCAAACCAGGATGCCCCGGTGGCCACAACCAGGGACAGCCCCAGCAGCATGTAGGTGTTTTTCAGCACCTGGGCTGCGCGCTCCCCAGTGACGGCGACACCGTGCTGATGGGAAACAGAGTAGGGGTTGGTCTGGTTATTCATAGGTCGTACTCATCCTTGCGAATTGTCTCCCTGATCATAAGGCCGACCGGCGCAAAATCAAGGGAATTACCCCCGGCTAAGCTACTGTTTTTTCAGGCGTGACCCGTAAATTCGCCCCATGGCAGATATCTGACTGCAATTGTGAACAAAATCGCAGGGAATCCATGGCAAATTTCATACTATTTTCGTATTCGTAGAAACATGATCAAAGTACCTTGGGGGAGCTATGTCATCGCTGTCACTGGCACCGAAAGAAGAGCAGATACAGATGCGCGGGGTGGCCGGCGGCTACGGGACCTACGACGACCTGCTGCAGGTGCCTCCCGCCCGCGAACGCCAGCGGGAGTGGAGCTTCACCCAGCCTGGCGGGCTGGGCCGTGCCTCCCTGAGCCTGATTCTGTTCAATGGCCGCTATCTGGAATGGCGGGAAGTCCGGGGCGGTCGCCAGCAAAGCCGCGAGTTGAACCTGGCTTTTGTCTCTCCGAGGCCCAGGAGGCTGCGTCAGATTGCCTGGCTGCCGGTGGGGATGGCGGCTCTGGCGCTGCTGGCTGGTCTGGCGGCGAGCCTGCTGCAGCAAGGCTGGGTGGCAGCGGGTTGCTTCGGGGTGGGAGTGGTGGCAACAGCCTGCGCGGTGATGGCGAGCCGGGACCGCTGGGTTTTCTTCAGCGAGCATGGGCGCATCGTGTTGTTCGAGCTGTATCACCGGCGCCGGGACCGGGAGCGGCTGGAAAAAGTGCTCAAGCGCATTGCCAGCCGTTGTCAGAAGGCGCGCCAGAACCTGCCAGGCGGCAAGGCGGACTTGGCGGCGGAGGTGGCCGAGCACCGTCGTTTGATGATGGCTGGTTGTATCAGCGAAGCCATGTATCAACAGGCAAAAAACCGTATTTTCAGCCGCTACCAGCCCTGACAAAGCGCGGCTGGACAACTTTCAACCAGTTGGTCCGGGGTTTCGTTTCGGGTCGTTGACTGGCAACCTTGCTCATGTATTATTGCTGGCCAGTTCGGAGGGGTGGCAGAGTGGCCGAATGCACCGGTCTTGAAAACCGGCGACGGGAGACCGTCCGTGGGTTCAAATCCCACCCCCTCCGCCATACGAAAAAGGAAAAGGCTCGCACTGAAAGGTGCGGGCC
>JAKSCQ010000128.1 GCA_022360555.1 Pseudomonadales bacterium
AACGAACGCAGCCTGTTCTCTGGCCAGCTCATGGCGTTGCGCCTGGAGCACAATGGCTGGACACCACTGGCCTATGACCGGGTGGAAGGCGAATTCCTGCCAGTGGACGACACCTCGCTGAAACCATACTCCATGCCGGCTTCCCTGGAGCTGGTCTGGCAGATTGATGAGCTGGACGAGGCGGAAGGGCAGGAGCAGGCAACACTGGAAGATGTGGCCAAGGTGCTGGTCGAAGACGATGTCATGGCCGGCTCGGACGACCTGCTGGAGAATGACGAACAACAGCAAGACCGGGAAACCGCCGACGAGGAAGAAGAGAAACCTTTTCCGCAGATGTTCTTCTTCCCCAGTGGTGAAGTGTCCCCGGTTACCCTGAGCGTTCGCTCCCTGGATGATCTGGATCAGGAACGTCGCCTTCAGGTAACCGCGCTGGGCCGGCTCACCGATCCGGACCGGGAAGAGGATGACTCAGAAGAGCAGGATCTGGACTGGTACGACAAGGAAGAGTCATGAACAGGCAGCACGGCTTTACCCTCATCGAAGTGCTGGTCGCGGTCATGATCCTGGCGGGCGTCATGGTCACCCTGGGGCAGACCATGGGGGCAACTGCTCGAGCCTACAGCAATATCAATGAAACCCATCTGGGCTTTCTGGTGGCGTCCGACAAGCTGGTGGAAATGCAGGTCTATCAACAGTGGCCTTCCACCGGCACCTCCGACAGTGAAGTCACCCGCAATGGCCGCGACTGGTGGATTGAAACCCAGGTATCAGAAGGGCCGTATCCCGATACCCGCCGTGTGGATATCAATGTGGGTCTGATGCAGGCCGACGAAAAGGGCGGCATGGCCTACCATCTGGCCAGCCTGATAGGGAAACCGGCGGAACAATGAAACAGCGTCGTTCCCTGCTCGGCTTTACCCTGTTGGAAATGGTCATCACCATTGCCATCTTCGCCTTTATCTATGTGTGGGTGGCCAGCTTTCTTGGCAGTGCCTTGCAGGGGCGCGAACAGCTAACCGACAGCGCGGCCACCATGGAGCGCACCCAGCGGGCGGTTACCTTCCTGACCCTGGACTTCGAGCAACTGATCAGCCGCCCGGTGCGTGACCCCTACGGGGATCCTCAGCCGGCCATTCTCGGCCGCGACAACTATGTGGAATTTACCCGTCTTGGCTGGTCCAACCCCTTCGGCCTGCGCCAGCGCAGTGAAATGCAGCGGGTGATCTACACCCTGGAAGAGGGCAGGCTTTACCGTCGCTATTGGCCGGTACTCGATACCAATGTGGCCACCGAATACCAGGAAGATGTTCTGCTGGAAGACGTGGCGCGCTTCACGGTGCGTTATCTGGATCTGTCACCCCAGGGGGAGTGGCAATGGCTGGAACTCTGGCCGGACGTCTCCATGGCATCGATGCCGGTGTGGCAGCAGCGTCTGCCGAAAAGCATTGAAATTGAAATCGAGCTGGAAAACGGCGATATCCTGCATCGCTTCTACCGCACGGTGGTGAACCCATGGGTATGAAGTGGCGGCAGCAGGGGATGGCGCTGATCATTGTGTTGATGCTGTTTGCCATCCTTTCCACCCTGATGCTGGAGATCATGTTCCGGCAGGACCGTTTCCTGACCCGGGCCGACAACCTGCTGCAATGGGACAAGCGTTACCAGTACGCCATGGCGGCAGAAGTGGTGGCCCAGCAGGGGCTGATTGACGATCTTCAGGATGACCAGAACAACAACGCACTGGTGGATGACTGCATTGAGGAGCAGTGGGCTGTTCAACTGCCACCGTCCCCCTACGAAGATGCCATGCTCAGCGCCAGCGTTCAGGATCTGCAGGGGCGCTTCAACCTGAACTGGTTGGTAACAGCACAGAATGACCAGTTTGTTCGCGACCCACAGCGTATTGACCAGTTAACCCGCCTGATTGATGCAACGTTCCCGGATCAGACCAATGCTTCGCGTCTCGCAAACGAGATGGCGGACTGGCTGGACAGCAACAACATTGTCGATGGTGTGGAAGGGGCGGAAGACCCGGAATACCGTTCCCGGCGCACCCCCAACATGCCGGCAGCCCACGAATCCGAATTACGGGCACTGCTGGGCTTTCAGGTTACCGACCAGCCGGAAAACAGCGAAGTGTGGGGGCTGTTCACCGCCTTGCCGCTGGGGACGACGCTAAACGTGAATACCGCGCCGCCCCAGGTACTGGACGCGGTGGTGGGCAGCCTGGCCGGTACGGCCGCAGTCCAGGCGATTCTGGAGGCTCGCAAGGAAGAACCCATCACCGAGATCAGCACGCTGATGCAGAATGCCGCCTTCAATGGCCTAAAGGCCAACCAGAAGAGCGATCTTGCCAGTCTATTGGGTGTCAGCAGTGAGTATTTTCAGGTAATGGTAGATGTGGAAGTGGATGGTCAGCTCAGCCGGCTGGTCAGCCGTTTGCGTCGGGGTAGCGGGCAAGGGCAGACTACGTCGGTGTTCAGTCGGCAGGTCAGTCCGCTGCTGACGCCGCTCGAACCAGCCTGCAATCCCTTTTACAATGTGCAGTGAGCGGCCATAGACAGCGCAGTTGTGTTGCCGGTCCCGCAAAGAATAATGAGTAAAGGATAATAACGCGTGGCAGATGCCTCCTTGATCTATCTCAGTGGTGCCCCGGATGCCCCCTGGCAACCGCAAAGTACCGTGCTCTACCAGTCTCGACCGGGAGAGCCGGTGCAGGCCGTGCCTCTGGAGCAGGCTTTCGCCTCGGCGAGTGGGCCGGTCAATGTGGTCGTCAGCGTGGCCAGCGCCCAACTGACCCGGGTATCGCTGAGCCGAAAACAGGCCAAGCACTTGCAGCGGGTGTTGCCCTACCTGCTGGAAGAGCAATTGCTGGATAACCCGGAAGATCTCTGGTTCGTTTCCCGCAAGGGGGAGGGTGACGACTACCAGGTGACGGCGGTGGCTCGTGAGCTGCTGACTCTGCTCAGGGAGCAGGCCGAACAGCATGATGTACAGATGACATCAGTACAGGTGGATGCGGAGCGATTGCAGTCATTCAGCCCGCTGATTGCTGACCTGGGCGATGACCAGTGGCTTTTGGTGGCTGACCGGGAACGGGCGCTGGTTGCCGATGCGCAGCAGCGTGATGCCATTGTCCCCCTGTTCGGTGATGACTTGGATGCGGCAACCGAACTGCCCGATGCAGACAGCCTGTTTTCCGCCTTGCGCGGTGGCCAGGGGCTGGAGCTGCTCACTGGCGAGTACGCGCCACGGCAGCAGCGCAGTCAGGCCGCCATACTGGGTCCCTGGCGGCCGGTGCTGATGCTGGCCGCCTCGGTGCTGGTCCTGTCTTTGGTGGCGATCTGGGTGCAGCAGTGGCGCTACCAGAAAGCCGCCGATGCGGCCTTTGCCCAGGCCCAGCAGACCTACGAATCCCTGTTCCCGGGGGACAAGGCCACCTCGGCACTCAAACGCCAGTTTCAGGGGCGCCTGGCCCGGCTAGGTGGCGGCGAAGGCGGAGGCAGTGCCTTCTTCCCGCTGCTTGTTCCGGTGGCAGAGGTGCTCAAGCAGGTCAAGGTCGAGCCCAAACGCCTGCAGTATGATCAGCGCCAGAACACCTTGCTGCTGGACGTGGGCGCCAAGGATTATGCCCAGCTCGAAGCCTTGCAGAATGCCATCAAGAAACAGGGCGCCCGGGCGTCGATTGCCAACTACCGCAATGGGGCTCAGGGAGTCAGTGCGCGAATCAAGGTGGAGCAACCCGGATGACATCGGCAGAACTGAAACAGCTTGCCCGGCAGCGCTGGAGCCAACTGGAAAACTGGTACGACAGTCGCGAACCCCGTGAACAACAGGTTCTCAAGGTGCTCGCGGTCGTCGTCGCGCTGGTTCTGTTGTACTGGCTGGTGTGGGCGCCGACCGTGAACAGCCGCGAACAGGCTCAGCGTCGCTATGTCGCCAACATGCAGACCCTGCGATGGATCGAATCGAACAGTGCAGCGGTTCGTGCCGCCAGTGCATCCAGCAACGGGACGCAGCTCTCGCGCAACTGGGTCAGTGAAGTGAGCCGCAGCGCGGACAGCTACGGTCTGACGCTCAAGGGGTTCTCTCCGGACGGAAACCGTGCGGTGCGCATCCAGATGGAGAACCAGCCGGCTTCGCAAACGGTGATATGGCTGCAGTCGCTTCAGGAGAAAGGGGTGCAAATCACCACACTGGAAATGACACCCGGAGACAAATCCGGTACCGCGACTGTCAGAGCCACTTTGCAGCAATAATATGACGCCACGCCTTCTGTTGGCGCTCGGCCTTGTCATGGCTGCCGCCAACCTTGCCGCCCAGTGCCGTTTTGGCCCGTTTGATCAGGGTCGGGTGGTAAAAGTCTCCGCCAGTGAATTGCCCATGGCAGTGGACAAGCCGCTGTCATCGTTATCGCTGATGCGGGTCGAGCAGGGCCGGTTTGTGCCCCTGGCATTCCAGTTTGATGAGCTGGATAGCCATGGCATGGTCTGGTTCGAGGATTCCGGCTTTTCCCTGGACGGCACCCCTGGCCGGTTTGACGCACAGGACCAGTTGCTGGCCATGCTCACGGATGCCGGCCCCGCCGCCCCGGACAGCCTCGAGCCGTCTTCCGGCAGAGTCCTGGCAGATATTGTCGTCGCCGACGATTGTCACCTTTACCTGGTGGAGGGCAATGACGAGCGCAGCGACAACTACTTTGTCGCCCACGATATTGAAACCGGCAGCACACGCACCGCCCTGTATGAACTGGACGTGGACCCGGACAACGAGCTCAACTGGCGCTACCTTGGCTACCGGGGTTATCAGGGGCAGGGCTCCATTATCGACACCCTGAAAATGCGCATGAGTGCCGGCGTGCTGTCCCGCTTTACCCGCATGACCCTGGATAACCATAACCTGCGCCCCAGGCAGGTGGGGCATACCGTCGGCCCCATACGCTCGGTGATGCATCTTCGCACCAAGGTGGTACTGGCCGGCATTCCGGTAATGACCATCCAGGTACAGGCGATGCGCTATGCCGCTCACTACGAAGCCCATACCTATGCCCGGATTCCCGATCTGTATCGGGCAACCCTGAAAGAGCCCGAGGTCTCCGTGACCATTGATGGAAACAACCAGATGGGCGCGCAAATTTATACGGATGCCTTTTCCGATCGTCCGGTCACTGTGGACGGCCAGCCGGATGACGAGGAATTCGCCCGCCAGCCATTGAGCATGGACGCCAACTGGATTCTGTTCGACAGCGGCAAACAGTTTTCCCTGCTAACGGCGCTGACGGTTCCTGACGAGCTGCAATCGACACCGCTGGCCCTGATCTACCAGGATGATGCCACGCTGAATGTGGAGCCAGAACAGTTTTCCGGACAATTGCCCAATCTGGGTTATTCCCTGAAAGGCTGGCCGAGGCCGGAAGAGTTGCGTTTTACCGTCAGCCTCTACTTCGATGACGGCTTGCATGATGTGGATGCCGGTGAGTTTGCCCGGCAGCGCTCGGCCCCGGTAGAGGTCCACGTCGAATAGGCTTGGCGGGAGCCGTCTCCAGGACGAAATCATAGAGAATTTCGCTGTTCGAAAGGTGGCTTTGAATGGGCGGGTGGTTAACCACCCGCAATAGAACGAGGGCGGGCTAGAAGGGGCGTTCCGGGGCCAGTGAGATAGCTTCTTCCCGGGTCAGGGGCAGCCAGATATCGCCCTTGATCGTGGCGTTGCGGGCCAGGAAGGCGGAGTTCAGTGGGAACTGGGTCGTAAATCCGTAAATCACCAGACCTACACGATCCCCCGGTTCCAGGGGCTGGGTGACAGCGGGCAGCTCAAGCTGGTGAATGCCTTTTTCCGGTAGCGGGGTGAGCTGCTCACTGGCCACATGCACCCGGCGACGGTTAGCGTGCTGTACACCCAGGCCGACAAAGACCGGCATGCTGTCGCCGCCGGAGGTACCGGCCAGATGCAGGTCAACGCGGGGTTTGCCCAGCAGCACTTCATCATCCCCGCGGGCCACGTAGAGCGGCACGAACTTGGGCCGTCCAAAACCACCATTGGGCTTGAGGTCTCGCAGGTCGGCCCCCGGCCACATGGCCCGGAACAAATCGCTGCCCACATCGAAGGGCACCATCAACCACTCGAAAGCGCCGGCAAGGGGAATGGTGACCTTGCTCTTGGGAAGCTGGAAGCGATCCGCCGGCGGCAGCCCCTCGGAAAGAGCCAGCCCCCGCTCTTCGGTGACATTGACGCAGTACTGTGGCACCCGGGCCTCTTCGCCGCGCAGTTTTTCGTCCCACCAGTAAAGGATGGTGTCGACGGTGCTCTCACTGTAATCGCCACAGTGGACCATCTCGTCAGTCTGGTAGAAAGGCAGCCAGCCACGCCATTTCTGGATGGGCCAGGGCATCACGTGCCCGCCCTGGATGCCCAACAGGCGCGCATCGCGACCGCGCTCCTGCCAGCAGTCATAGTTCTTCTCCGCTTCCTGGAAAGGGAAGATGGTGTCGCTGAAACCCTGGATGAACAGGGCGTCGGCATGGGGCGACAGGCCCTGGTCGCAGAAGCTGGCCGGGCTGCGTGCGTACATCATGTCCTGCATGTCGCGACTGACGGTGCCATCAAAGGCGCTGTTCCAGGGGGCGACAAACATTTCGCCAATATCAAAGCCGCTGCTGATGCCGCCGGCACCAAACAGGACGGCTCCCCAGGCGGTGCGGAATTCGCCGTTAGGTGCCAGGCTGTTCATGTCATACCAGCCTGTCAGTGGCACCAGCGCTTTCAGGCGGGGCTCGCTAAAGGCCGCCAGCGTTTGCACGCCAGCGCCGTAGGACTCGCCGATCATGCCGATGGCGGGATCGCCATCGGGCAGGCGCTGGATACCGGGTAGATGGGACAGGGACCAGTCGATAACCTGGCTGAGGTCGGCGACTTCATACTCCGGGTCCATCATGTGGACCCGGCCGTCAGACTGGCCCCAGCCGCGTTGGTCATAGAAAACGACCCAGTAGCCGGCTTTCCAGGCAGCGACGGCGGCTTGGCCGGTAAGCATGGCCTTGCCGTAAATGGACAGGGGACGCTTGGCTCGGAAGCCACCAAAGCCGTGAGTGGCAATGATCAGTGGTGCGCTCTGGCCGCTTTGCAGTTCCGGCTGGTAGACCGTGGCGGCGAGTTTCTTGCCGTCACGGGTGGGAATGCGGACCTGGTAGTAATCCTGCTCCAGCGGCTGGGTGGTCAGCCGGGCGTCGGTGGTCGGCAAGTGGGTGGTGGTACAGGCGGAAAGGCAAGCCAGCCCTAGCAGAAGGGCGATTGGCATGAAGAGCGGTCGCATGGCGCTACGTCCTCTGTTTATTATTCTGTTTATACATTTGGGGATGCTATGAAAATAACAGCCAATAATAAGCCGGCAGCGGCCACTTTAGTGTGGTTCTTCTATGCTGTCACGGCCATACTGCTCGCCGTGCTGATCAGCTGGGGCTTGTACAGCCAGTTCAATTATGGCTATCCCTTCTGGTACAAGCAGCTGGATATCGCTCAGCACATTGATGAATATGGCCCCCAGAATCGCTATAAATCCGGTTTTGAGCAATTGCCCGCTGATCAGCACTGGCGGGCATTTGAGCAAATACGCGATGCGGTTCACCA
This sequence comes from Pseudomonadales bacterium, assembly GCA_022360555.1. Classification (GTDB taxonomy): domain Bacteria; phylum Pseudomonadota; class Gammaproteobacteria; order Pseudomonadales; family Alcanivoracaceae; genus Alcanivorax. The sequence continues at coordinate 7,627 of JAKSCQ010000128.1, forward strand.
GCATGGCGAGGGTTTGGAGCAAATTACCTACACCCCGCCAGGCAAACCGACACGGCCATTGCTGCACCGTGCCGAGGTGATTCATCTGCAGGATGTGGCCAATCTGATCGACGCTGGCCGCTGGCTGTTACTGGTGCTGGCCGTGCTCTGGCTGCCTCTCGCCTGGCTGTGTATCCGCCTTGGACTACCACCCATGAAATGGCGACTGGCGATCACTGTTATCACTATGGGGGCTGTGCTAGCGTGGTTGCTTATCGCTGGGCCGACCCAGGTGTTTTACCAGTTCCATCACTGGCTGTTTCCTGCCGATCACCCCTGGTTTTTCTACTGGCAGGACTCCCTGATGAGTACGCTGATGAAAGCACCGGTACTTTTTGGAGGTATCGCGGCGGTCATTGCTTTGGGGGCACTGCTGCTGACTCCGGCCATCTACCGGCTGGGGCTGTGGCTGTCGGGATCGTTCACCAAATAAGAATCAGGTCATGAGCATAGAAGTACTGACTGCGGATGCGCAGGGCAGCGAGAACCTGCAGCGCTGGGCCGCCATGGGGTTACCCGTGCCGCCAAGCTGGCGAGTGGATCGTCAGGTGGTTATGGAAAGTTCTGCGGATTCCCTGGCGCAACAGCTACGGGCGCTGCCCCGCATGTTCACCTGTGAACGTTACTGGGTCCTCCAGCAGGGCCCCATGAATCCGGATTCCTGCCGCGAGAGCCTGGTCAATCTGGATTCCGATGAATCCTTGGCGGCGGCCCTGCGCAGCATTTTCCAGCGTGATCAGGGCCCCGACCACGTCATTATCCAGGCGCTGCCTCGGCAGCAGGCCGCCGGCGTGCTGTTTACTCGTCATCCTTTGCGTCAGGATTTACCGCATATGGTGGTGGAGGGCGTGCTGGATGGCAGCAGCGAACGCCAGCGGCTGATCTTCGATGACGAAGGCAGACTGGTCCATGCCTCTGACAGCGAGCTGGCGCTGAGTGACCAGGTCAGCGAAACCCAGCTACGCCACCTCCATGAGCTGCTCAAACGCAATTTCGATCGCCCTCAAGCGGGGGAATGGGTCTTTGATGGTGACCGGCTGTGGCTGCTGCAGACCTTGCCGGTGGGCTCGTTGCCAACTCCCCGGGAAGCCTGGACCCGCCGGGCAGGCGTGGCGATTTTTTCTCAGGTGGAAACGCCACTGTGGTATACCCTGGCCGGACGCTGGCTGAAAGCGGCATTCTGGGAGCCCCTGGTGGTGCGTCACGGTTGGGAACGACTCAACCGGGTGGAGCCATACCGGCGGCAGCACAGCCACATTTATACCAACTGTGCTTTTTTCCGGGAGTTGCAGGCAACACACAAGGGCGCGGTACGGCTGATCCCGCCAGCCTGGCAGCCGGTGGAGCCACCGTGCCGGCCTGCTTCGCGGCCATTTCGCGAATCGGCCAGACTGTTCCGGCACCAGCTCAGCCTTGCATGGCTGAGCAAGGCCCTCAAGGACTGGCGCCAACCGCCCGCCACCCAGGAGGCCCTGTGGCGGGCTTTCATGCAGCTCGATGCCATGGGGGAAAAGCTCAGCCGCGTGGAAGGTGAGGTGGGTTACCTGACCCTGCCGGATCTTGCCTGCAGCTATCACCGCCCGCTCCCGCTGTCTCTGCTGCTGACCCCCAGCGAATCCCGGGCCATCGAGCAGTTGGCAAAAGGGCAGGGGGAGGCCTTGCGGGATACCGGTCTGCGCCCCGGCGCCGACCCGGTCCATGCACCGCTGCATGAGGGGCCTGCCCAGGCTGACAACCTCAATCCTCCCCAGTCATCACCGCAAGGCGGCGAGGAACCGCAGTTCGCGACGCCCCAGGGCAATGATGACAAATGGCTGTTGCTGGCTCGCCGAGCCCGAGGGGTACGCTTTGCCCTGGGAAACCGGTTGAGGGAGCTGCTGCGTGCCATGGGCGCGATCGCTGTGGAGCAGAAACTGTTGCAGCATCCCGACGACATCTACTTCCTGTATTTCGACGAACTTTGGCAACTGTGGATGGGGCAGCAACTGCCTGCCAGTGCCAGTCATGAGGTGATCGGCGAGCGCAAACTGCGCTATCTGGACGATGGTCTGCAAGGTGCACCGGACTGGAAGATGGACCAGGTGGGGTACGGCTTCGGTGGTGGGCAGCGAATCAGCCCGTTGCTGCGTGGCCTGCCGCTGACCGCTGGCCAGGCCCAGGGGCCGGTACGGCGGGTATGCAGTGCCTGGAGCCTGAACCGAATCCGCCCCGGAGACATTGTCGTGGTGGATCAGGTGGACCCGGCCTGGCTGCCCTGGCTTGTGCAGGCCGGAGGCCTGGTGATTGCCGAAAAGGATCCGCTCAATGCCGCGGCCAGTCTGGCGGTGGCCCACGGCATCCCGGCCATCTGGTCGGCCAGTGATATCATGCACAGTTTGCAGGATGACCTGATCGGTCATCTGGATGCCTCTGGTGGCAGGCTTGATGTGACCACGCTGATCACCGACGATTGAAGGCCCGCCCCGGCAGTGCGGAGCTGGCTGGGGTTTCAGAGCTGGTGTGGCGACGATCAGGCGAACCCATGGACAAGGACAAGCATTCGCAGGAAGAGGATACCCGGCCGTTCGTGGCGCCTTGCCGCGCAATCCCGCCATCAGCGCCGCTGCGCTGGTTGCGCAAGGGCTGGCAGGACTTTCGAGCGGCCCCGGGCCCCAGTCTGACTTACGGGGTCATCATGGTAGGAGTGAGTTACCTCATCACCGCCGTGACCTGGTGGTTTGGCAACATAGGGCTCTATCTGGGCCTGATTTCCGGTTTTGTCTTTCTGGGGCCGATTCTGGCCCTAAACCTCTACGGCATCAGTATTCAGATCCAGCAGAACCGCAAGCCGGGGCTGGCCGAAAGCCTGCACCAGGCACGGCACTGTATCGGGGATGCGCTCACCTATACGGTGATCATGATCGTGGTTTTCCTGATCTGGGCCCGGGCAGCCAACCTGATTTATATCTTCTACCCGGTCAACGAATGGCACTGGCAGGACATAGCGCTGTTCTTTGGGGTGGGAAGTAGTGTGGGGGCGGTGTTCTGCGCCATTATCTTTACCGCCAGCGCGTTCTCTCTGCCCATGATCATGGATCGCAGGACAGACATGGTGACCGGCGTCATCACTAGCATTAATGCCGTATTGCGCAACAAGCTGGCGCTGTTTGTGTGGGCCACCCTGATCGGGGTGTGTTTACTGGCCGGTTTGCTGACAGCCTATCTGGGGCTGGCCGTGCTGCTGCCGGTGCTGGGTTATGCCACCTGGCATGGTTACCGGGAAGCCATTGATGCCTCGGAGTGGGAAGCGCGGTTTGAGTTGCCGCCGGAAGAAGAGACCGGTTAATTAAGAGTTAATTAATAGTTGCGCGTGCAACGCTGCTGTTTTTCCCTGAACGCAAGAGGCCGCGCCTTGGCCAGGGCGCGGCCTCTGAGTCTCAGGAAAATCAAAACCTGAATCGCGACGCTATTAATTATTAACTATTCATTGCTCTTCAATATAGCCCAGCAGATGCGGCACCATGCGCTCGATTTCCTTGCGGGTCATTCCCTTGCGTGCGGCATAGTCATCCATTTGATCTTTGGCCAGCTTGCCGGTGCCGAAGTACTTGGCTTCCGGGTGGGCGAAGTACCAGCCCGAGACCGCTGCCGCAGGCAGCATGGCGTAGCTTTCTGTCAGGGTCATTCCGGCATTTTTCTCCGGCTCGAGTAGCTCCCACAGCAGGGCTTTCTCGGTGTGATCCGGGCAGGCCGGGTAGCCGGGGGCAGGGCGGATGCCCTGGTATTTCTCGCTGATCATGTCCTGGTTGCTGAGCGCCTCGTCGCTGGCGTAGCCCCAGTACTCCTTGCGCACCTTTTCGTGCATGCGCTCGGCAAAGGCTTCCGCCAGTCGGTCGGCCAGGGCCTTGAGCATGATGGCGGAGTAGTCGTCGTGATCGGCTTCGAAGCGGGCCACATGCTCGTCGATGCCGATGCCGGCGGTGACGGCGAAGCCGCCCAGCCAGTCTGTGAGGCCGGTCTCCTTGGGGGCGATAAAGTCGCTGAGACAGAAGTCCGGTTTATCATTCTTGCTGCGATCGAGCTGCTGGCGCAGGTGATGGAGTGTCATGAAGGCCTCCTTGTCACCGGGGTTTCGGTACAACTCAATATCATCCATTACCGAGTTGGCAGGCCAAAAACCAATGACAGCACGGGCGCTTAGCCATTTTTCTTCAAGTATTTTCTCAAGCATGACCTGGGCATCCCGGTAGAGCTTGGTCGCTTCTTTACCGACCACTTCGTCTTCCAGAATGTTGGGGAACTTGCCCGCCAGCTCCCAGGAACGGAAGAAGGGTGTCCAGTCGATGCGCTGGACCAGGTCTTCCAGGGGATAGTCCTCAAAGACCTTGAGCCCTTTCACTTTCGGCTCGGGCGGGGTGTAACCGGACCAGTCCGGCTGGAAGCGGTGCTCGCGGGCCTGTTCAATGGAAACCAGGCTGCGGTCCACCTGCTGTTGCTTACGCCGTACCCGCAGCCCTTCGTAGGTTTCCTTCAGTTCCGCCACATAATCCGCCTTGGCGGTTTGGGAAAGCAGCTTGGAGGCCACGCCCACGGCCCGGGACGCATCCGCCACGTGGACCACGGCATGTTCATAGGCCGGATCGATTTTCACGGCGGTGTGGATGCGGCTGGTGGTGGCGCCACCAATCATCAGTGGCAGGTCCATTTCCAGGCGCTGCATTTCGCTGGCCACATGGACCATTTCATCCAGGGATGGCGTAATCAGGCCTGACAGGCCGATGATATCCACCTTTTCGGCCTTGGCGGTTTCCAGAATCTTCTCGCAGGGCACCATCACACCCAGGTCCACCACATCGTAGCCGTTACATTGCAGCACCACGCCGACAATGTTCTTGCCGATGTCGTGGACATCGCCCTTCACCGTGGCCATGAGGATCTTGCCGTTGGACTCATCCTGGGTGCCCAGCTCTTCCTTCTCCTTCTCCATGAAGGGCAGCAAGTAGGCCACGGCCTTTTTCATCACCCGGGCGGATTTCACCACCTGGGGCAGGAACATCTTGCCCTCGCCGAACAGGTCACCGACCACATTCATGCCATCCATGAGCGGGCCTTCAATGACATGCAGCGGACGCTCGGCATTCTGGCGGGCCAGTTCGGTATCCTCTTCCACATAGTCCGCCACCCCTTTCACCAAGGCGTGCTCCAGACGTTGCTCCACCGGCCATTCCCGCCAGGCCAAGTCCTCTTTTTTGGCCTTTTCCTTGCCGTCACCGCGGTATTTCTCCGCCAGATCCAGCAGCACTTCGGTGCCGTCATCACGGCGGTTAAGGACTACGTCCTCCACCGCATCACGCAGTTCATCCGGGATGTCCGCGTAGATGGCAAGCTGGCTGGGGTTGACGATGCCCATGTCCATGCCGTTTTTGATGGCGTGGTACAGGAACACCGCGTGGATGGCTTCACGCACCGGGTTGTTGCCCCGGAACGAGAAGCTCACGTTGGACACACCGCCGGAAATCATGGCGTGGGGCAGGGTGCGCTTGATTTCGCCCACCGCCTCGATGAAATCCACGGCGTAGTTGTTGTGCTCTTCGATGCCGGTGGCGATGGCGAAGATGTTGGGGTCGAAGATGATATCTTCCGGCGGAAAGCCCACTTCCTCGGTGAGCAGCTTGTAGGCACGGGTGCAGATGTCCACCTTCTGCTGACGGGTTTCCGCCTGACCTTCCTCGTCAAAGGCCATCACGATCACAGCGGCGCCGTAGCGGCGCAGCAGCCGGGCCTGGTGCAGGAAGGGTTCTTCACCTTCCTTCAGGGAGATGGAGTTCACCACCCCCTTGCCCTGGATGCACTTGAGGCCGGCCTCGATCACCTCCCACTTGGAGGAGTCGATCATGATCGGCACCTTGGCGATCTCCGGCTCAGAGGCCACCAAATTGAGGAACTTCACCATGCACTCGGCGGACTCCAGCATCCCCTCGTCCATGTTGATGTCGATGATCTGGGCGCCGTTTTCCACCTGGTCGCGGGCCACGTCCAGAGCGGTGTCGTAGTCTTCTTCCTTGATCAATCGCAGGAAGCGCTTGGAGCCGGTCACATTGGTGCGCTCGCCCACGTTCACGAACAGCGAATCCTTGCTGATGGTGCAGGGCTCCAGGCCGGACAGGCGGCAGGCCACCTCGATTTCCGGTAATTTGCGTGGCGCGAGTCCCTCCACGGCCTCGGCCATAGCGGCAATGTGTTCCGGGGTGGTGCCGCAGCAACCACCGATGATGTTGAGGAAGCCTTTCTCGGCCCAGCCCTTGATCTCTTTGGCCATGGTGGCCGCATCCAGGTCGTACTCACCCATTTCATTGGGCAGCCCGGCATTGGGGTGGGCGGACACAAAGGTCTCGGAAATGCGCGACAGTTCTTCGATATAGGGGCGCAACTCCATGGGACCCAGTGCGCAGTTCAGGCCAAAGCTGATGGGACGGGCGTGGCGCAGAGAGTTATAGAAGGCCTCGGTGGTCTGGCCGGTGAGGGTGCGGCCGGAAGCGTCGGTGATGGTGCCGGAGATCATCACCGGCAGATCCAGGTTGTTCTCATAGCAATACTGGTCCACCGCAAAAACGGCCGCCTTGGCATTCAGGGTGTCGAAAATGGTTTCGACCAGGATCAGGTCGATGCCGCCTTCCACCAAGCCATCCAGAGCCTCCAGATAGGCCTCCACCAGCGTGTCGAAATTGGTGTTGCGGTAGCCGGGATCATTCACATCCGGGCTGATGCTGGCCGTACGGTTGGTAGGGCCAAGAACCCCGGCCACATAGCGGGGCTTGTCCGGGGTTGATGCCTCGTCAGCTGCTTCCCGGGCCACCCGGGCGGCAGCCACATTGATCTCCCGCGCCAGGTCCTGCATATCGTAGTCGGCCATGGCGATGGAGGTGGCATTGAAGGAGTTGGTCTCGATGATGTCGGCACCGGCATCCAGATACCCCTTGTGCAGCGCCTTGATGCGCTCCGGCTGGGTGATGCAGAGCAGGTCGTTGTTGCCCTTCAGGTCGCTGTGCCAATGGGCATACTGGCTGCCCCGATATTCCTCCTCGGTGAACTGGCAGCGCTGAATCATGGTGCCCATGCCGCCATCCAGGATCAGGATGCGGTCTTTCAACTGGGCAGTGAGCTGCGCGCGCAGGTTTTGTGACATGAACGGCTCCGAGCGGGACATCGAAAGTAGGGCGGGCATTATACCGGTCTGTCGCCGCGATACCCAGCCATCACGCGATTTTGCGTTTAAGAACGGTAAGTTAGCGGCGTGAATACTGGTCAAGGGCGCCGAAACGTCCCATTATGTGGCTCAACAGGTCGGAGCCCGCCTGCTCGCCGGGTGCTGACAGATCAAACCTTTGTAAAATCCCCGGGTTTGGCGCCAACAGGCCTTGGGCCTGCCATGAAACGGGGCATAATCTGCGCTCACTGGATGAGGAGTACGTTCAATGGATCAATACCTGTCTCAACTTGAGACCTTCGCCAACGAAAACCTGATGCCCTACGCCTGGAATATCGTAGCGGCGCTGGTCATTTTCATTGTCGGTAAATGGATTGTCGGCAAACTGGCTGGCTGGCTCAGCCGGGTCATGGACAAACGGCTTGATACCGAAGTCGCCAAGTTCCTTGGCAATATTATTCATGTTCTGCTGTTTGCGTTCGTGATCATTGCCTCCCTGGATCAGCTTGGTGTGGAAACCACCTCTCTGGTCGCCATTCTCGGTGCCGCCGGCCTGGCTGTGGGCCTGGCGCTCAAGGATTCCCTGGGCAACTTTGCTGCGGGCGTGATGCTGATCCTGTTCAAGCCGTTCCGGGTTGGCCACTACGTGGAAGCGGGCGGTGCGTCCGGCACCGTCAAGGAAATCAAGATTTTTGCCACCATCATGAATACCCCGGATAACAAGGTGGTAACCGTTCCCAACGGTGCCATCATGACCGGCAATATCATTAATTATTCTGAAATGCCCACCCGGCGGGTGGATATGGTGTTCGGCGTCGCTTACGATGCGGACCTTTCCGTGGTCAAGAAGGTGCTGGAAGAGGTGCTGGCTGCCGATGATCGGGTTCTGAAAGATCCGGAACCGACCATCGTAGTGGGTGAACTGGCTGACAGCTCCGTGAATTTCCTGTGTCGCCCCTGGGTGAACAGTGCCGATTACTGGCCAGTGCTCTGGGACACCACGGAAACCGTCAAGCGTCGCTTCGATGAAGCCGGGATTGGCATTCCGTTCCCGCAGATGGACGTGCACCTGGACAAGAGTGAGTAAAGGAGATTTTCATGCGCAGTAAGTACCTCGCTGCCATGCTGATTGCCGCTGGCCTGCCAGCGGTTTCAGTGGCTGCTGAAGAGGCGGCCGCAGAGGAAGGGAGCAAAGTCACCAAGTGGTCTGGCGATATTGGCGTTGGTTTGCTGTACAAGCGGGGCAACACCAATTCGGATTCCGTTAACGCCAATGCCAACATGAGTCGTGACAGTGCCAAATGGCGCCACACCTTCAAGGCAGACGCGAACAACGAGAAAGAGGAAGACCCGGACACTGAAGAGTACAACCGCACTGACGAGAATTACTTTGCCTCTTACAAGCTTGACCGCAAGCTTGGCGAAGAAGCAAAGAACTATCTCTTCAATGTTCTGACCTATCAGAAAGACAACTTTTCCGGTTATCACTACCAGGCCAGTTATGCGATCGGTGTCGGTCGTCGCTGGATCGATTCGGAACGCCAGACGCTGGATGCGGAAATCGGTCCGGGTTACCGCGTTCAGTGCCTGGAGCCTCAGGATACCTACCTGAGCTGCCACAACACGGAGGAAGATGCCATTGCCCGTATCGGTATCAAGTACGAGCTGCGCATCAGCGACAACACCACCTTCAAGGAAGACTTCTCCTCAGAAGTGGGCGAGGAAGGCTCGGACACCCGGGCAGAAACATCCCTGACCACGGCAATCAATTCCAGTTTTGCCCTGCGTCTGCGTCATCTGCTCGAGCATGACTCCTCTGCACCTGATGGCACCAAGGAAAGTGATCACACCTTCTCGGTGGGCGTGGTTTATACCCTGCAATAAGCCGGGTAATACAACCGCTTGAAAATACCCCTGCGCCGAAGGGCCAGGGGTATTTTTTTGGTTCATCGCACCTCAGAGCGGTCGGACGTCTGACACCAAAAACAAAACCGGCCTGCTTTCAACGTTTCAGGGCTTGCTGAGCACGCAAGGGGTTAGGTCATGCCGGGGGTATTCGCTGCGCCCCGGGGCAGGCTCTTCGGCTGTTCTGCGCTTCGCTTGTGTCCCGGTATTTCTCTGGGATGTCCAGGATCATTGGAGGCTGTCGGTTTTATGCCTTTCGCGTCAGACGTCCGACTTCAGACGTCTGACCCATCTGCTAACAGGACGAAAGCCGAGAGAAGGGTGTGCAGACACAAAAAAAGGAGCCCGAAGGCTCCTTTTTTCAGCAAGGCCGGAAGGATCAGCCTTCTTTCAGGGCAGTGGTAATGTCCAGCACCGCGCCCTTGCCGTCGCCGAACAGCATCAGAGTGTTGTCCTTGGCGAACAGCGGGTTGGGCAGGCCGGCGAAACCGGCGCTCAGGGAGCGTTTGACCACAACCACGGTCTTGGCCTTGTCCACGTTGAGGATCGGCATGCCGTAGATGGGGCTGCCTTTGTCCTCGCGAGCCATGGGGTTGGTCACGTCGTTGGCACCCAGCACGATGGCTACGTCGGTTTGCTCGAAGGTGGGGTTGATCGCATCCATGTCCTTGAGCTGATCGTAGGGCACTTCGGCTTCTGCCAGCAGGACGTTCATGTGGCCCGGCATACGGCCGGCAACCGGGTGAATGGCGTAAGCCACTTCGATACCGGCAGCTTCCAGGGTGTCGGCCAGATCACGCACAGCGTGCTGGGCCTGGGCCATGGCCAGGCCAAAGCCGGGAACAATGACGACGCGCTGGGCGGTTTCCAGCAGCATGGCCACTTCGTCGGCAGAAGTGGACTTCACCTTGCCGGCGTAGACTTCGTCTTCGTCCATGGCTTCGCCAGCTTCTGCCATCACACCGAACAGTACGTTGGTGAGAGAGCGGTTCATGGCTTTACACATGATGCTGGTGAGAATCAGGCCGGAGGCGCCCACCAGAGAACCGGTGATGATCAGGGCGCTGTTGCCCATCACGAAACCGGCAGCGGAGGCAGCCACACCTGAGTAGGAGTTCAGCAGGGCGATAACCACCGGCATGTCCGCGCCACCAATGGGCAGCACCAGGAACAGGCCGAGCACGGCAGCAGCGGCCACCAGACCCCAGAATACGGCTTCGTTACCCGGATTCACAACCAGATAGCCAATGCCGGCAATGGCACCGATCAGCAGGATGGCGTTGACCACTTTCATGCCGGGGAAGCCCATGGGCTTGCCGTCAATCAGTTCCTGCAGCTTGGCAAACGCCACCAGGGAACCGGTGAGGGTAACAGAGCCAATCAGTACGGCGGCGCCAGTGGCGATGATGGATACCGTGTCGCCGGCGGAACCGCGGAAAAACTCGGCAGACGCCACCGCGAAAGACGCACCACCACCAAAACCGTTCAGCAGCGCAATCATCTGCGGCATGGCGGTCATCTGTACCTTCTTGGCCATCACGGCACCAATCAGGCCACCGACAATGACGCCGGCGATGATGATTTCATAGGTAACAATGTGCTCGTTGAGCAGGGTAACAACGGCAGCCACACCCATACCGGCGGCAGCCAGCAGGTTGCCGCGCACGGCTGTCTTAGGCTTGGTCAGCCCCTTGATGCCCACCACGAACAGGCAGGCGGCGATCAAGTAGGCGATATCAATCCAGTTTTGCATGAATTACTTCCTCTTGAACATCGCCAGCATTCGATTGGTGACCATGAAGCCGCCAATCACGTTGATGGTCGCCAGAACCACCGCAATAAAGCCCAGTACATTGATCAGCATGCCGGAATCGGAACCGGCCGCGATCAGGGCGCCCACCAGGGTAATCCCGGAAATGGCATTGGAACCGGACATCAGCGGGGTGTGCAGGGTCGGCGGGACCTTGGTAATCAGTTCCACACCGAGGAAGATCGCCAGCACAAACAGGGTCAGTTGAGCTACGAAATCCATTATTTTTCCTCCTTGCTGTCGTCCGCTTCCTCAGCCGCCGGTGCTTCTGGCTTGGCCAGGGCCGGCAGACCGAGCAGGTCACGCAGGCGGGCCTGGGGCACATCGCCGTCGTGGCTGATCACGGTTTCAGCAACGATTTCGTCTTCAAAGTCCAGCTGCAGGTCGCCGTTGTCGTCGAGCAGCAGGTTGAGGAGATTTTCCATGTTCTTGCCGAACATCTGGCTGGCATGGAAAGACACAGAAGAGGGGACATTCTCGGGGCCGATGATGGTGACACCATGCTTGACCACGGTCTTGCCGGCTTCGGTGAGATCACAGTTGCCGCCACGCTCTGCGGCCAGGTCCACGATGATGGAGCCGGGTTTCATGGCCTTGACCATGTCTTCGGTGACCAGAATCGGGCTCTTGGCGCCAGGCACAGCCGCGGTGGTAATGATCACGTCCATGTCCTTGACGACTTCAGTCATCAATTCACGTTGACGCTTGAGGAAATCTTCACCCTGGGCCTTGGCGTAACCGCCGGAGCCTTCGGCTTCACCGGTGTCCAGATCCAGCTCAACCGGCTTGGCACCCACAGACAGGATCTGTTCGCGGGCGGCGGGGCGGACATCGTAGGCTTCGACCACGGCGCCGAGACGCTTGGCGGTGGCACAGGCCTGCAGGCCCGCTACACCAGCGCCCATGACAAAAACGCGGGACGCGTTCAGGGTGCCGGCAGCAGTCATGTTCATGGGGAACATGCGCTGGGATTCTGTGGCAGCGAGCAGCACACACTTATAACCGGCGATCATGGCCATGGAAGACAATACGTCCATGGCCTGGGCGCGGGTAATACGCGGTACCAGTTCCAGCGCCAGGCCGGAGACTTTCTTCTCGGCAAGGGTCTGTGCAAATTGCGGGTTGGCCAGCGGATCGGTCATGCCGATCAGGATCTGGCCTTCCTTCAGCTTGTCCAGGTCTTCATTGCCGTTGGCAGTGTTGCTGCCAGGAGTCTGAACCTGAAGAACAACCTGGGAAGAGGAGAAGATCTCGTCACGATCAACGAGTCTGGCACCGGCAGCTTCAAAGTCGCCATCCGGATAACCGGCAATGTCGCCGGCGCCGCGCTCGACAATGATCTCGACACCTTGTTTTTTGAGCAGTGCGCTGACATTGGCAGGCGTTAAAGCAACGCGCTGCTCGCCAGGGCAGATTTCTTTGGGAACACCGATAATCACCTGCGTTACCCCCGTCTGTGGTTCGCAAATAACCGGCTTGTCAGAGGGGAAGATAGGCAACCCAACCCGCTGAAAGCCTCGAAAAACGGCCGATTCAGAGGAACCGGCCGATGAGCAGGGTGCTAACCATATTGTGCACGTGCCAGCTTGGCAAATGACAATTGGTTATCGTACCGATAAGTGGGTGAGAAACCGGCACTTTTGTCACTTTTCCACCGATTTAGTCCACCGGACTGATCGTTTTTTGATCAACCAGCAGAATGTCCGCCTCTTCCTGCATGTGGATAAAGGGCTCGATAATGGTGTTTCCACGCACTTCCGCCTCGATGACATGCAGGAAGGTATAGGCCCCGAGCAGCTTTCTGAACAGGAAAATGAACTCCTTGGGCGGCACATCGAAATGCACGGAAAGGGCGTTGCGGCCGGCCCGGTTCATGATTCGGGTGGGCAGATTGCTCTTTCCCCAGCGGTATTCCTGCTTGTCGTTGAGCAGATCCGCCGGGGGCGGGAAGCGGTCCGGGTCCTGGAGCACTTCAATGGCCTCGAAACACAGTGCGGCGAAATCGTCCAGCAGCCGGCGCGGGGCCCCGCGTGAAAGGAAATCCAGGGCCCCCAGAGCGCGGATCAGGCGGTCCGTGTCGTGATAATAGGACGCCCGGATCATTTCCCGGCCAGGGCCCAGCACGTCATTGTCGAAGTCACGAATGGCGCCAAAGTCGAGCAGTACGATCTGGTCCTGCTCGGGGCTGTCACCGAATCGCAGCAGATAATTGCCGAAGTTGGGGTCGGTCTGCATCTTGTTCCATTCGAACACCTCCCGGCAGCACAGCTCCATGATTGCCCGGCCAATAAAGTTGCGGCGTTCCTGGGAAAGTTCGAGCACTGACGGGTCGTTGACGCTGATGCCGCGCTCGAAGGTCATGCACATGATGTTGTGGGTGGAGTATTCCGTCACGATCTCCGGCACCACAAAACGGGTGTCTTCGGCCAGCACCTCGCGAAAGTGGCGGGTGGTATGGGCTTCCAGGTCGTAATCCACTTCCCGGCGCAGCATCTCCCGCACTTCGTCGAGCCACATGTTGAACTGTTCTGTCATCGGCACCAGTCGGCTCAGCTTGAGCAGCCGAACCAGGGCGCGCATGTCTGAATCAATGGCATCGGCCACGCCGGGGTACTGGATCTTCAGCACCAGTTCCTTGCCGTCGGACTTGCGGATCGCCTTGTGGACCTGCGCCAGCGAGGCAGCGCCAATGGGGGTTTCCTCAATTTCCAGTTCGGCCAGCTTGACTTCACCGAGCTGGCGTTTGAGATGCCGTTCAATGGACGGCCATTCCAGCGCCGTGGTCTGGCTTTCCAGGGTATGCAGGGCGGTGGTGACTTCATCCGGAAGAAAATGTTCACCGAACAGGGCCATCATCTGGCCGATCTTGACCACCGAGCCCTTCAGCCGGCCCAGCTCATCCACCAGCTCCTGGGCGCGGGCGGACAGAATTTCCTTGCGACGTTCCTCACGCTTGTCCCGGGCGGTGAACATGGACCCCGCACTGGCGGTGGCATATCTGGCGCCAGCCAGGAAACCGGCCTTGGCCATGGAAAAGCGACGCTCTACCGAGCCGGTCTTTACGCGTTTTACGGTTTTACGTGTCATAGTCGCGGGAAAACTCCATTTGCCATTCTGAACGCCGGTGGCATTCTAGCCGGTATTACAGGACGGGTCATTGCCTCCTGTGTAAGCGGGCTGTTGCCGGAAGTCATACGCAAGGAGTACGAAATGGGTAGAACCTGGGTGTTGCTCAGAGGCCTGGTTCGAGAGCAGAAACACTGGGAAGACTTTCCCGACCAGCTTCAGGCGGCCGTGCCGGATGACACCGTCATCACGCTGGATTTGCCCGGCAACGGGGAGTTCTTTCGTGACAAGAGCCCCACGCGGATCGGCGCCATGGTTTGTCATGCCCGTGAGCAATTGGCCCGTCAGGGCAAAAACGGCCCCTACCATGTGGTGGCGCTATCTCTGGGGGCCATGGCAGCCGTGCAGTGGCTGTGTCAGGCACCGGAAGAAGTGGCTTTCGCGGCACTGATCAATACCTCGGCCAGCCGTTTCAGTCCGTTCTGGCGGCGCCTGCGGCCGGCAAATTATCGCCGTCTTCTGCGCGATGCGGTATTCGGCAATGACCCGGTCCGCAAGGAGCTTGCCATTCTGGAAATCACCAGCAATCTGCGAGACCCCGATTTTCTCCGGGCGTTGGCTGAAGCCTGGGCGGGGTACGCCCGCCAGCAACCTGTTTCCCTGAGCAACAGCCTGCGTCAATTGCTTGCCGCCATCCGTTTTCGGGCCCCGGCCAACTTGCCGGAATCGGTGCCGGTAATGGTGATAAACGGGGCAGGGGACCGGCTTGTCAGCCCGTCCTGCTCCCGTCGCCTGGCCGATGCCTGGCAGTTGCCGCTCAAGGCTCACCCCCAGGCGGGCCATGACCTGCCCCTGGATGCCCCGCAGTGGCTAATCAATACGCTGCTGGAAGGGGTAACAGATTTCTCGGTTTAGTGTATTGACCCCCTGGCAGGTGTTGCCTAGCGTTATCACAGAACCCGTGAGTTCTGTGATAACAACAATGCCCAGAGGTTAATCATGGCAACACCGCAGGAACTGACCCGCTATCAGCACGGCCCGCAAAACCCGCAAGAGCGTGTGTGGTGGGACCGCTATTCCCATGAACGACTGAGCGCCTGGCGACAGGTGCAGGACCCCCTGGCGGATCGCTGCGCCGCACAGATCAAATTTACCCGGCCCTCCGGTCTGCTTGAGGAGGTGGAACGACGTGCCCGCGAAGAGGGCGGCGATTTTCAGGCCTTCCTGGACCACTGCCATACGGTGCCATCATGGGTGGATTTCGAGGAAATGGAGTTGGGGCGGCGGATGTATCGCCGCAACGGGGCCCTTCAGGGGCTGGTATTGATGTGCTCCAGCCTGGTGGAAGGCTATGCCCACAACAAACCGTCCCAGGTACTGGTGGCCACTGGCCGGCTGCAAAAGGATGTGTCCCGCCGGATCTATGAAACCGGTCAGATGCTGCACAACATCGTCGGTGACGAAGGGTTGCGTCCCGGTGGGCTGGGGCACCGGACCCTGATGGAAGTCCGCCTGCTCCATGCCGCGGTCCGTCAGTTTCTGCGCGACAATCCGCGCTGGGACGAGGAAAAGTACGACCTGCCGATCAACCAGGAAGACATGGCCGGAACCGTTCTCGAGTTCGACTTCATGGTGGTGCGCGGCCTGAAACGGCTTGGCCTGCAGATCAGCCGCCGCGAACACGAATCCATGCATTACTTCTGGCGCTATGCCGGTTATGTGCTCGGCGTGGATGAAGCTTTGCTTACCACCACGCTGGAAGAGCAGGAGGTGCTGGCCCTGCAGCTTACCTCGCACCTTTATGATCCCACGCCCGACAGCGAGCAGTTGGCAAAGGCGCTGCTGCGGGACATGTCGGGCAAGCCGCCTTTCAATCTATCTTACCCGGTATTGCTGGCCTTCAGTCGTTACCTGATCGGCGACAAGGTGGCGGATGACCTGAACATCCACAGTTCCGTGTCGGCAGCGGCGGCGGTGAGGATGGTAAAAACGGCGATAAGTGCCGCCAACTTCGGCTTGCGTATACTCCCGGAGCCGGCGAAAAGGGCGCTGGAGGACCTCAATCACCAGTTGGGGCGGCGAACCCTGGAAGTCGGTTTGGGGGACAATCCTGCCCGGTGGGGATTCAAGGCACTGGCCTGAAGGGAGCGAAAAGAGAGAAGGGGCAGACAGGGCGGAGGGCTGCACGACCTCCGCCCTGCGTTTAAGAGTCAGCCCTTGCGCGCGACTTGCTTGTCCCGCATCAGATCCATGTAATCCACCAGAATTTCCCCGGTCTCACGGATGTAGGGGTCTTCCTCAATGGACTCATCATGACTTTCCGGGTCCAGGGCGCGTTGTTCCTCCAGATCCCTGAGCGCCTTGATGCTTTCCAGCGGCTCTTCGTCACGGGCGGCCCGGCGGCGATTCTCGATGGCCAGCCGCTGCTCGTCGAACTCGGCCTGCATGACCGAGCGCTCTTTCTCGTTGAGAGACAGCTCGACTCGGTTGCGGTTTTTATCCAGCAACTGGCGCAGCGATTCCACATAGACGAATTCCGGATCATCGCTAATACGCTGGTTGTGGCGCTCACGCAGCAATGGCAGGTAAGGCACCATGTCGTCCACGCGCTGGTACCTGGCTGACTCGATTTCGTCCCAGGGCAGGGCATTGGGCAGGGAGCTTTCCCCCACGTCCTCCTTGTCCACCAGGGAGGGAAGGTCAATATCAGGCACGATCCCCAGGTTCTGGTTGCTGGAGCCGGATACCCGATAGAACTTGGCATTGGTAATCTTGAGTTTGCCGTGGTTCAGGTCCACCAGAGTCTGCACTGTGCCCTTGCCGTAGGTCTGGTCACCGACGATCAGGGCGCGGCCATAGTCCTGCATGGCACCGGCAAAAATTTCCGAGGCCGAGGCACTGAACCGGTTCACCATTACCGCCATGGGGCCCGCGTAGAGGACACCGGGGAACTTGTCACCCTCGACACTGACCCGGCCGCTGGCTTCGCGAACCTGGACGGTCGGGCCGCGATTAATGAACAGGCTGACCAGTTTGTTGACCTCCAGCAGTGAGCCGCCGCCATTGTTGCGCAGATCTATGACCAGGCCATCGATGTTTTCCTTGCGCAGTTCCACCAGCAGCTTGGCCACGTCACTGGTGGTGCTGGTGTAGTTGGGGTCACCCCGGTGGAAAGCGGCAAAATCCAGGTAGAAGGCGGGAATCTCGATAACGCCGAGCTTCAGGGTTTCGCCGTTGCGCTCGATATTGATGATTTCCTTTTTTGCTGCCTGCTCTTCGAGCACCACCTTGTTACGCACGATGGTGATGACGCGGGTGTCGTGTTCACTGGCGCTGCCGGCGGGAATGATTTCCAGATTGACCTTGGTGCCTTTGGGGCCGCGAATCTGATCGACAACCTCGTCCAGGCGCAGGCCGATCACCGGAACCGGGTCGTCGTCATCCTGGGAGACACCGACAATACGATCCGCCGGCTTGAGCTGGCCGCTTTTGGCGGCAGGGCCACCGGGAACCAGGCGCACCACCTTGGTGTAGCCGTCTTCGTATTGCAGCACGGCGCCAATACCCTCCAGGGAGCGGCTCATGCTGATGTCGAAATTTTCCGAATTATGCGGGGTGAAATAGGTAGTGTGCGGATCAAAAGTCTGTGCCAGGGCATTCATGTAAACCTGGAAGACGTCTTCCGGGGTGTTCTGCTGGATACGCTTGAGCTGGCTTTCGTAGCGCCGGGTCAGCCGGGTACGAATGTCTTCTTCCGAGGCATCGTTCAGTCGCATGGACAGTACCGCATTTTTGAACTGGCGGTACCAGATTTCATCCAGCTCTTCTTCGCTCTCGGCCCAGGCCGCATCATTGCGATCGATGCGGACGGTTTCTTCGCCTTCGAAGGATAGCTTATCCAGATCGGAATCGATCAGTTGCAGCATTTTCTCGAGCCGGGCTTCCAGGCGCTGCTGAAAACGGTTGAAAATGGTGTAGCCCGCTTCCAGGTTGCCATCGCTGAGCTGCTCATCAAGCTTGTCGTGATAGCGCTGGAATTCCTTGATGTCGCTGGCCAGGAAATACTGCCGGTTGGGGTCCAGATCCTTCAGGTATTGTTCCAGCACCTTGCCGGACAGTTCGTTATTGAACTCCAGGCGCCGATAGTGGTACTTGAGCTTGTCCGCGATTTCCTCAGCCGCATCTGTTTGCTCTTCCGTGGGCTTGAGGTCACCTTCGATCTTTGCGTCGGGGCTCAGACTGCCCACTCCCTGCAGGGCGCCGCCCAGCAGTACGATGGCAAGACCAAGGGGGAACAGTTTTCGGGCTAGAGTCATGCGTCTTCTCGAACAATTTCCGTCAGTATAGTCGACAGCCCTGTGGCGGTCATTCAAGGTTGAATTGGTTTCCTGATCATTGGACCATCTTCCATGCAGCGGGTTGCAGTGATCAAAAAAACGGCGAAACCGCCTTTATTCAACCATTTACACAGACCCTAGCGCACGGGGGATGGTTTGCACAGACTGTTTAGCCTGTTTTTCCTTGCGGGTATCGCCGGGGCTGTCATTCAGCTCCTGTCAGGAGACATGGAGGCACCAGGGCGCCTGATCAATGCCCTGTGGGAGGCCGCCGATCTGGCCGTGGAAGTCAGCCTGGGGCTGATTGGCGTGCTGGCCCTGTGGAGTGGCCTGTTCCGGCTTGCCGAAGACAGCCAGTTGGCTGCCCGCCTGTCACGGAAGGTAGAGCCATTGCTGGCCCGTCTGATGCCCACCATTGGCAAGACTCCACAGGCGTCGGCGCCGGTGTCCATGAACCTGGCAGCCAACATGCTGGGGCTGGACAATGCCGCCACCCCGCTGGGTCTAAAAGCCATGGAGGCCCTCCAGCAAGGCAACCCACAGCCCCGGGTCGCCACCGACAGCCAGATCATGTTTCTGGTGCTCAATACGTCCTCGGTAACCCTGATTCCCGTCACCGTGCTGCTGTTCCGTGCGCAGCAGGGCGCAGACGACCCTGCGGCAATCTATCTGCCACTACTGATGGCAACCACCGTTTCCACCCTGGTCGGGGTGCTGGTGACCGCCCGGGTACAGCGCCTTTCCCTGGCCAGCCCGTTACTGGTAGCCGTGGTGCTGATCTGGCTGGCCATGCTGGCCGGTCTGGGGGCCATGGTATGGCTGGCTCCCGCCGAGCTGGGCAACACGTTGTCCAGCCTGTTGGGCAACGGCATTCTGCTGCTGGTGCTGACCGCCTTCTTCGTGGCGGCCTGGCGCAGCGGAGTGGACAGCTACGGTGCCTTTGTGGAGGGCGCCAAAGAGGGCTTTACCCTGGCGGTGAAAATCATTCCCTATCTGGTGGCCATGCTGGCGGCTATTGCCATGCTGCGGGCGGGGGGCGTACTGGCCCTGCTATTGGAGGGTATCCGCCAGGGCGCCAGTCTGGTTGGCCTGGACAATCGTTTCGTGGATGCTTTGCCGGTGGCCTTTCTCAAACCGCTCAGTGGCTCCGGCGCCCGTGCCGCCATGGTGGATGTGATGCAGACCCATGGGGTCGATTCGCTTGCCGGGCGAATGGCAGCGGTGATGCAGGGCTCGACGGAAACCACCTTCTATGTGCTGACGGTTTACTTCGGCAGTGTCGGTATTCGCGATTTTCGCTACGCCCTGTGGTGTGGGCTGGCCGCTGATGCCGCCGGCCTGATCGCCGCCATTCTGCTCAGCTATGCATTCTGGGGGTGACGGCCATACACCTGACGAAACGTGAGATTGATCCGTTCACCGCTGACCCACTTGCGACGGGGCAGGGCATGTTCAAAGTGCTGCTGTACGGCCGGATGCATGAGCAGCAGGCTGTTATGGGGCAGGGCGATGCTGGCGTACTGCCGTGTCGAGCCTCTGCGGCGAAAGACAAAATCCCGCTGGCTGCCCAGGCTCAGTGAGGCAATCCAGGGTTGCGGCCCCAGCTCCGGCTCATCATCACTGTGATAGCCCATGGTATCCAGCCCGTTGCGATAGCGGTTGGCAAGTGCACTGTTGAAAGGCTGACCAGTGGTTTTCATGATCCGGTCAAGCACAGGCTGCAAGCTGTGTGGCCAGCCGGAAGCCACATGTTCGAGTCCGGAGTACCGGTAGCGCACCCCCGGGTCGCCAAACCAGGCGGTGAGGCGGGGCACGGGATGATCGCGCCCATAAACCCTGACTGTCGGCTGTGCCCAGGCCAGCTCGCTGGCAAGCTGCTGTTGCAGGTCGTCGGCCATGGGGGCGGGCAGAAAGTCCCGCCATAGCCAGAGTGTGGCCTGGCCATCAAGGATGATTGTTTCCGCCACGGGTGGGGATATATTGACAGTCATGGTTTACTGTTTCTTACTTGCCGGACAAGCTGGCGTTGGTGATCAGGGACACATCATGCTGCAAATCTTTCGCATCGAAAATGGTGTGCTGCGGGAAAAGGACACCGAGAGCATTCTTCCCGTACTGGCCGAGGAGGCGAGCTGGATCGATCTGGTCGATTCGGAAGACAGTGAACGGGAGCTGGTTCAGCAGTTTCTGGAAACCGAGCTGCCGGATTCCGACGACATGGAGGAGATCGAGTCTTCCGCCCGTTACTTTAGTGACCAGCAAGGTTTGCACGTCCACTCCCTGTTTCTGTTCCAGTCAGAAGGGCGTTCACGCACCTCCACCGTTGCCTTCGTGGTTCAGGAAGGGCGCCTGCTGTCCTTCCGGGACTCGCGCCTGCCGGATTTCCGGCTGCTGCGCATGCGTGTGCGGCGCGGCTGGGTAAAGGTTCAGCAGCCGCTGGATATCCTGCTGAGCATCCTCGACCAGAAGGTGGAAAACCTGGCGGATGCCATCGAGGATGTCCACCGGGACCTGGAGAATGTCGGCTACAGTGTGCTGGAAGAAGAAAACGGTGAGCTGGAAGAAGACATCGACCGGCTGGCCCGGCTGGAGGACACCAACGGCAAGATCCGTCTGTGCCTGATGGATACCCAGCGCTCGATTTCCTTTATCCAGCGCTATGTGCGTTCGGACAAGAACCGTCGCCGCACCTGCGCGGAAATCCAGCATGACCTGGATACCCTGATGTCGCACACCACCTTCCTGTTCGACAAGATCAACTTCCTGATGGACGCCGCCCAGGGGTTCATCAATATCGAGCAGAACCAGATCATCAAGATCTTTTCCATTGCCGCGGTGGTATTCCTGCCACCGACCATGATCGCCAGCATCTACGGCATGAATTTCCGGGTGATGCCGGAGCTGGGTTTCGAATTCGGCTACCCCATGGCCCTCGGCCTGATGATCCTGTCGGGGATTGCGCCGTACTGGTATTTCAAACGGAAAGGGTGGCTGTGAACGGCAGTTAATAGCTGGAAACAATGCCGTCGCTTATCGGGATGGAAGGTTTCAGCCGCGCAGGCTGATATTCTGCTGCAGGAGCCCCTCTTGAGGTGCGAACCTCGCGAAGCGAGGGCCGGCGCAAGCCGGCCTTTTAAACCAACTTCGCCCAGCCTTCAGCAGATTCTTTCGCCTTGCCGTCTTCCGCCAGCTTGATCAGGTGAGCCTGGAGGGAAAGTTGCGCCACACCGTGGAGAAACGCCGGCACATCGTCATATACCGCCTTGACCAGTTCCGATAGCGGCTGCGCTGCAGCACAAAGGCAGCCAAGCACCTTGTCTTCGCGTTTCTGTCGGTGGGCGAGGGTGTGGCTGAGGGTGGCTTCCGGGTCCTGAATGACATCGCCGTGGCCGGGAGCCATCAACTGGATGCCACGGCCCTGCAGCTTGCGCAGAGAGGCGAAGTAGGCCTGCATGGAACCGGACGGTGGGGCGATGACCACGGTGGAGCCCTGGATCAGGTGATCCCCGGTGAATAGCAGCCCGGTTTCGCTCAAATAGCACAGATGGTTGCCCACATGCCCCGGGGTTTCGATGACCTCCAGCGCCACGCCACCACAGTCCACGGAGTCGCCCTCACGCAGCTCCCGGTCGGCCTGCCAGCTTTCGTCCTGCAGGCCGTCATCGGGCACCCAGGGACCAAGACAGCGGGCGCCTGTGCTGGCGACCAGGGCCAGGGCGCCCGGTGAGTGATCACGATGGGTATGGGTGACAATCACCTGGTCAATGGGCTTGCCCAGCGATTCGGCGGCATGCATCAGAGCCTGCAGGTGTTCCTGATCCGCCGGGCCGGGATCAATGACGGTCAGGCTGTCCTTGCCAAACAAATAGCTGTTCGTGCCTGGCCCGGTCATCATGCCCGGGTTGCGTGCCAGCACCCGCCAGGCGTGCTCGCCAATGGGGGTGGGCTGGCCGGGAATCAGTGATGCCATAGTGACTCCAGGGTTTCGGGAAGCCGCATTGTGACCATTCCGCTTCCGTCATGCCAGTCCGACCAGCTTTACTCGGGATACACCAGCTTGTCCACCGGCCGTAGTTGCCAGCGGTCCACCGGGGTGTCCTCGTCCGGGTAACGGCTTGCCACGGCAAAGGGGTAGGAGCGTCCCGCCGGAACAAACATGGCCAGGTTGATGTTTTCCTGGTGGATAACCTCGCAGGTATCAGTTCCCCCCTCGCAGCTCAGCGCCTGGGCCTGCAGGGTCAGTTCTGCCACGTCCAGCTGGCCGTCATTGGCCACCGTGCCGCTCAGGCGCACGCCGGATTCGGCGTTGCGGATATCGGTGATCACCACGCGGATATCATCCGGCGGCATGCGGGTCTGGTCGCCGGCACTGCTATGATAAATACCCGCCAGAAGGATCAGCAGGCCAATAATGACCGCACTCACCGTCAGATAGAACGGACGCCGCCCCCATTGCCAACTGCCCCAAAGCAGCACACAAATGGCAATAACAACGACCAATACCAGTAATAGGCGCATTTATCCTCCTGACATGCAGACCTGGCTGCTTATGATTCTTATAATCCTATCATCCATGTGTAAAGGAGATGGCAATGCTGATTGTAGTTTCACCGGCAAAGACCCTGGATTACGAGTCCGAGCTGCCCGCGCTCAAGACCAGTCAGCCACGGCTGCTGGACGACAGCGAAGAGCTGGTGAAACGGGCCAGAAAGCTGTCTCCCGCCGATCTGTCCAGTCTGATGAAAGTCAGCGACAAGATTGCCCACCTGAATGTGGAGCGTTTTGCGCAATGGCAACGCCCCTTCAACAAGAAGAATGCCCGCCCGGCGGCGTTTGCCTTCAAGGGGGATGTCTATACTGGTCTGGAGATCGACACGTTCACGGACAAGCAGCTTGAGCGTGCGCAGGAATCCTTCCGGATGCTTTCCGGTCTGTATGGTGTGCTGCGCCCGCTGGATCTGATGCAGCCTTACCGTCTGGAAATGGGCACTCGACTGGACAACGACAGAGGCAAGGACCTGTATGCCTTCTGGGGTAATACCATCACCGAGCAGCTCAACAAGGACATGAAGGCGGCCAAAACCGATGTGCTGGTTAACCTGGCATCCAACGAATACTTTAAGTCGGTGAACAAAAAACAGGTCAACGGCCGCATCATCGAGCCGGTATTCCAGGATGAAAAGAGCGGCAAATACAAGGTGATCAGTTTTTACGCCAAGAAGGCGAGGGGGCTGATGGCAGCCTGGATTATCAAGAAAGGCATCAAGGATCCGGCAAAACTGCAGAATTTCGATGTGGCGGGTTACCGGTATTGCGAGGCTGAATCCACAGCAGACAAGCCGGTGTTTCGTCGCGAAGAGCAATAGAGGCGGCGAGTGACGAGTTTCGAGTGAGGAAAGGCCTGGTGGACTGGTGTTCGCTCCTCGAAACTCGTTGCTGATTACTGATCCTTGCCTTCAAACTCACTGCGTGCGGCAAGCAGGCCGGTTTTCAGTCCATCCCAAGCCAGTTCCACCCCGTCCTTGAGGTCTTCCCAGGCCGCTTCCCCCTGTTCCTCGAGCCGCTTGAGGTCGGTTTCCAACTCCTTGCGGCGGGCTTCAAAGTCCGCCAGACGCTCTTTGGCGTCCTGTTGCCATTCGTCACGCAGATCTCCGATTCGTGCCATCAGCCGGTCGCGCTGGTAATCCCAGTCTTCCAGCTTCTGGCGCATGTACTCAATGAATTCCTTTTGCTCAGACATTGTTGGCCTCACTTCAATCGGCTAACCAGGGTGACTGGAAGCCTTCCGGTTTGATCACCAACACATCCGTGCTGGCACGGGTAATCAGGGCTTCGGCGGTGGCACCAAGCAGCAAACGCTCTGGCAAACTGCGGTGAACCGTCCCCACCACCAGCAAATCCACCGGGTTGTCATTACAATAATTCGCCAGTGTCGAAGCCACGGGACCGTTCAGCGTTATCATCTGCTCGGGGTTTAGGCCATGAGAGGTACCGAAACGGAAAAAATTGTCCCGATAATGGGCCCGAATCTTTTCCATGCTGTCGCCGTAGTCCGGCAGGGTTTCCCCCACCAGCAGAACCATTCCTTCGTCGAGCTCGTCCAGCACATGGCAGACGGCCAGATCGGCGCCGAGATCTCGTGCCTGATTTCGGGCGGCCTCAAGCACGGCCACAGACAGCGCGTCGTCGCTGTCGTTGGTTGCCGGGTCCAGGGCCGCCAGTACCCGGGGAGTGGTCGGCCAGGGCGTTTCATGAACACACAGCACCGGGCAGGGGGCCTTGCGGATGAGCTGCCAATCTCGCGGCGTAAACAGGTGGCGTCGCAAGGTGCTGTCGTCACTGGTATGCACCACCACCAGCGATGGCTGGTGAGCCAGAATCATCTGCCGCAATCCGGCGGCACTGTCTTTCTCCCAGAGCGTGGTCAGGGGCGGCTCATCACTGCCAAGCAGTTCCGCAACCCGCTGCTGCCAGGCGTTTTCGATCTGCCTGCGGGCGGCGGCCAGCCGTTCGTTGTCCAGGCCGACGGCGCGCACCATGGCAGAGGAGTAGGCATTGACCACAATCCGCAGGGGTGCCTGGTTAGCGGCGGCCAACCTGGCGCCTTTGGCCAGTGCGGGCTGGGCACCTTTCAGCTCGCGATCAAGGATCACCAGGATTGGGGCAGTCACAGGTCGGCCTCCATGGCTCCGCGCTCCTGGCCGCATAGGCTGGCACGGTCGAGGATCTCAACATCACGGCCTTCAACCCGCAGCCAGCCTGACTGCTGGAACCGTGTAAAAATGCGGCTGACAGTCTCTACCGCCAGCCCCAGGTAGTTGGCGATATCATAGCGGGACATAGGCAAGCGGAAGGTGCTCTTACTCAATCCGCGCCGCTGGTTGCGTGCAGAGAGAGACAGCAACAGTGCCGCCAGCCGATCATCGGCGCTTTTCTTGCTGAGCAGCATGTGCAGTTCGCGATCGGCACGAATCTCGTTGCTCATCAGGCTGAAAAAGTGGTGTTGCAGCGAAGGGATCTTCTGCGACAGGCTCTCCAGGCGACCGAAGGGGATTTCGCAGACCGTGGCGGTTTCCAGGGCTCGGGCATTGGAGACATGATGCGCCGTGCTGATGCCATCCATGCCGAGAATTTCGCCCGGAAGGTAAAAGCCGGTGACCTGCTCTTCACCATCATCACTGAGCACATAGGTTTTCAGGGCGCCGGAGCGGACCGCATAGACAGACTGGAAGTCATCGGCGGCCCGGAACAGGTGCTCGCCGCGCTTCAGTGGCCGACCGCGGTAAATAATCCGGTCCAATTCATCCAGTTGCGCCGGGGCGACGGCCAGCGGCAGGCAAATGGGGCTGAGGCTACAATCGTTACAGGAAACATGGTGGGGCACGATAGCGCTCCGGTTGTGGTGCTGCGTTATGATTTTAGGCTATTTCAGGGCGGCAGACTCAAATTATTCGACTAAAATGCGGCTCACGGCTCCTGTCTGTATACCGATCGAAAGGCATCACCAGTGCGCGGCTGACCAGACGCCCTTTATCGGTGATGACAAGCCTGTCTTGGTCCACACTGACCAGTCCCTGGGCCTCGAATTCCACCCAGGAGGAAAGCGCTTCTGCGAAATAGTCTGCAAAGGAAATCTGCCAGCGTTCGCCGAACTGGACCATGTCCACGAACTGGTCGCACAGCAAGCGCATGATCAGGTCCCGACGGATTTCGTCATCACGGCTCAGCAGGTAACCCTGTTCCTGAGGCAGTCGCCCTTCGTCAATCGCTGCCTGCCACTGGCTCAGTGACTTGAAATTCTGGGCATAGAGCGGCCCGATCTGACTGATGGCGCTGACACCCAAGCCAATCAGATCGGCATCCCCGTGCAGGGTATACCCCTGGAAGTTTCGGTGGAGCAAGCCATTGGTTTGCGCTACAGCCATTTCATCATTTGCGAGGGCAAAATGATCCATACCAATGAACCGATAACCGGCACTTTGCAGGTAGTTACCTGCACGGATCAGCATGCTCAGCTTCTCTTCGGCACCGGGAAGGGCCATTTCGGGAATCTGCCGCTGGATTTTGAACCGGGCCGGAAGATGCGCGTAATTGTAGAGCGATATACGGTCCGGTTTGAGCGTCATTAGCTGCTCCAGCGTGCGAAGCAGGCTGGATTCCGACTGCCAGGGCAGACCGTAAATGAGATCCGTATTTACGGATTTAAAGCCAAAGTCCCGTATCCACTCCATGGTCTGGCGGACCAGCTCATAGGGCTGCACCCGGTTCACCGCCTGCTGGACACGGGGATCCAGGTCCTGGACGCCAAGGCTGACACGATTGAAGCCCAGCCCTCGCAGCAGCCCCAGGCGAGCCTGATCCACCGTTCGTGGGTCGATTTCGATGGCATAGTCGCCGCGATCGTCTTCACGCAGGTTGAAATGGCGGGCCAGATCGTAGACCAGTTCGGTCATCTGGGCGTCACTGAGAAACGTCGGCGTGCCGCCTCCCCAATGTAGTTGTGTGACGGGGCGACGGGGGTCAATCATCCCGGCTCTTGCCTTGATCTCTTTCTTGAGTCGCAACAGGTAATCGCCAGCCCGGGCCCTGTTGGCGGTGATGATCCGATTGCAGGCGCAGTAATAGCAAACGCTGTTGCAGAAGGGGATATGCACATAAAGTGATAACGGCCGCCGGGCGGTGTTACCGCTTTCCACTGCCCGCCGATAATCTTCGGGGGTCATTTCTCCATGGAAACAGGTGGCTGGCGGATAGGAGGTATAGCGTGGGCCCGGTCCGCCGTAGCGATTGATCAGTGTCTTGTTCCAGGCGGTCATGGCTACCTCCCCGCATCGTCATGGTTACCATTATGCGGGCCACTCAGGGACGGCTTTTGACTCAGATCAAGGTTGTTGTGTCTGGTGGAGATGATGTGCCGGTGGGGCGTTTTGCGCATCGCCATGGTGGTGCATGGGATGCTGACTCATGGCCCAGGCCTGCCAGAAGAACACCAGGGCCAGCAGGAAGGTCGCAGAGGCAGCCACCCGAGGCCATATCCCTTGCCGGAAACGCTGCAATTGCGAAGCAATGACACCGGTTGTCGCTACGGGAATGATCGTGATGACACCGAAAACGAGCATGATCAGTGCACCGGACAGGGCCGAGCCAGCAGTGGCGGCCAGGGCCAGAGCCGTGTAAATCAGTCCGCAGGGCAGTAGCCCCCAGAGCCCGCCCAGCAGCAGTGCCTTGCCTGGGTGATCGACGGGGAGCAGGCGCCTGGTCAGCGGCTGCAACCGCCGCCACAGTTTTTTGCCCAAACCTTCCAGTCTTTTCAGCAGGTTGCCGCGCCCCAGCAGATAGCCACTGAGCAGCAGCATCAAGACACCGGACAGCGTCAGCCCCACCGCCATGGAGGGCCCGGGCAACCGATCGAGCAGGGCACCGCCAAGGAGGCCGGCCAGTGCACCCAGAATCACGTAGGTGGTGACACGGCCAGCACCGAAGAGGCATTGCCAGCCCCACAATGACTTTCCCTGGCGCCGGGCCTCGGGAATGGAAAAGGTCAGGGCACTGCTAATGCCCCCGCACATGCCGATGCAGTGAATGCTGCCCGCGGACGCCACCAGGGCAGCACTGACCAACAGGGCGGCTAGCGAATCATGAGTTTCGGGAATCATCTGTGTCGTCTGTCCTGCTGGGCGTATCCCCGGAGGGGGATCGGTGTTGATCCCGGTCTTCAAAAACAACGCGCCAGGCCGCGTTGTCCAGGTCGTCGAACTGGTCCCGACGCAGGGCCCAGAACAGCGCCCAGATCGCCCCGGCAAGGAACAGCAGGGCCAGCGGGATCAGTAACAGGACGATTTCCATCGGGTCACCCGTGTTGCGTTAAGGGTTACCAGCAGCGAGCTGGCGGACATGCCCAGCGCCGCTGCCCAGGGCGGAATCCAGCCGACCACGGCAAAAGGCACGGCGAGGATATTGTAGAGCAGGGCCCAGGTCAGATTCTGCCGGATAGTGCGATGGCATCGCCGGGCCAGGTCGGGCAGGGCAGGCAGCGCCCCCAGGGAGTCGCGCAACAGGTAAACGCCGGCCGCGTGCTGGGCCAGACTGGTGGCATTGGCGGTGGCCACGGACACCCCGGCGCAGAGCATGGCCTGGGCATCGTTGATGCCGTCCCCCACCATCATTTGTTCAGTTTCCTGTTGCAGTTCGCGAAGCCACAGGGTTTTGTCATCCGGGCGAAGACCGGCGCGCCAATCGTCGATCTTCAGTGCCACCGCCACGGGTTGGGCGGCAGCAGCATTATCCCCTGTGGCCATGCGCACAGTGAGCCCTCTGCGGCGCAACGCCTCCAGTACGCCGGCGCTTTCTTCGCGCACGCTGTCCTCAAGCCAGAGGTAGAGTTCCACCTTGTCGTCGCAGCATAGTTGCAGACAGGTGGTTCCGGGGCGGGCCTGCTCGGGGGCGCCGCAGATCCGCCATTGTCGGTCCTGCATGAACCCGCTGATCCCCCGGTTGTCGGGGCGTATTTCCCGCAGGCCTGGATGGCGCGGGATATCCCGGAAAGGCCGGGCCAGTGGGTGCGGGTTGTTCCATTCCAGCGCCGAGGCGATGGCCAGCAATTCATCCAGATCACGGTCGCCGGGTTTGCGGGTCTCCACCAGTGTATAGCTCCCCTGTGTCAGGGTGCCGGTCTTGTCGAAGAGCACGCCGCCCAGCCGATCAACACGCAACAATTGCCGGGGTGAGGCCACCAGCACGCCTTCGCGCAGAGCGGTGCCCAGTGTGGCGGACAGGGTCAGCGGCACCGCCAGGGCCAGAGCGCAAGGGCAGGTGATGACCAGCACCGCCAGCATGTGGTCGAACGCCTCGCCGGGCCCGGCTGGCCAGTGCCAGGCCAGTGTCGCAGCCGCCAACAGCAAGACCCCGGCGGTAAAAAGCGGCGCAATGCGCTGCCAGTCGCGTACCACATCCAGCCGCTCTTGCTGGGCCAGCTCCACTTGTTCCGCAATGCGCGCCACCTGGCTTTCGCTGGGGCGGCACAGCGCTTCCAATGTCACGGAGCCTTCCTGCAAGCGCGCGCCGGCGGAAAGGGCGCTGCCTTTCGGGCGGCTGACGGGGCGGGATTCGCCGGTCAGGGCGGAGTCATCAAAGACGCCGTCGCCATGGTGGATACGACCATCCACCGGGACCACATCCCCCTGAACCAGCAAGAGCCTGTCGCCAGCGTTAACCTGCCGCAGGCTGACCCATTCGGGCTCATCGCCCCGCAACCGACGGACGGCCCGGGGCAGGGTGTCAGCCAGTCGACTGTAACTGGCATGGATAGCCTGACGCTGGCGATGCTCCAGCCAGCGACTGACCAGCAGGAAAAAGACAAACATGGCCGCCGAATCAAAATAGACATGGCTGCCACCGGCAAACATGGCCACCAGGCTGCCGCCCCAGGCCAGAAACAGAGCCAGGGCAATAGGCGTATCCATGGTCAGGTGACGCTGGCGAATTCCGCGCCAGGCACCCAGGAAAAAGGGCCAGCCGGCGTAAAACACCACCGGTGTGGCCACCACGAAGCTGGCCAGCCGGAACACCCATTCGTAGACCGCGTCACTGCCGTCGAAGACCCCGATATACAGAGCCATGGAGTACATCATTGCCTGCATGGCCCCCAGCCCGGCCAGTATCAGCCGCCCCAGCAGGCGCTTATGGTCTTTACGGTGTTTGGCTGCAGCGGCGGGATCCCCGGGCAGGCTCACGCCATAACCCAGTTGCTGGATTCGGCGGGCGGTGTCTCGGGCGCGGGCCTGGCCGACATAATCCACAGTCAGTGTCATGCCCGCCAGGTTCACGCTGACGCGCTGGACATCCGGCTGGTCGGCAACGGCCTTCTCAATCAGCCAACTGCAGGCCGCGCAGGTCAGGCCGCTTAGTTGCAGGTGCAGGCGCTCTCCATTGGCCAGCGGCGAGCAGTGGGGCGACAGCAACTCGGCGATATCAAACAGGGCCAGGTCCAGTTCTGCTCTCTGGTTGTCCGGCGTGGGGGCACGGTCCTGGCGAATTTGATAGTAGTCGTCCAGCCCCAGCCCATAGATGGTTTCGATGGCGGCCGCACAGCCGGGGCAGCAGGCGTCACGATTTCCGTCCGGTGTCCGGGCCGGGAAGGCGCCCTGCGGAGCCGGCAGCCCGCAGTGCCAGCAGGGAAGCGTGAGGCTCTGATTCATGGGGTGCTGATGTGTCCGAGCTGTAGTGACCGGTCGTGGATGATGACGGTTTCATAGAGACGCCAGTGGCCCTCCGGTGTGGACACTGTGGCGGTACGTCGGCCATTGTCCGGCAATTGACCATCGGCTCGATAAAGGCCCCCTTCCTGGTGGTGCAGGGTCAGGGCCATATCTTTTTCCTTGAGGGTCGGGTGCCGCAGTGCCAGCGTCAGGGTTTCGGGAGGGGGAGCCCCCGCCTCGCTGGTGAGTCTGGCCTGAATGCCTGCCCCCACCTGGGAAAGCGCCAGGCCGACGCCCAGGCGCGCGGCTATCTGCTCCTGCTCCATGGAACGATTGATACCGCGACCTTCCTTGTACCATTCGTCCACCACCGGGCTGTCCGCATTGGTCACGGCGATATACAAGGTGACCAAGCCAGCTACCACCGAACTGGCTGGCAGCAGAATCGCCAGCCACAGCAATGGGTAACGGTACCAGGGCAGATCATCGCCGTGGGGCAATGAAGCGTGATTCATGTCGCTTCTCCAGGTCCGGGTCATCCAGGGAGGTTACCGTAAACCAGATGGTGGATGACGCCATTTCCACTTCATAGGGGTCGTAGCTCACCGTGACGGGCAGAGACAGGTGCTGGCCGGGTTCGATGGTGAATTCCGTGCGGTTTTCCATCCGCAAGCCGTCCGGGCCGTCCAGGGTCAGTTCGTAGCGCTGGGGTTCCTGTCCCTTGTTGAGAATCTCCAGCCGGTAAATGTTTTCCACCCGCCCACTGCTGGCCGTGCGATATAGCTGGTTGCGGTCACGGATGACATCTACCTGCAGGGGAACACGATTGTAGAGCGTGACCATGAACAAGGTGGCCATCAACAACAGGGCGATACCGTAACCGATCAGCCGGGGGCGGACGATTCGCGATTCCTTGCCCTCCAGAGCGTTCTCGGTGGTATAGCGAATCAGGCCCCGAGGCTTGCCGATATGGTCCATGACGTCATCGCAGGCATCGATGCAGGCGGCACAGGTGATGCACTCGTATTGGAGTCCCTCTCGGATATCGATGCCGGTGGGGCAGACCTGCACACAGAGGCCGCAGTCAATACAGTCCCCCTTTTCCACTTGGGTGTCGCTGTGTTGTTTTTTCTTGGCCCCGCGCCCCCGGGGCTCGCCCCGGTCTTCATCATAGGACACGATCAGGGTGTCGCGATCGAACATGACACTCTGAAAGCGCGCATAGGGGCACATGTACAGGCATACCTGCTCGCGCATGAAGCCGGCATTCATGTAGGTGGCCACGGTAAAGAAGCCCACCCAGAACAGCTCCCAGCCGCCCCAGCCCAGTGTGAAGATACGGGTGGTCAGATCGGTAATGGGGGAGAAATAGCCCACAAAAGTGAGGCCAGTGAGGAAAGCCAGTGCCAGCCACAACAGGTGCTTGCTGCCACGGCGCAGTATCTTGCTGGCTGTCCAGGGGGCGCTGTCCATTTTGATGCGGCTGTGCCGGTCGCCTTCACACCATTGTTCGATCCACTGAAAAAAGCGCGTCCAGGTGGTTTGCGGGCAGACGTAACCACAATAAACCCGGCCGGCCAGCACCGTGAAAAAGAACAGGGCAAAGGCAGCAATGATCAGGGCCCAGGACAGGAACAGAAAATCCTGGGGCCAGAAGGTCAGGCCGAAA
This sequence comes from Pseudomonadales bacterium, assembly GCA_022360555.1. Taxonomy (GTDB): domain Bacteria; phylum Pseudomonadota; class Gammaproteobacteria; order Pseudomonadales; family Alcanivoracaceae; genus Alcanivorax. Next base: position 39,836 of record JAKSCQ010000128.1, read on the forward strand.
ATATGGAATTCCCGGTTCGGCAGGTCGAAAAGCACCGCTTGTTGTCCGTCCCAGCGCACCCAGGGCAACCCCAGATACAGCCCCATAGTGCCGAGAATGGTGGCGTCCCGGATATGCTGAAAACGCCCCGAAACGGACTTGACCTGAATGCGCTGGCGTTTGGCATACAAACTGATGGCCCCCTGCGCCTGCGGGCTGGCATCGACGGTCTTGATGCGGTCGGGGTCAGACATGGTGTACCTCGCAACGGCTGGCGTGACCCGCTGTCAGGCTTCCGCCGCCGCGGATGGCGGCGGCAGAAGCTGTTCATTGCTGGGCTGGCGGGTTGGACAGGCTATAGACATAAGCCGCGATCACGTGAATCTTCTCCTCGCTGAGCAATCCCTCGTGTTTGGGCATATGGCCACTGCGCCCCTGGCGGATAGCCACCTCGATATCTTCGAGCCGGGGCCCGTACAGCCAGGTGGTGTCGGTGAGATTGGGGGCTCCCAATGCCTGGTTGCCTTTCCCTTCCGGACCGTGGCACGCCGCACACACCGCAAATTTCGGTTTGGCGCGTTCAATGGCGGCGGCCTTGTCCGCCTCATTGGCCAAGTCGGGGCGGCTCAGGCTCTGCACATAGATCGCCATATCACGCACGGCTTCATCGGTATTGCCGACGGCAGCCGCCATGGGTGGCATCATGCCCTGGCGGCCCTGGGCAATACTGGTGAGAATCTGTTCCGGCTGCCCACCGTAAAGCCAGTCATCGTCGGTCAGGTTCGGGTAGCCCTTGGCTCCCCGGGCATCCGAGCCGTGGCAAATGGCGCAATTGTTGGCGAACAGTCGGCCACCAACGGCCAGAGCCTCCGGGTACTCGGCCAGCTCTTCCACCGGCACCTTGGCAAACTCTTCGAACAGCGGATCGGTCTGCCGTGCCACCAGAGCCACTTCCTTTTCATACTGGCTCGTGCTGGTCCAGTCCAGAAAGCCCTCGAACTTGCCCAGACCGGGATACAACGCCAGATAAATGCAGGCGAAGATCAACGTGCCGATGAACAGGAACAGCCACCAGCGAGGGAGGGGGGCGTTGCGCTCCTGAATGCCATCAAAACTGTGGCCGGTGGTTTCCTTGGCCGCTTCCTCTGGCGAAATCTGGTGATTCCACAGCAGCAGGCCGGCGCAGCCCAGCAGATTCAGGGCGACGATAATGATGATGAACCAACTCCAGAAATCACTCATTGCTCGTCCCCCTCTTTGCGGCGTTCCGCCTCCAGGGCCAGGTGACCCAGCTTTTCATAATCCTGCTTGCGGCTGGGGCGATACACCCACACCGCCATGGCCACGAAGGCCACAAAGAAGACCAGTGTAAACAGGGCGTGATAGCTCATGGCGTCACCTCCTTGCGTTCCTGGCCCAGGGACAGCAGATAGGCGACCAGGGCATCCTCTTCGGTGGCATCAGCCCATTCACCTTCAATTTTCTCCAGTTGCTCGCTGATATCCTGTTCGCTGTAGGGCACATCAAAGACGTCCTTGAACAGGCGCAGCTTGCGCTCGGTATGGGTCCAGTCCACCGGCGTTTTTTCCAGCCAGGGGTAGGCCGGCATGTTGGATTCCGGCACCACCTGACGCGGATCGCGCAGGTGTTCGCGGTGCCACTGCTCGGTAATCGGACGCAGGCCAACGCGGGCCAGGTCCGGGCCGGTACGCTTGGACCCCCACAGGAAGGGATGCTCCCAGACGTCTTCGCCGGCGACGGAATAGGGGCCGTAGCGCTCGGTTTCCGCACGCAGGGGGCGCACCATCTGCGTATGACAGACGTGGCAGCCTTCGCGGATATAAATATCCCGGCCTTCCATTTCCAGGGCGCTGTAGGGTTCCAGGGTTTCCAGTGGCTCGGTGGTGGCTTTCTGCCAGAACAGCGGCACGATTTCCGCCAGGCCACCGAAGCTCACGGCAATCAATGTCAGCACGATCATCAGGCCGACATTCTTTTCCACTCTTTCATGGGCATTGGACATGTCGGTCTCCTCAGGCGGTCTGCAAAACGTTGTCGGCGCCGCTGGTGTCGCGCTCCCCGACGATGGTTTTGTAGACGTTAACGGCCATCAAAATCATACCGGCCAGGAAGATCACCCCGCCGAGCAGACGGATGATGTAGAACGGCTGTCGCTCCACCAGCTCCTGCACGAAGTTGTAGGTGAGGGTGCCGTCAGTATTGACTGCCCGCCACATCAGTCCCTGCATGATGCCGGATACCCACATGGAAGCGATGTAGAGCACGGTGCCGATGGTGCTGAGCCAGAAATGCGCATTGATCCAGCCGATGGAGTACATCTGCTTGCGATCGAACAAGCGGGGCACCATCACGTAGATGGCCCCAATGGTGATCATGGCCACCCAGCCCAGCGCCCCGGAATGCACATGGCCAATGGTCCAGTCGGTATTGTGACTGAGGGCGTTGACGGTCTTGATGGACATCATCGGCCCTTCGAAGGTACTCATGCCATAGAAGGACAACGCCACAATCATGAAGCGGATGATCGGATCGGTGCGCAATTTATGCCAGGCACCGGACAGGGTCATCATGCCGTTAATCATGCCGCCCCAACTCGGCGCCAGCAGCACGATGGAGAACACCATGCCCACGGACTGGGCCCAGTCGGGCAGGGAAGAGTAGTGCAGGTGGTCCGGGCCGGCCCACATGTACACGGCAATCAGCGCCCAGAAGTGCACGATGGAAAGCCGGTAGGAATACACCGGTCGCTGGGCCTGTACCGGCACATAGTAGTACATCATGCCGAGAAAGCCGGCGGTCAGGAAAAAGCCCACCGCATTGTGGCCGTACCACCACTGCACCATGGCATCGATGGTCCCGGAGTAGACCGAATAGGACTTCATGGCCGACACCGGAATTTCCAGGTTGTTGATCACATGGAGCAAGGCAATGGCAATGATGAAGGCGCCGTAGAACCAGTTCGCCACATAGATATGCGGCTGCTTGCGCCTGGCAATGGTGGCAAAAAAGACAATGGCATAAGCCACCCAGACCAGGGTGATGAGAATATCAATGGGCCATTCCAGTTCGGCATATTCCTTGGTGCTGGTGTAACCCAGCGGCAAGGTGATGGCCGCCGCCACGATGACCACCTGCCAGCCCCAGAAGCTGAAGGCAGCCAGCTTCGGAAATGCCAATGTGGCCTGGCAGGTTCGCTGCACCACATAATAACTGGTGCCCATGAGCGCGGAGCCACCGAAGGCAAAGATCACCGCATTGGTATGAAGCGGTCTGAGCCGACCAAAACTGAACCAGGGGAGTTCGAAGTTGAGAGCCGGCCAGGCAAGCTGGGCGGCGATGATGACCCCCACCAGCATGCCAACGATCCCCCAGACCACCGACATGATGGTGAATTGCCGAACCACCGTATAGTTATACGGCGGTGAAACAGCCGAGTTTTCCATGTGCGTTTCCTTCCAAGTGATGCGCCTGATGACGATACCAAGCGTGTTCCCTGTTCTTCTTGATGCAGATCAACAACACCTTGCCGCAACCGTGGACAAAATGTCCCATGCACCAGGAATAGGCACAGTCTCTTTGTGGGCAATTTTTAGCCATACGTCAACAGGCAGAAGGAATATTTGCGGCGAAATCTGCGGCTATTTTGGGTGAGAGCAGGAAGAGATAAAGGCGGCCAGTGGCCGCCCTACGTCTTTTTCTGTGTCAGCGACAGCACGAAGGCAGTCAACGCCGGCAGGAAGGTGATGGTGATGATGGCGGTGCCAAGCAGGCCAAACAGCACAATGGCCCCGACACCACGGTACAACTCGGTGCCTTCGCCGGGGATCAGCACCAGCGGGGCCAGCCCGCAGACCGTGGTGATGGTGGTCATGGCAATGGGGCGCAAGCGGGTCGCCACTGCCTCGCTGACTGCCTTGGCGGTGGCCATGCCATTGCGCACGTTTTCGGTGGCCTGATGCACGATCAGGATCGGGTTGTTCACCACCGTACCCATAAGAATCAAAAAGCCCAGCATGGTGATCATGTCGAAGGGCTGGCTGATCCCCACGGCATTCATCAGCGCCAGCCCCAGCAGGCCACTGGCAATCCCCAGCGGAATGGTGGTCATGATCAGCAGGGGGTAGCCCCAATGGGTGAAGATTGCCACCAGCAACAGATATACCAGCAGCAGCGCCACCACATAATTGCCGGACAGGGACTGCTGGGTGGCCTGCAACTGGTCACTGGCGCCGGACAACGAGATGCTGATGGCATCAGGAATCTGCCCCTCATCGCGTAACCGCTGGATCATCTCGCGCACCTGGGCCACGCCGGTTTCCAGCGCCACCTCGCGGGGAGGAATAATGTTCAACGTCACGGTGCGGCGTCCGTTGACCCGGCGAACCACACTGGTATCCACGGTTTCCGCCAATGTAGCCAGAGAGGCGAGGGGAACCGTGGCGCCGATGGGAGTATGCACCGGCAGCCCCGGCAAGGCATCCAGCCTGGGTTGGGTGCCGGTGCGACTGCTGTAGGCATAGATGTCGATCTTGTCATCGCCGAAGAAGAACTCGTCCAGGAAGGCGCCATCAGTCAGGGCCGCCACGGTGAACCCCAGGTCTCGGGTGGTGAACTGCACCTCCGCGGCCCGGCTCCAGATCGGTCGCACCTCGATTAGTGGCTGGGCCAGCGCCAGGCTGGATGGCTGCGACTGGATGCGCGGGTTATCGAATTCCCCTTCGGCCTGGCGGTACAGTGTGCGAGCCACATCATAGATTTGCGCCAGATCCGCGCCGGAAATATCCAGGGTGACACTGCGCGTGCCGCCATCGTTACTGGAAATAATGGAGCCCCGGGCGGCAAAGGCGCGCATGCCCGGGTAGCGTTCGTAGATGTCAGTAATGGCGTCCATCATGGCATCCATGTGATCCGCCTTTACCGGCTCGGCGATAATGCGCATGCCCTGGGCATCCACCCCCAGGTTGATGTACTTCAGCGGCGGCACGGGCAGCTCACCGCGCTCATAGTCTGCCGGATCGGCATCCACGTAAGGCAGCAACTGCGCTTCCACCTCATCGGCAATGGCCGCCATGGTGGCCAGGTTGTAGCCCGGCGGGGCATTCATGCTGGCGAAGGTCTTGGGTTCTTCTCCTTCCGGCAGGTATTCCGCCGGCGGCGTGAGAAACCAGACAATGGCGCCCCCGAGCACCGCGGTGGCCGCCATGGTGGCAAGCTGCCGCCCGCGATTGGCGGACAGCCAGGCGGCGCCGTGCTGAAGAGCCGTCATCCAGCGGCTGTGCTGGCCGTCATGAGCCACCACCGCGGAAAAATCCAGACGGGCGGACAGGGTAGGGATCACCGTCATGGCCACCAGCATGGATACCAGAATCGAAGCGGACACTGCGATGGCGATATCCGAATAGAGCTGCCCGGCTTCCTCCTGAATAAACACCACCGGCAGGAACACCAGCACCGTGGTCATGGTGGAAGCAAACACCGCCGGCCAAACCTTCTGGATACCGCTGATGGCGGCGCGCACTCGGTCCAGCCCCTTGCGTCGCTCCATCTCGATGCTTTCCAGTACCACGATGGAATTATCCAGCGTCATGCCGATAGCAAAGGCAATGCCGGCCAGGGAAATCACATTGATGGTGCGGCCGGCCAGCAACAGCCCCAGGAAGGCGGCAATTGTACAGATGGGAATGCCGATCACGCCCACGGCGGTGATGCGCACCGAACGCAGAAACAGGAACATGACCAGCGTGGCCAGTGCCGCGCCAATGGCCAGGTTGGTCCAGACATTGGCCACCGAGGCTTCCACGTAGCGCACATCGTCGGCGATCAGGGATATCTGCATGCCGGCCGGCTTAAGTACGTCCTGGTTGATCCGTTTTATCTGATCGACCATGGCGTACTTGATATCAATCACGTTGGAGCCGGTTTCCCGCCGCACGGACAACATGATGACCGGGTCGCCATTGACCCGGGAAATACTGCGCACCGGGAAATGGTCCAGCACCACCGTCGCCACATCCTGCAGCCGAACCACGGAATCGCCCCGGCGTGCCAGAATCAGGCTGTTAAGGCTATTGATGTCGTTAAAGCGCCCCACGGTCCGAAGCAGATAACGGCGCTTGCCACTGTCCAGCTCTCCGCCGGACACATCCTGGTTGCGTGCCTGCAGGGCATCACGCACATCCACCACCGTGAGCCCCAGTTGCGCCAGTTTGCGGGCATCGAGAAGCAGGCGCACCTGTCGCTCCGCGCCGCCGCGCAGTTCTACCTTGGAGACCCCCTGAACACTCTCCATGCGCGAGCGAACTTCGTCGTCGATGAAGTCCCGCATCATGTCCATATCCAATCCGCGAGGATTGCCGGGCAGGGGAGAGACCCGGTAGTACATGAATGAATTGCTGGAAAAAGACGTGGAGAGAATCTGTGGCTGATCCACATTATCCGGATAGGCGGGCACCTGGCTGAGTGCATTATTGACGCGAATCAGCGCATCCGTGATATCCACCCCGAACGGAAATTCCAGCTCGATTTCCGCCTCGCCGCTGTAAGCCGTGGCCGTAAGCCGGCGCAGATTAGGCAGATTGCGGAGAAATTCTTCCTGCTCAATCAGGATTTCCTTTTCCACATCCTGCGGCGTGGCACCGGGCCACTGGGTAAGCACGGTAATGGTCCGTACCTCCAGGTCCGGGATCATCTGCACGGGGATACGCAGCGCTGCGAGAATGCCGAGGAGGGTGATGATCAGCACAATCACCGTCATCAAGGTGCCGTTGCGGACGATCTTCTCGAACATAATCAGCGCACCACCTGTAGCGCATCGCCGTCCTGTAGCCCTTCATTGCCGCGCACCACCACGCGATCCCCGGCGCTCAGGCCTTCCAGCACCACCACAGGGTCGGACTGGCCTTCCGCTACCCGGATCGACTTGCGGCGGGCCACCATATCGTCGCCCTGTTTTTCTGCCAGCCAGACACTCACATTGCCCTGGGCATCGCGGAGCAGGGCGTCGCGAGCCACCATGGGCTGCTCATCCTCGCCCTGAAGCAACAAGCTGCCTTGCAGTGCCATGCCCGGAATCAGGCCGCTTTCGCTGATTTCGGCGCGAAGAATGAAGGTGCGCGCCATGGGGTCGTTGACCGGCACGATTGCCGCCACCCGAGCCTCGATCCGAGCCTCCTGTCGCCCAGCTTCCGGCGTCACCGTCAGCGGGGTTTCCCGGTTTATCCGGGGGAAATAGCGCTGGGGAATGGCAAAATCCGCATGCAGATTTTCCGTGCCGACCAGTTCCAGCACGGCCGTGCCCGGCGTGACCCATTCACCGATTTCCGTCAATTTCGCACTGACCACCCCCTCAAACGGCGCATTCAGTGTGTGGCGCTCCAGCAAGGCTTGCTGCCTGGCCACCTCGGACTGGCTGGCAGCGAGCGCCGCCTCGGCGACCTGTACCTGGGATTCCAGACTGCGCACTTCACTGGCGGCAATGCTGCGTTTGGCTATCAGGCTGCTGGCTTCATCCAGCTGGCGCCGGGTGTCCGCCAACGTAGCCTGTTGCTGGCGATAACTGGCTCGCGCCTGTTGCAGCGCCAGCCGGTTCAATTCCGAGTCCAACTCCAGCAAGGGCGTGCCTGCCTGGACGCGATCACCGATATCCACGTGCAGCGCACTGACGAGACCAGACACAGAGGTAGACAGACGTGCGGACTGGTTGGCGACGAGCGTCCCGTTAACCAGCAGGGTTTCGGTGGGACGTTGCAGGGAGACAGTCTCCAGCGTCACAGGTTGTGGCGCCGCCAGAGCAAGTAGCGGGAACAGCGTCATGCCGAGCACGCAGAAAGGTCTCGCAAGTCCAGATAGCAGAGCCATTGGTTCCCCTGAATGATTGTTGTTTATGAAAATCGTGAGCCCGAGTGTACCAGCCATAACGTGAAAGATATTTCGCGGGAAACGGTAAAAGCTGTAAGTTTCTGCGGGCCACTGCCATTCTAACGGCAACCTTATATTCTGCATAATGTATATTATGTTAAATAGAGCATTGCGGTTCACGCGCCCATCTTGCCCCACTGCTAGACAGAAAAATCGCCCTTGAACTAGGTTCGTGCCGCTTTTTCAGTGTCCGACAATCGACATGAAACTTTCTAATGTTGATTTCGGGTGGAAATGAATAACTTTCATTTTCTAACTGTTTAAGCGTTCACTTTTTAACCAGTTTCTGAGGGAAGAACATCATGGACCGACGTGTTTTGAGGGTACCGGTTCCACCTGGGGTTAACGTGAAAGCGCCGTTTTGGATCAGCCAGGCGGCCGCCATGGCCCTGACTGGCCGCTCAGTGGGGACTGTGCGGCGCTGGATTCGCACTGGCCGCATCGCGGATACCGCGGCGCTGCACCTGCTTCAGCTTCGCGTTTATGGGCAACTGCTGCACGATGGCTGGCAAGGCTGGCGTGTGGTTGACGGGGCGCTGATCGGCCCGGATGGCCGCACGCATGAAATAAAGCAACTGGAGACGCACTGGGTAACGCTACAGCTTGTGGGTGCCCTGCGGCGCCGCTGTGACGATCTGGAGCGAGAATTGGGGGATGTGCGCCGGCGGGCGGCGAAGCGTCACCGCTTCCGCCTGGTGGACTGATAGCAAAAAGCCCAGGGCAATGCCTGGGCTTTCTCGATGTGTCGCCTTTTCAGGCAGATCACTTTTTCTTTTTGCGCACGCCGCGCTTGGTCAGCCGGTACCCTTTTTTGATACGGCCCTTGCTGTCACGTCCCTTGGCCATGGTTCTGTTCCTCCAGGGCTGTTACTCGCCAGTTCAACAGGGTCACGTCCTTGGCGATCGCCTGCACCTCTTTCCGCAGCTCGCGGACTTCCTGTGCCACGGTGTGGCTTTGTGCCACGTTTCCCCCGCCCAGGGCCGTGACCAGGACGGCCAGGCCGATCAGGCTCTTATTCTTCGATGTGTCGCTCGATGGCTGCGTCACTGGCACTCTCCGCTGCGGTGGAAATGGTTTTGCTGGTGACGGGGTCCAGGCCGGTAAAGCTCAGGCCAAACCCGACCAGCAACCCCACTACCCCCCATTCGCTGACTTTCTTCAGAAACTTCTTCATACAAACGCCTCGCTGATGCTCACATAAACTTGTTTTCCGCCCCGGTAGACGCCGGCCCAGGTGGCCGGGTTGGCCGGGGTGCGGTCGGTGCGCACGTCCAGGTGCATGCCCGGGCGGTTCCAGTCCGGGTAGATGCCGATGCCGGTAAAGCCCACTTGCTTGGCGATTTCATACCAGCGCCGGCGCTCCTGGGCGCTGGGGCCATCGGGTGGCAGCGGGTGCACGTCGATGGCCATGATTTCGCCGTGTAGCGCGTAGTTGTGCCAGGACTTCTCCGCCCCACTCTCTGCCTGACCGCCGCCGATGATGGGGCGGCCGATGGCGCCGGGGGCGCTGCTGATTGCCACGGGGTAGCCCAGGGCCTTCCTGAAGGCGTCCAGCTTCAGCAGCAATTCGACGTTCATCAGCGGCCAATAGGGGCCGAATTCCGAGGCGCTGAAGTGCTCCAGGGGCAACTGGTCACGCTTGGCCACTTTTGCCCGCCGGGCCAACTCCAGGGCGCCCGCTATGGTTAGTGCTCCCATGATCCACCATCCAGCACGAGTCATTAGCAGCCTGTGACCGTGCCCGGCTGACGAACCTCAAGCCGGGCAGAAACCTGGGCAACCGTGCTGGCATCCGCAGCATTGGTGACCTCGAATTCCCAGCGCAATTTGCTTTGCCCCTCCACGCCGGCCAGGTCCACATCTTGAACGCCGGTAAAATCCTGGGCAGCACTCAGGTCCAAGGTGACTGTTGCCAACGTGTTGTTCCCATCGGTCAGGCGCAAGTCAGCACTGCCCCCGGCGCTGGCCTGGTTCAGTGTTACCGCATAACCGAAACGGGCCGGTTTATATGGCAGGTTGGCCAGGTCGTGGAGCTGGGGTTTCATCCCCTCCGGGGTTTCCGTAGTCGCTACGGTTGCAGCATCAACACTGCGCACGCCACCGAAAGCAAATTCGCCCACAGACGCGATAAATGGCATTGTCTTACTCCTATTCAAGCGGCAGGTCGTCATCAATCGTGATGGCGACCCGGCAGGGAATGAAAATTGTCATGTGATCGGTGTAGCCACGGGCTTGCAGGCTGCGGCTGCCGCCTTCAAGCACTGTCGCCCGCCCACCAAACTGGCTGGATGACGCCTCGAACCGATAAACGTGGTCCAGGTATCCGGCACCTACTACGCGGCTGAAGTACATTTCCAGGGCCGCCTTGATCACTTCGCCTTGAACGGTTACCAGGCTGGCGCCTTGGGTCAGCGCGACATCGGCGGAGGGAATGAAGCGGTACCCGGCAGGCACAACACAACCGGCTTTCGTTACGTTGAAGCGGGCCGGGTCGGTGATTTCTTCATACGCATAAACGCCTACTTGTCCATCAGAGGCGTGGGTACTGGCCCCTGTTCCCTGGATCGCAACAAAACGCCCCAGCGGCGCAAATCCTTCAATGGCAGGGCTGCCCAGGTAGGCCGATCCACTAATGTCGCCGTGGTCCACAATCTGGGACAGGTCCTCATTCACCACCATAAAATTCTGGCTGTAATACGCGATGACACCCACGCCCCGACGATCATCCCAGCGGATGCGGAGATTGTTGTTATTCAGCAGCCAGGCAGGCTCGGGAAACTGCTCGTGCGTCCCGTCTTTTGCCACTTTCCACCAGCGTTTGAGCGAATCACGAACGACCAGGTGCTGGCCATCTTTCCAGGTGCAGAATGTAACAATGTTGGCATTGTCAGGGCACGACCAGAAAACAGGCCCCGACGGGTCCAAGCCCCGAATAATTTCCCACGCATTCGCGCTGCTGGTTTTGATGTGCCAGTCACCATCAAAATAGGCGGCATCGGCGACGGTCCCCATTTGATAGCGCTGACTGTCCCCCATGAAAACACCGTCAGCCGTCCAGGCACGCAGACAGGTTGCCCCCTGCCACACGCCCAGATTCTGGTCATACAGCGATTCCGAGTAGAACTGATAAAAGCCCCCGGGCCCCTGAGTCACAAAGAGCCCCGTTTCTCGCCGGTAATCGTTGTATTCCAGGTCGCGCAACACTCGGAACGGAGTGCCGAGTGGCCAGCTCTTTGCCTCATTGCGTGCGGGGTACAAATCCAGTTCGATAGTGTGCCGGGTGTCATCTTTCCAAGAGCCGTCAGCACCTCGAATACCCGGCAGTACCGACACCTCGCCCTGGATGATCTTGTCGTCAAAGTCACCCTTGCCGATGAAGAACACGGCCGCGCACTCGTTGTCCGGGTCCGGGTTGGTGACCTCGATGACGGCGACGCCACCAGGCGGCCGGCGCATGGACCCGTTTTTCACTTCCACCGGGCCATCGCTATTCCCCTGCCCGTCCTGGATATTCAGAATCAACGGCCGGTCGGAGAATTTGCAGAAGACGAAGTCACCGACGGCACGCAATACCACGGTGCTGCCGGCGGGAATCAGGGTGCGCTTATCAGCCACGCTTTTTACTCCATGCCTGGGAAATGATGTACAGCGCCACCACCACGGCCAGCGCGGTCAGGCCGTACTTGGCCAGCTTGTTCAGCAGGTCGGCGGTTTCGCTACGGTTGGACTCCTGGGCAATCGCCAGGGCCCGGTCGATGGTCTGGGCATTCATCTGGTCGGAGTAGCGCAGCTGGTCGGTCAGTTCATCGGCGAACAGCTTGTTTTGCTCGCCGGCCGCGTCGATCACGCGACCGGTCAGCGACTCCGCCAGGGCGCCGGACTGCGCCACGCTCTGGCCGGCAAGGTCCAGGGCACCAAAGCCCAGATTCATGCCGGCGTCGATGGCGCCCTGGTCGCTCATGACGACCGACCCGTTAAAATCACCCTCGCTCAAGCCCAGGTTAAACCGGGCCCCATCACCGACACTGTTATCCGCCAGCTGTAGCGTATTTTCATCAATGTTGGTGATGTTGTTTGTGCGGCTGCTACTACGGCTGCCCATGGGGTCGAATCCTCATTACCAGTTCATCCAGGGCCCAGCCCTCGCGCTCGTAAATGCGCCGCAGGCCGGGGCGCTGAATGTGTGTTCTCAAGCCCAGGCCCGCCGCCAGTGCCCGCCGGGTGACATGCTCGATCACCGGGCGGGCGCCCCGCCCTGCCCCGACCACAATCACCACCTCGTTCAGTTCCTGCCGCGTCACCATGTGGCCGGTGCCGCCGTCATGTTCCCAGCGCCACAGGTCACTGATGCCCTGGGAAACTTCCTGCCGGATCACGTCCAGGTCGCCCCGTGCAGCCCCTTCCAGGGCCGCGCCGATTTCCGGCGTCCAGGGCACGCGGGTCACCCTCATTTTTTCTTGAAGACAAGAAACCAGATCAGCAGCGCCGCCACGGCCGCCAGGGCCAGCCACATGGGCCAACTGGCTTGCTGCCGATACAGGCCCTTGTTGGGGTTGCCGAAATTGAAGTCCTTGGACCCGGTGGCGACGTTTTGCTCGCCGTCGCTACCGCTGTACGCCGGTGCGGAGCTGGTGGCGCCCTGCAAGGCGTTGCCGCCCAGGGCCAGTGCTGCGCCCCCCATCAGATCCACCCCTTTTTGTAGGCCAGGTACCCGGCACCACCCAGCAGGGCCAGCGTGCCCAGGGTCTTGGCGCTATTGGTGACGGCCAGGGTGCCGCCGGCACCAGCCAGCAGCCCCAGACCACCCACGATCAGTAACGGCATGATCAGTCCTTAACAGCGGTATAGATCAGGAACCCCGCCAGCAGAGCGCTGCCCACCATGATGGGCACCTTGTACTGCTGCCAGACTTGCCCGGCCGGGTTGGTGGGGGTCGGCCCCACCGTGGTCGGGTTGGGTACCTGGTCCGGGATGGTTTCAGGGCGCGAGACGTTGGCCGGCTCTTCGTTCAGCTTGTTCACCACCTGGTTCTTGGCGGCGTCAAAGACATCCCCGGCCGCATTGCCGAGGGTGTCCAGGCCTTCATCCAGCTTGCCCCAGATATCACCGAAGATACTCATGGCTCCCCCTTAGTCGCCCAGGACGCCCATGGTCTCCAGCAACATGGTGATGTTCTGCTGCCCGCTGGATGTCAGCAGGTAGCGGAAATCGTTGTAGCCGGCCAACTGGATGGGGTCGCCCCCGTAGCCGCGCTCGGTCTTGTCGATAACGACCATGCCGGACTGCGGCACCAGTTTGTTGTCCGACTGCAAGCGCTCGTTCAGGGCCTTGCTGCGCTCCCAGATAGAACGCAAATTCCGCTCCACCTTCACCTTGTCGATGGTCTCGCCCGACCCCTCGAACAGAAACGCCCGGTTCAGCGCGATGGTGGTGGGGCCGCCAAACGGGATGTCCGAAATCTCGAATTCACCCGCGCCAGACAGGTTCCGGCGGAACCGCTTGATGTGCATGATGGTGCCGGGGCCGTTGGCGCTCGGGTTCGCCTGGGTGGCATTCATTTCCAGGGCCGGGGCCGTGGCCGCCGGGTCGATATCAATTTCCACGTTAAACGCGGTGATCTGACGGCCGTCAGGGCCAGGCACCCCGGTGGTGATACCGGTTTCCACTTCGGCGGCCATGGTTTTCAGCTTCGACCGGATGAACGGAATGCGCAGGATGCCATTGGCGGGCGCCATGCCCATGTATTGGTTCATCTTGTCCCGCTCAGTGGCCGAGTACGTGTGAATGGCCTTGCCGTTGGCCATGACACGAATCTCGGTCATCTGGGCCAGCGTCACCCCGGAATACATCAGTTCCAGTTCCAGGTACTGCCGGCCAATCTGACACTTGAACGTGGCAGTCTGGCCCGCCGCCACCCCTTCCGGCGACGGTACGCGCTGCTCGATCAGGCTCATGTTTGCTACGGTCATGACTGCCTCTTAGTCGTCGAAAATGAGTTCGTTGGCCGGCTCCAGGGCATCAATGTTCTTGATGGCCCAGATCACGGCGAGAGTGGCCACAACGGCCAGGCCGATGGTTTTATGCTGCGCTTTCACGTTTGCGCTCCTTCAAATGCTCAATGATCAGGTAAGCCGCAACGCTGGCAGCGGCGCCAACTGCAAACTGCATCAGGTACTTTTTCTGCATGGGTCCGCTCTCTGCGTTGTTGGTTTTTTCAGCAAACCCCAAACCGCAGGCATAAAAAAAGCCCGCAAAATGCGGGCTTACCTATAGGTTCGTACCGGTGGAAATTCGTTGATTTTAGTCGCTCCAGCGTACCCCTTTCGGGCTTTTCGCCTTGATGGTAATCAACTCCGGCGCCTTCGCGCTGCCGTCATCCACATAGAACTGCAGCTTGTCCAGGGCCCGCAACTGATCCACCGTGACACCGATTTCCTCCGCCATCTTCTTAAGCTGCTTCAGGGTTTTCTGTTGGCCAACATACTTGTGCTCGCACTGCTCGAAATAGGTCTTGGGGATCTCCTGCGGCCGCTGGGTGGTGCCGTGGAAAACGCCCCCATACTTGCGCATCTCGTTCAGCAGGATCGCCGCCATGGGGGTGGCCTTGGCCGTGCTGATACTCACGGCTGACAGTTCCTCAGCCAGCGCATAGGTGCGGTACCGGCCATCCAGGGACCGCCAGACCGCCTCACACCACCATTCGTAGTTGTCCACCGTCCTGGGCCCGGAAAACGCTACCCGGAAACCGGCACCGGTTTTCAGGTTGCGCTCGATGCCCTTGCGCAGCGCCACCAGAAACCCCTTCTTTGTGCGGAAGTGGTCGCCCGGATGATCCGGCGCGTGGTCCCACAGGATCACCCGGGCGCCCCGCTTCGGAATCTTCGGGTTCTGTAGCAGCGCCTGAGACTTCCCCCCGCCACTAACGGACGTGTACAGGGTGTGGTCGTTCGGCCAGCGGCCGTCGGGGTTAGGCGGCGTCCACACGTTTGGCGTCCCCCTCTGCGGCCCCGTTGTCGTCCTGGGAAAAATCCACCCGGCCGGCAGGCTGCGGCGCCGCACCGGTCTGCTGCTGGGCCCGGCGCCGGCGCTCCTCGATGATGCGGCGCTGTTCATCGGCCTTGTGTTTCTGTACCTGGACATAAACGGAAAAGCCAGCCGTGCCGATGGCCACGCCAAGGTCTATTTCTTCCTGGTATTTCTTCATCCAGGGCGGCGGCTCATAGTGATATTTTTTAAGCACCGGTGCCGCTTTATCGATCAGATTCTCCTTTTGTTTGTCGTCGATCTGCACATAAGGATATTTCGCCTCCAGGAGCTGACTGGTGAATCCAACGGCCATAGCTGCGCCCACACGCGCCGCTGCCAGCTCGGCGGCGTCCTGTTCGGCCTTCGCCTTGTCCGCCT
>JAKSCQ010000070.1 GCA_022360555.1 Pseudomonadales bacterium
GAACTCGGCCGCCTGTCCGGCTCGGCCAACCAGGTCATGGATGCACTCTTTAGCCATCCGGTGGCCAATATCGTCGCACTCCATCAGCAAACCGGGCTCACCCACGCCACCATCGGCAAAGTGCTGGATGCCCTGGAAAACCAGCTGGGGCTGGTGCGCGAAATTACCGGCCAGAAACGCAACCGCGTTTATGCCTACACCGCCTATATCGACATACTGAATCGAGATTAACGCGCATGACCAACAACGACATCGTCCAGAAACTCTGGAACCTCTGCGACGTCCTCCGTGACGACGGCATCAACTACTCCGACTACGTCACCGAGCTGGTGCTGCTGCTGTTTATCAAGATGGTTCACGAAAACACCGAAGCGGGCACCCTGAAAAACCACCCGCTGCCGCAAGGCTGCCGCTGGGAAGACCTTAACGAAAAGTCCGGCATCAACCTGCTCAACGACTACAAGCGCATCTTGCTCAGCATCTCCACCGGTAAAGACAACGACGGCAACCCGGTCCACGAAGACCCGCTCATCAGCGCCATCTACGCCGACGCCCAGACCCGCCTGCGCGAACCGCGCCATCTGGAACAGATGATCAAGACCCTGGACCAAATCGACTGGTTCAGCGCCCAGAAAGACGGCCTCGGGGATCTCTACGAAGGCCTGCTGGAAAAGAACGCCAACGAAACCAAATCCGGTGCCGGGCAATACTTCACTCCCCGCGCCCTCATCGATTCCATGGTGCGCTGCATCCGCCCGCAAATCGGCGAAACCATTCAGGACCCGGCCGCAGGCACCGCCGGTTTCCTGGTCGCGGCGGACCAGTACATGCGTGCCCAGACCGATGACTATCTCGATCTCAGCGCCAAAGACGCCAAGTTCCAGAAGAACAAAGCCTTTATCGGTGTGGAGCTGGTGCCCTCCACTCGCCGCCTGGCGCTGATGAACTGCCTGCTCCACGGCATGGAAGGCGACAAAGAGGGCGTGGTTCACCTGGGTAACGCCCTGGGTATGGTCGGCCAGAGCCTGGACAAGGCCGATGTCATCCTCGCCAACCCGCCCTTCGGCACTGCCAAGGGCGGCGAAGCCTCCATCACCCGCGATGACCTCACCTACAAGACCAGCAACAAACAGCTCGCCTTCCTGCAGCACATCTACCGCAACCTCAAACCCGGCGGCCGCGCCGCCGTAGTGCTGCCCGATAACGTCCTGTTCGAAGCCGGCGTCGGCACCGAGGTACGCCGCGACCTGATGAACAAGTGCAACCTGCACACCATCCTGCGCCTGCCTACCGGCATCTTTTACGCCCAGGGCGTCAAAACCAACGTGCTGTTCTTCACCAAAGGCAGCGCCAAGGATAAGTTGCAAGAAGAAAACTGCACCGAAAACGTCTGGGTCTACGACTTGCGAACCAACATGCCCAGCTTCGGCAAACGCACCCCCTTCGGCGAACAACACCTCAAACCCTTCGAA
>JAKSCQ010000222.1 GCA_022360555.1 Pseudomonadales bacterium
AGACCGCATAGGCGGTACCGGCGGGCAGGTCACGCATGGCCTGTGCCAGCAGCCAGAAACTGGCGGCAGCGGTTATCAGGGTGAAGACGGTAGGAAGAGGACGGGTAAAGCCGTGGCTGGCTGAGGGAGCCTCTGAACACCTCCTTGCATAC
Source organism: Pseudomonadales bacterium (assembly GCA_022360555.1). GTDB lineage: Bacteria > Pseudomonadota > Gammaproteobacteria > Pseudomonadales > Alcanivoracaceae > Alcanivorax. The sequence goes on from JAKSCQ010000222.1 coordinate 153, forward strand.
TCAGCGTGGCCTGAAGGGCACATCTGCTGCGCTTTGTCGCTAGGAAAGGGAACCACCCTGCCCGTCGCGACAAAGCACAACAGCTGCACCCTTCAGGCCACGCTGAGTATGCAAGGAGGTGTTCAGAGGCTCCCTCAGCCAGCCACGGCTTCACGCGTCCTCTTCCTACCGTCTTCACCCTGATAACCGCTGCCGCCAGTTTCTGGCTGCTGGCACAGGCCATGCGTGACCTGCCCGCCGGTACCGCCTATGCGGTCTGGAGCGGCATCGGGGCTTTCGGGACCGTGCTGCTGGGCATCGTCTTTTTCCATGACAGCGTGTCCGTGGCCAAGCTGGTGTGTCTGATGATGATCGTAGCGGGGATTGTTGGGGTTAAGGTGTTTTCATAACGAACCGCCTGATTTACCCGGCAGGTAATAGCAATACGGTCTCGCACGGGGTTTCATGGAAGGGTTGAAGGAGCCTGACCATGAAACCCTCACTGCCGCAAACCCTCTTCCTGCTCAACAGCACCGTGCTGTTCACTCACCAGATTGATGCCGCCTACTGGCACGAGTGGGAAATGTTCCACTTGCCTGGCGGCAACCAGCTCAACCTGCTGCTCAACCTGCCGATTATCGGCGTCGTGCTGCTGGCCTTTTACCAGGTCGCGACGCAGAGCCCCAAACAACGGCTGGCGCACCAGTTTCTCGCCTTTCTCGGTTTGCTCACTGTCATTATTCACAGCGGCTTCTTTCTTGCCGGCCATGAAGCCTTCCTGCAACCGGTATCGCTGCTGTTGCTGGCCGCCACCCTGATCCTCTCCCTCTGGCAACTGCGGGTTTTGCCCCTTGCCGGCAGCCATGACGCCACGCATAGTGGCCCTTCCTGATACACCGACGGGGAATTACATGGATGTTATTGCCGGCCTGATCGAGCTGAAACCAGGCAGCGCCAGTGAAGTGGAAGACTGGAAAAACTTTATCGACAGCCACCGGGAACAGGCACTGAAAAGCCTGCGTGCCGAGGGGGTGAACATCGAATCCTGGTTTTCGCTGAGACTGGACGGCAAGGACTACCTGCTGTGCTATATGCGCGCCGATTCCATCGAAAAATCACAGCAGGTCATGGCCGCGTCCGCAAACCCGGTGGACGCCCGGCATCGCCAGTTCAAAGAGAATGCCTGGGTGCGGGGAAGCCATGTTCAAACCACGCTACTTGTGGACCTGGCTCCCTGAAATCACGCCGCAATCGTGGGAGCGTGCTTGCACGCGAATCTCCACATCCCTCTCATTCGTGATGAACCGTTTTTTGCGTGCCACCGTGATGCGTGCCGGCGTGCAAGCCTGTAGGCATGATTCACCTCGCTTCGCGCGCCTCCCTTTCCACACCATTCTGCGAAGCCCCCTGTTAATCATTCTCTGTCTTCAACTGCCTTTCACCGCCCGGACACCACTCAGGGTCTTGAAGCAGAGCGCCTTGGCAGTTTCCCAGAATTCCTGCACATAGGGGGTCTGCTGGTCCTCCACCCGCACGGCGGCATAGAGGGTGCACCAGACTCCCTTTTCCCCCAGCCTCACGGTCTTGAGCAGGTCGTGTTCCAGGTATTCGGTCAGGGCCCAGTTGGGCAAGGCCGCCACGCCCCGGCCAGCCGCTACCAGTTGGGCCGTCATGGGGGTCAGCTCCGCAGTGCGAATGGCCGCTGGCTCGACTTTCGCCGGGTCCAGGAAACCGGTGAACACATCCAGACGCTCCCGCTCCACCGGGTAGGTGATCAGGGTCTGTTCGGCCAGATCTTCCGGCTCTATCCACTTCTGTGCCGACAGCGGTGACTGACGGGATACCGCCAGCACCAGTTCGTAACGGAACAAGGGCAGGTAACGGACTGCCTCGTTCTCCACCGGGTCGGAGCTGATCACCATATCCAGGTCACCACGCACCAGCGCCGGCAAGGGGGCAAAACTGAAGGCAGCGGACAGGTCCAGCTCCACTTCCGGCCAGTGTTCGCGAAACGCATCCAGGGCCGGCATCAGCCATTGGAAGCAGGAGTGGCATTCAATGGCGATGTGCAAACGTCCGGTCTGCCCGGCGGCCAGCCGTTTCAGTTCCCGTTCGGTCTGTTGCACTTTCGGCAGCACTTCCCGACCCAGCCCCAGCAACCGCAACCCGGCGGTGGTAAACCGCACCGGCCGGGTTCGCCGTACCACCAGCTCCACCCCCAGCCGATGCTCCAGATCCTTCAACTGGTGTGACAGGGCCGACTGGGTGACGTGCAGGCGCTCCGCCGCCTCCACCAGGGAACCGGCCTCTTCGATGGCTCGCAGGGTGGCGAGATGTCGTAACTCAAGCATGGCAACGCTCCCCGCGCTTGCACGCACCACGCAACACGCTTTCACGCAGTGCCCGACTCACTGCGGGCCGGCGACAGTGGCCTTCTGCAACACAATCGGCACTCACAAACATGAGAAGTCCTCATACTAATCATTAGATATTTGATTTTGCCTCAAGTTTGCATGGCCGCACAATGGCCACATCCCTGCCTGACACAGGATGCCCGCTATTTTGGCGTGTCCGCGTGCTGGCGTGTTGCGTGCAAGCGAATAAAGGATTTCACCATGACTACCCTGCACAACCTGGGCTTTCCGCGTATCGGAGCCCGTCGCGAACTGAAACAGGCCGTGGAAGCCTACTGGGCTGGCGACCTGCAGCAGAGCGAGCTGGAACACGTGGGCAAGAGCCTGCGCCAGCGCCACTGGGACCTGCAGGCTAAAGCCGGCATTGACCTGATCCCGGTGGGCGACTTCGCCTGGTATGACCAGATTCTGGAATTTTCCTGCCTGCTGGGGGTGGTGCCCAAGCGTTTCGGGCAGCAAACCGATCAACCGGTTTCCCTGGACACCCTGTTCCGTATGGCCCGTGGCCGAGCCCCCACCGGCACGCCCGCCGCCGCCTGCGAGATGACCAAGTGGTTTGATACCAACTACCACTACATCGTGCCGGAGCTGGCCGCCGACCAGAACTTCCGCATCGCTCGCGAAAGCCTGTTCGACCAGGTTGAGGAGGCGAAAGCAGAGGGCCACACCCCCAAGCCGGTGATTCCCGGCCCGCTCACCTACCTGTACCTGAGCAAGGGCGACAGCTTCGACGGTGCCGACGACAGTGGCAAGCTGGCCCTGCTGGACACACTGATCCCGGTCTATCGCCAGATCCTGCAACGGCTGGCCGGCCAGGGCGTGGACTGGGTGCAGATCGACGAACCCATTCTGGTGCTGGACCTGCCGGACAACTGGCAACGCGCCTACCTGCGCGTTTACGACCAGCTTGCCGCCGCCAGCCATTGCAAGCTGCTGTTGGCCACCTATTTCGGCGGGCTGGAGAACAACCTGTTCACCGCCCTGGAACTGCCGGTGGATGGCATTCACCTGGACCGCATGCGCGGCAACGATGACCTGGGTCAGGTCGTTCCACGCCTGGGCGACAAGGTGCTGTCGCTGGGCCACATCAATGGTCGCAATATCTGGCGCACCGATCTGGATGCCGCCCTGGAAGCCCTGGTGCCGCTGCACAACGAACTGGGCGAGCGCCTGTGGCTGGCGCCGTCCTGCTCGCTGCTGCACAGCCCGGTGGATCTGGACCAGGAAGACACACTGGATGCCGAACTGAAAAGCTGGCTGAGTTTTGCCCGCCAGAAGCTGGACGAGCTGGTTCTGCTGGGCAAGGCCCTGGACGGTGACACCAGCGCCAACGCTGGCTTGCAGGCCCAGCGTGAGGCCCTGCAGGCGCGCAGCAATTCCGCCCGCACCCACCATCCGGCGGTACGCAAACACCTGGCCGAAGCCAGTGAAATTTCCCGTGACCGGCACAGCCCCTTTGCCGAGCGTATTGCCAAACAGCAGGCCGCACTGAAACTGCCTGCCTTCCCCACCACCACCATCGGTTCCTTCCCGCAGACCAAGGCCATCCGCGCCGCCCGCCGGGACTGGAAAGCCGGCCGGCTGGACGATACCGCTTACAACGAGCAGATGAAGCGGGAAATTGCCGACTGCATTCGCTATCAGGAAGAAGTTGAACTGGACGTGCTGGTGCACGGTGAAGCGGAACGCAACGACATGGTGGAGTACTTCGGCGAGCTGCTGGACGGCTTTGCCTTTACCCGCTTCGGCTGGGTACAGAGTTACGGCTCGCGCTGTGTGAAACCACCGATCATCTTTGGCGATGTGCAGCGCCCGGCCCCCATGACGGTGGAATGGGCCCGCTATGCCCAGTCTCTCACCGACAAACCGGTGAAGGGCATGCTCACCGGCCCGGTGACGATTCTGCAGTGGTCCTTCGTGCGTGATGACCAGCCCCGTGCCGACACCTGCCGGCAGATCGCCCTGGCCCTGCGCGATGAAGTGCAGGATCTGGAACAGGCCGGCATTCAGGTAATCCAGATCGACGAACCGGCCCTGCGCGAAGGCCTGCCCCTGTGCCAGGGTGAGTGGAAGGATTATCTGGACTGGGCGGTGGACTGTTTCCGCCTGGCCACCGTGGGTGTGGCGGATGACACCCAGATCCACACCCACATGTGTTATTCGGAATTCAACGACATCATTGAGGCCATCGCCGCTCTGGACGCGGACGTGATCACCATCGAAACATCACGTTCCAACATGGAACTGCTGGATGCCTTCCGCGACTTCCAGTACCCCAACGATATCGGCCCCGGTGTCTATGACATCCACTCCCCCAATGAACCGGAGGTGAACTGGATGGTGCAACTGATGGAAAAAGCCGCCGAGCGCCTGCCGAAGGAACGGCTGTGGGTAAACCCGGACTGCGGCCTGAAAACCCGCAAGTGGGAAGAAACCCGCGGCGCGCTGGCGAACATGGTCACCGCCGCCAAGCAGTTGCGCGAGGCTCGCTAGCCCACAACGCCCCAACCTGTTAGCGCCTTGCTTGCCAGGCGAAGGGTCGAAGAAGCCCCAGTGCCTTCTGAAACCTTCGCTTTGCGAGCAAAGTGCCAACGGGAGAAGCACATTGGCCATGCCTCGCATCTCCGTGGGCCTGGCTGATCTTCCTCGCGCGACTAACGGATGGAGATGCCGGAGCGAGCCCGAAATGACGGAGAAACGGGTGTCGGAGGACGTGTTTGCACCCAACGTCAAACAACCCAACCCGTTGGAGCCTTGCTTGCAAGGCGAAGGCTCGAAGAAGCCC
>JAKSCQ010000254.1 GCA_022360555.1 Pseudomonadales bacterium
CGACGAGCACGGTTGGGGCAAGGACGTGGTCTTCAACATTGAAGGCGGCTGCTACGCCAAGTGTATCGACCTGAGCCAGAAGAACGAGCCGGTGATCTGGGATGCCATCAAGTTCGGTGCGGTACTGGAAAACGTCATCATCAATGACGAAAGCCGCGTGGCCGATTACACCGACGTGTCCCTGACCCAGAACACCCGCGCCGCCTACCCGCTGGAAAACATCGACAAGAAAGTCGAAGCCAACCGCGCCGGTGAGCCCAAGCACATCATCTTCCTGACCTGCGACCTGACCGGCGTTCTGCCGCCAGTGTCCAAGCTGTCCAAGGAAGCGGCGGCCTACCACTTCCTGAGCGGCTACACCGCCCTGGTGGGCTCCACCGAAATGGGCTCTGGCAGCGGCATCAAGAGCACCTTCTCCACCTGCTTCGGTGCGCCCTTCTTCCCCCGTCGCGCCGGCGAATACGCCGAGCTGCTGATCAAGCGCATGGAAGAGTTCGGCTCCAAGGTCTTCCTGGTGAACACCGGCTGGACCGGTGGCCCCTACGGTGAGGGCGAGCGCTTCAGCATCCCCACCACCCGCGGCGTGGTGAATGCCATCCTGTCCGGCGAGCTGGACGATGCCGAAACCGAGCACCTGGACATCATCAACCTGGATGTGCCGAAGGCCGTCCCCGGTGTGGACAGCAAGCTGCTCAAGCCGCAGCAGACCTGGGCCAACCCGGAAAACTATGAAACCCGGGCCCGCGAGCTGGCGGAGCAGTTCGAGAAGAACTTCGCCGAGAAGTACGCGGACGTGTCCGACGAGATTCGCGCCGCCGGCCCTAAAGCTTGATGGCGTAATCTACTGAAAGAGCCCGCCACCGGCGGGCTTTTTCGTTATCGCCCGGCATGCAGACCCGCGCGCCCGGGAAGATAGGGATTTTTCCGGTCTGGACCAGAGCACCTTGCTGGCCCAGACTTTGCACTTCCGGCACAGGACAGTCTGCGCCGGCCGCCCCACAAGGGCCTGCCTTTGAAGAATCATTCAGACACGACGAATTTGAACGGCCGCCTTTTCCCTGATGGCGAGCCTGACAGGAGCTTCAATGAGCAAACCCAAGATTGTTGTCGTTGGCGGCGGTGCCGGCGGCCTGCCCCTGGTCACCAAGCTCGGTCGTAAGCTGGGCCACAACGGTACCGCAGACGTCACCCTGGTGGATTCCTCCAGTATCCATGTGTGGAAACCCCGTTTTCACGAAGTAGCCACCGGCGCCATTGACGCGGACCTGGATGCGGTGGACTACCGCGCCCACGCCCAGCTCAATCACTACCGTTTCGAGCCCGGCACCATGACCCAGGTGGATGTGGCAGGCCAGCGCCTGACGCTGGCACCCCTGTTTGATGAACACGGCAAGGAAGTGCTGCCCGAGCGCACGCTGGACTACGACTACCTGGTGCTGGCCACCGGCAGCCAGAGCAACGATTTCGGCACCCCCGGGGTGCGCGACAACTGCCTGTTCATGGATAGCCGCGCCCAGGCGGAGCGCTTCCGCGAACGCTTCCTCAATGCCTGCCTGCACGCCAACTACGAAGGCAAGCCGGTGTCCGTGGCCATTGTCGGCGGCGGCGCCACCGGCGTGGAGCTGGCCGCCGAACTGCACCATGCGGTGAGCATGCTCAACTTCTACGGCCACGAAAAACTCAGCCGCAAACAGCTACAGGTGGATGTGATCGAGGCGGCGCCGCGCATCCTGCCAGTACTCAGCGAGCGGGTGTCCGCCACTGCCACCCAGCGCCTGGAAGACCTGGGCGTAAAGGTGCGCACCGGAGTGATGGTGGCCGAAGCCACCGAAGAGGCCTTCGTCCCCAAGGAGGGCGATCCCATCAAGGCGGACCTGCTGGTGTGGGCCGCCGGGGTGAAATGCCCGGACTGGCTGGGCCAGATCGACGGCCTGACCACCAACCGCATCAACCAGGTGGAAGTGGAGCCGACCCTGCAGGCCAAGGGGCACAAGAACATCTTCATCATCGGTGATGCCGCCTTCCTGATTCCGGAAGGCGAAGAGCGCCCGATTCCGCCACGGGCCCAGTCCGCCCAGCAGATGGCGCAGCACACCGCCCGCAGCCTGCAACAGCTACTAATGAACCGCGATCCCCGCCCGTTCCAGTACAAGGACCATGGCTCGCTGGTATCGCTGTCCAACTACAGCTCCGTGGGCATGCTGATGGGCAACCTGAAAGGCGGCAACTTCTTCGTGGAAGGCTGGCTGGCGCGGATGATGTACATCAGCCTGTACCGCATGCACCAGGCCGCCCTCTATGGCTGGCCCCGCACCCTGATGCTGCTGATCGCCGGGCGCTTCAACAAGCTGGTACGACCGAGACTGAAGCTGCATTGATGTCAGTTGCAAGTTTCAAGTTAAAAGTTGCAAAGCGCGAGCAACGCAGGCAGTAAACGGAACCGCCTTGCCCGCGCTGCACCTCTCGGTCTCCTACCTACCAGCGTGGAGCACCCCAACAGCCCGTGTGGCAACGCCATATCCACACGCCTTGCAACTTTGAACTTTCAACTTGCAACTCTCCCCCGCTACACTGCCAATACGCTCAAGGATGACCCGCTGCGATGAAAGACACCTTTCTCTACTGGTTCGGCATTCTCAAGCAGGCCATTCGCCTGTGGCTGGAAGGCAATGCGGTCAGTTATGCCGGTTCGCTGGCTTTCTTTACGCTGTTCTCCATCGCTCCGGTGATCATCCTGGCGGTGAAAGTGATTTCCCTGGTCATGACCAGCGAAGCCGCCATGGCGGAAATTCTCGGCCAACTGGAAGAAACCATCGGCCCCGCCGCCACCAATGAAGTGCGCAACGCCATCGCCAACACCCGGGCGCCCTCCAGCGGCCTGCTGGCCGGCCTGCTCAGCCTGACCATCATGGTGATCGGCGCCACCACCGTCTTCACCCAGATGCAGCGTTCCATGAATGCCATCTGGGATGTGATGCCCCGCCCGTCGCGCAGCACCATCAAGGCATTGATCAAGAGCCGCCTGCTGTCACTCACCGTGGTCATTTCCCTGGGCTTTGTGCTGCTGGTATCGCTGCTGTTGAACGTGGCGGTGCATTCTTTGCTGGTATTTGCGGAAAACTGGCTGCCCATTCCCGCCGGCATCGTTGTGGTCATCGAAATGCTGGTCGCCCTGTTAGTGATCGCCCTGCTGTTCGCCACCATGTTCCGGGTGCTGCCGGATGTGTTGCTGAAATGGAAGGATGTCGCCCTGGCGGCTATCGTGACGGCCGTGCTGTTTTCGCTTGGCCGGGCCCTGATTGGCCTCTATCTGGCTCACACCGCCACCGCCTCTACCTATGGAGCCGCCGGCTCACTGGTGGTGCTGCTAATGTGGGTATACTACTCCTCCATGATCCTGTTGTTTGGTGCCGCTTTCTGCCGGGCACACTGCGAAGCCCGGTCCCTGCGCATCCTGCCGCGCAGCACCGCCATCCGCATTCGCCGGGAACAAATCGATCTGGATTCGGACTCATAATCCTTACCTGCTGTTCTGGAGACGTTCGTGTCACTGCGTGTTCTTTTTTCTGCCACGTTACTCGGTGCCTTTTCCCTTCCTGCTCTGGCGCTTGAGCCTCAGGACTTTGACCTGTGTGTCGGCGAACTGCGCCAACAGGCACTGGATGCCGGGTTGCCCGCCCAGGTCGTCAGCCAGCACCTGGATGACATCCAGCTCAACGAGAAGGTCATCGAACTGGATCGCAGCCAGCCGGAATTCACCAGCAGCTTTGCCGATTACTTCACCCGCCGCGTCAGTGATACGCGCATCGAAACCGGCCGCCAGAAATACCGGGAGCAGCAGGCACTGCTACGGGCGCTGACCAAGGAGTACGGCATCCCCGGCCATTACCTGGTGGCCTTCTGGGGACTGGAAACCAATTACGGCGGCTACCTGGGGTATATCCCCACCCTGGATGCCCTGGCCACGCTCACCTGCGAAGGGCGCCGCGGCGATTATTTCCGCGGCGAGCTGTTCAATGCCCTGCGCATCCTGCAAGCCGGTGATGTGGACGCCGATGCCATGCAGGGCTCCTGGGCCGGCGCCATGGGGCAGACCCAGTTCATGCCCGCCATCTTTCTGAAATATGCCGTGGACCGCGATGGCGACGGTCGTCGCGACCTGTGGCAAAGCACCCCAGATGCCCTGGCCTCCGCCGCCAATTTCCTGCGCGGGCTGGGCTGGCAGCGCGAGGAACGCTGGGGGCGGGAAATCCGCCTGCCCGAGAACTTCGATTACCAGCTCACCGGCTTTGCCCACAAACGCTCGCTGGCGGACTGGGCCAAGCTGGGGGTGCGCATGCCCAACGGCGCTGCCCTGCCCGCGGCGGATATGGAAGCGGCCATTATCGTTCCCTCCGGGCACAATGGGCCCGCTTTTCTGGCCTACCAGAACTTTCGCGTGATCATGGGCTGGAACCGTTCGGAGTCCTACGCCCTGGCCGTGGGCCGGCTGGCCGACCGCATTGCCGGCGCCGGCCCGCTGAGCCGCGCCCCGGTGCCCGCCCCGCGCCTGAACCGGGAGCAGGTCACCACCTTGCAGACCACCCTCAACCAGCTCGGCCACGACGCCGGTGACGCCGACGGCCTGCTTGGACCCGGCACCCGCCAGGCCATCGCCCGTTACCAGCAGGCCAATGGCATGGTGGCGGACGGCTTCCCGGATCAGGAAGTACTCACTCGTATCGGTATTCTGCCGTAATGCCAGCAATCGGAGCCTCGTTGGGCGCGCGATGGGTCGAGCTAAAAGTTCGAAGTTAAACGTTAAAAAGCGCGGGATGGACCATCATGTTTTTTACGCCGTGCCCGCGATGCACATGGCGGGAGCGCGAAGCCGAAACCCTGAGTGGCACAGACCCGGCTTCGCGTTTCAACGTTAAACTTTCAACTTGCAACTGGTTTTGATCGCGCCGCCAGCGACGTTCCTACGGCTGAGATTACCCGTTACCCTGACAGACTAATCCAATACCGCCCGGGCCAGGGCACTGACCCCATCCTCGATGGTGTCGTCCGCCAAAGCACCCAATCCCAGCAGGACGCCGTTCATTGGCGGCAGTTGCGCATAGAATTCTGCCAGTGGCGTTGCCGTCACCTGCTCCCGCTCCAGCGCTGCCATCCTGGTTGCCGGATCGTCGGGGGTGCCCACCGCCACATGTAGCCCCGCCATCTGTGGCAACACCTGAAAGCCCGGCACCGCCTCCAGCGCCGCCAGCAACCGGTTGCGCCGGGTCTCGTAACGGCGCTGCATGCGGCGCAGATGGCGGGCAAAATCCCCCTGTTCGATCAGGTGCCCCAGGGCCCGCTGGGTCAGGGCATTGCTGTAGGCATCGGACAGGGACTTGGCCTGCAACAGGGCATCACGCAAGCCTTCCGGCATCACCATGTAGCCCATCCGGAAGGAAGCATGCAGCACCTTGGAAAAGGTACCCAGGTACGCCACCTGCTGGTGATGATCCAGCCGTTTGAGGGCTTCCAGCGGGCGTCCGGCAAAGCGGTACTCGCCATCGTAATCGTCTTCCACGATCAGCATGTCCCGCTCCCGGGCCAGGTCCAGCAACGCCAGGCGCCGTGACAGGCTCATGGGCATGCCCAGCGGAAACTGGTGAGACGGCGTCACATAGACCAGCCGGGCGTCAGCGGGAATCTGCTCCACGCAGATGCCTTCCTCGTCCACCGGTACCGGGACAAGCCTGGCGCCTGCCGCCTCGAACACCGACCGCGCCGGGGGATAACCTGGCTCCTCCAGGGCCACCACATCCCCGGGGGCAATGCGTACCCGAGCCAGCAGATCCAGCCCCTGCTGGGCGCCCTGGGTAATCAGTAACTGCTCACTGTCGCAGGGCAGACCGCGACTGAAGCCCAGGTAATCCGCCAGCCCCCGGCGCAGGCGCAGATCCCCCTGCGGATCGCCGTACAGACGACTTTCCACCTGTTCATCACGCATGGCCTGCTGCATGCAGCGGCGCCAGGCCTGCCAGGGCAACTGCGAGCGCTCGGTGACACCACCGGCAAAATTGTAACGGCGCACCGGCATATCGCCCCATAACGGCCGTAATGGCCAGTGGGCACCGGGCTTCACCCCCACCGGCGCCACCGTACTCTCACGGTCCGGCGGCAGTCGCTCCACAAAGGTACCGCTGCCCGGCCTGGCCACCAGAAACCCTTCCGCGATCAGCCGCTCATAGGCTTCCACCACCAGTTGCCGGGAAATACCCAGCTCCCCCGCCAGGGTTCGACTGGGCGGCAAACGCTCGCCTTGCTGCAGGCGCCCGTCCAAAAGGGCATCACGCAAGTCCCGGTACAGCCGGGTGCGCAGGGTCCCCTCCCCAGCGAGCGGCAGATGCAACTGCAAATTGGTCTCCTTGAATCTTTCAAATTGGTTCTTTTTTCTAAACCGCCTGGCCGTAAATTAAAAGCCTGATTTCTCACACTGACGATTCACAGGAGTGATCATGAAAGCCCGCTTCAATTTCTATACCGCTTCCCCGGACACCATGAAGGCCATGTTCAACAGCCAGGAGGTCATCGAGGCCACTGGCCTGGACAAACGCCTGATTGCCCTGGTGGAGCTACGCGCCTCGCAGATCAATGGCTGCGCTTTCTGCATGCAGATGCATGCCGACCAGGCGCGCAAGCAAGGAGTGGACAATGCCCTGATCGACACCGTGGCCGGCTGGCGGGATACCAACTGGTTCAGCGAACGGGAACAGGCCGCCCTGGGCTGGACAGAATATCTGACCCGGCTCAGCCAGGGCGGGGATGGCGATGCCGCCTACGCGGCCCTGGCCGAGCACTTCAATGAGAAGGAACGCACCGACCTGACCTATGTCATCGGCGTTATCAATATGTGGAACCGCTTCAGCGTCGGCTTCCAGCGTCACCCGGAGTAATCCGGTTTTATCTGTCACGAACCCATGGCATGCTCTGAATCAAATTCGAACTGGAGCCTGCCATGCGTCCTGTGATTGTTGCCACTCTTGCCGGCCTCGCGCTAACCGCCTGCGCCGATAATGCGGCCACCCTGGAGGCCCGACACGACGACACCGTTAGTGTCAGCGTCCTCACCGACGGGTTGCATCACCCCTGGTCGCTGGCGTTCCTGCCCGGTGGCGAATGGCTGATCACCGAGCGTCGAGGCACCCTGCGCCGGTTCCAGGATGGCAAGCTGAAGGACACGCCGGTCGCCGGTGTGCCGGAGGTGGTTGCCAAGGGCCAGGGCGGTCTGTTCGATGTGCTGCCGCACCCGGACTTTGCCGATAACCAGCGCCTGTACCTGAGCTACGCCAAACCCTGCGGCGATGGTGGCGGCACCACGGCGGTGGGCTACGGCACCTATGACGCCGGTACCCTGACGGACTTCCGGGATGTGTATGTGGCGGAAAAGTCCTGCACCAACACCGCCAAGCATTTTGGTGGCCGCATCCTGTTCGATAACGATGGCTACCTGTTCCTCACCCTCGGCGACCGGGGCCAGCGGGAACGGGCCCAGGACACCCGCGATCCCGCCGGCAGCCTGCTACGTCTGAAAGACGACGGCAGTATCCCGACGGACAATCCGCTGGCGGGGCAGGACGGCAAGGCCACGGAAATCTGGAGCTGGGGGCACCGTAACCCCCAGGGACTGGCCCTGCATCCGCACACCGGTGAGCCCTGGCTGAATGAGCATGGTCCCCGTGGCGGCGACGAGATCAACGCGCCGCAAGCAGGCATCAACTATGGCTGGCCGGTGATTACCTACGGCCGGGAATACTACGGCCCCAGCATCGGCACCACCGAGAAGAAAGGCTATGCCCAACCCCTGCTGCACTGGACGCCATCCATTGCCCCCTCTGGCATGGCCTTTGTCACCAGCGAGCGCTACCCGGACTGGCAAGGCGACACTGTGCATGGCGCCCTCAAGCTCACCCATCTGAACAAGGTGGCGTTTGACGGCAAAACGCCCACCCGCGAAGTACGGATGCTGGAAGACCGTGGCGAACGCCTCCGCGATGTGCGCCAGGGCCCGGACGGCTACCTGTACCTGCTCACCGACAGCAGCAATGGCAAACTGCTGCGACTGGACCCACCAAAGTAATTCCCCGTAGGGCGGGCATCGCCCGCCGCCTGCCAATCGCATCGGCCTTCACCTCTTACAGTCGGTAACAAAACCCGCAGGTTCCGTCACCGATGCCCACCAGGGTACCAACAGAATTGCAGTGCCCGGCTGCCTATCCTTTTCCTGTCATCAGACCCATTCTTATAACAATAGGACAAGGACCATGAATACCTCCTATCCGCATCTGCGCCACGGACACTGGCTCATTGCCGCCCTGCTTTGCGCGTCACTGCAACTGACTGGCTGCGGCGGTGGCGGTGGCGGCAGTACCCCCGCCGCGGGCAACGACACCACCCCCACCGGCAACACCACCACCGATGATAACGACACGCCCACGGACCCGAAGAGCGTCAACCTGGACTGGCAAGCCCCCTATACCCGTGCCGAGGACTACCCCAATACGGTCAACCTGCCCCAGCAGTTGATCACCATGCGCGATGGCATTCGCCTGGCCGCCACCGTGACCCTGCCGGCGGACGAAAACGGCAACGCCATCCACGGCCAGTTTCCGGTGATCGCTACCTTTACCGGCTACAACCAGTTCTATTCCGGTGCCGCCTTTGCCGACCCGGCCCTGGTCAAGCGCGGCTATGCCTATATCAATGTGGACCTGCGCGGCACCGGTGCCTCCGAGGGAAGCTGGCAGGCTTTCGGGCAGAAGGACCACGATGACATTGGCGAGTTGCTCGACTACATCAAGAGCCAACCCTGGAGCAACGGCACCATCGGCATGAACGGGGCTTCCTATATGGCCATCACTGGCCTGCTGGCCGGCGCCCAGGAAGACCCGGCGGTAAAGGCCATCTTCGCCATCGTGCCCATGGGCGATGCCTACCGGGATATCGTGTTCAGCGGCGGCCAGGTGAACGCTGGCTTTATCCCCCTGTGGGTGACGCTGGTGACCGGCCTGGGCATCATCCCCACCCCGGTGGGGCTGGACAATGGCGAGCCGGGTTACACCGTGAGTACCCTGCTCCAGCACCTGCAAGGCGCCCTGCTGGATTTTCAGGTGCCGGTGATCGCCGGGTCGCTGATTGGCGATGAGCACAAGTACAACACCGAGTTCTGGCGCATCCGCTCGCCGCTGGAAAAGATCGACAAGATCAGTGCCCCCACCTTCGTGGTGGGCGGGCTCAACGATATCTTCCAGCGCGGCGAGCCACTGATCTATGAGGGCCTCAAGGACCACACCACCGCCAAGCTGCTGATCGGCCCCTGGCAACACCTGGATGGTTCCTCCGGGGCCGGCCTGCCCGCCGACGGCGTGCCGGACCTGGCCAGCATCCGCCTGGCCTGGTTCGATCACTATCTGAAAGGCATGGACACCGATGCCGAAAACTTCCCGCCGGTGACCCAGTACTACACCGGTGCCGAACGCTATGTCACCGCCGCCGACTGGCCGCATCCGGACGCTAGGGCCGAAACCTTCTATTTGCATGGCCGGTTCGGCCAGCCCCTGTTCGGCAACATCAGCGACCAGGCGCCCAGCGACAACCACCAGACCCATCTGCTGCAAACCCCGGTGAACGGCCTGTGCTCCGCCAGCGCCAGCCAGTGGACCGCCGGCATTCTGGGCATGATCCTGCCGCCCTGCGCGGCCCAGGATAATGTGGCCAACCTGCTGGAAGCGGTCTACACCAGCGAACCGCTGGCAGAGGACATGGTGATCAACGGCCCCATCACCGGGCAGATCTGGGCCTCCACCACGGCGCTGGATACCAACGTCACCGTGCGCGTCAGTGTCGTCGGCGAGAATGGCATTGCCCGGCCGCTGACCCACGGCATCCAGATGGCCTCCATGAGTGCCTTCCAGGCCGACAAATCACGGTTCATGAACGGCAAGCTGGTGCAGCCCTGGCACCCGTTCACCGAAGCGTCCAAACGCCCCATCACCCCGCTGGAACCCTTCCGGGCCGATGTGGAAGTCTTCCCCACCAGCGCCGTGATCAAGGCCGGCGAGAAGCTGCGCATCAGCGTGGGCGCCAGCGACCTGCCCCATGGTCTGAGCCCGATCACCGACCTGCTCACCAGCCTGCTGGGGGCACTGACCATTTACAGCACCCCGGCCATGCCCTCGCGGGTGAATATTCCCCTGGTGCCTGCCAGCGCACTGCAGTAACCACGCCACCCCGGACAGGCGCCAGCCTGATCCGGGGCTGGCGCCGAAATAACGAATTTCCAACCCCCTCACAGATAACCCATGTCATCCCGGGCTCGCCCCGGGATACCCGCGAAGCCTCCGGTGTAAACCGCTGTGCTCAAATGGACAGCACACGACGGTGGGCCATGCTTCCCATCGGCATCACCAATGACGGTCATGGCTGCTTTTGATCGGTGTCGTCACTATAATGAACTCGATTCAAATCCGGATGTCCCACCCGATTCCCTGATACCTCCGCACCCATGGGCGACGTACACATCGCGAGCCCAGCATCCACCCGTTTTGCCGCCAAGGAGTTGCCATGCCTTCCCAGCCCGGCCATCTGCTTCGTCTATCCCTTGCCCTGGCCCTGGGCGGTTTCGGCATCGGCAGTGGCGAGTTCGTGATCATGGGCCTGATGAACCGGGTGGCCACGGACCTGCAGGTCCCCGTGCCGGATGTGGGCTATGCCATCAGCAGCTATGCCCTGGGGGTGGTAGTGGGCGCGCCGCTGATTTCGGCGCTGGCCGCCCGCGCCCCGCGCCGGGCCCTGCTGATCGGGCTGATGCTGGTGTTCGCGCTGGGCAATATGGCCAGTGCCCTGGCCACGGATTTCTGGACCTTTGTGGGCCTGCGGTTTCTCGCCGGCCTGCCCCACGGGGCCTACTTCGGCGTGGCCGCCCTGGTAGCGGCATCCGCCGTGCCCTATCACATGCGGGCCCGGGCCGTGGCCCGGGTGATGAGCGGCCTGACCATCGCCATCGTGGTGGGCGCGCCGCTGGCCACCTGGGCCGGCAATCGCTTCGGCTGGGAAGTGGCCTTTATGGGCGTGGGCGTTATTGCCCTGATGACCGCCCTGCTGGTACGGCTGTGGGTGCCGGTGCAATCCCCGGACCCCGATGCCAGCCCGGCCCGGGAAATGTCCGCGCTGGTCAAGCAGCGGGTGCTGTTCACTCTGGGGGTGGCCAGCATCGGTTTCGGTGGCATGTTCGCGGTATTCAGTTATGTGATGCCCACGCTCACGGAACAGGCCGGCATGGCGGAACGCTGGGGGCCGCTGGTGTTGATGATCTTCGGGCTGGGTACTATTGCCGGCAACTTCATCGGCGCCAAGGCGGCGGACAGCAATTTGCTCAGGGCGATTCCCGCCATCCTGATCTGGTGTGCACTGATCCAGGCCGGCTTCTACTTCGCCGCCAACTGGACGCTGACCGGTATCGTCTTCGTGGGGCTGGTGGGCACCAGCATGGCCCTGGGCCCGGCACTGCAAACCCGGCTGATGGATGTGGCCGAGGACGCCCAGACCATGGCCGCCTCCATGAACCATGCCGCCTTCAACCTGGCCAATGCGCTGGGCGCCTGGCTGGCGGGCATCACTGTCAAACAGGGTCTGGCCTGGTCCAGCACCGGCCTGGTGGGCGCGGCGCTGGCCATCGGCGGGTTGCTGATTTTCCTGTCCGGGCGGGCGGTGGAACGGCGCAGCCAGCAGGCTGCGCCGGTGTGTGTGGAAAGTTAGAACCGGTGGAGAAAGCCCACGTTAATGGTACTGAGATCAAAACCATCATCGTCATCCAGTAGCACCCACTCCGCATTGAGCGCGGCGCTGTCACTGAGATTGACCTCCACACCGGCCCCGTAGGAAGGGTCGCTGGCCGTGCGCTCTTCACGGCTTTTTGCACTACCCAGCAGGGTACTCACTTCGCTGGTGACTTCCGCCGTCGCCGTGGAATGTCCCAGCAAGACATAAGGGGCCACCGGCAGGCTCTTGTCCACTCCCACCTTCAGGTAGGCGCCCACCAGCCACTCCGGATCAAGGGTCAGGGTGGCACCGCCACCACTCAGGTCATCATCACTGAGCCCGTAACCGAGGCGCCCCTCCACAGCCACATAGGGATTGAACTGGACACCGAAACGGGTCTGGAAAGCCGAGGGCTCCAGGTCATCACCGTCGGTTTCCTGCGTCAGCATGTTGTACTGGATACCAAAGTACCCATCCTGCTGATACACCGGGTCCGCCAGCACCGGAGCATGCAGTGCCAACAAGGCGGGCAAGAGTATTCTCTTCATGGTGTCTCCTTGATGATTGTTCGAGTCACCAACATAACCCGCACGTCACTTTCCTGTCATAACCTGATTCGCAACAGTGTGTAATCCCTGGAAAGGGGGAAATGCGTCGTACAATGACGGTAAACACATGGGTAGGCAGAGGTTCGGAGCCCTGTGGGAGCGGTCGTTCGACCGCGATACCCCCAGGCAGAAGATCGCGGTGGAACCACCGCTCCCACAAAAAGCCAACCTCATCCGCAACCGCTGGCAATGGCCAGCGCCATCCACGAGACAACGAAAAAAAGGCCGCACAGGGGTGCGGCCCAACGACCTGTTATTGCCAGGAGACAACAACAGGCTATCGGCATTTCAACGCGACGATTAACCGGACACGGTCAGCTCGCGCAGAATCAGCGGATAGGCGGAGGTAATATCATGACAGCGGCATCCACCGCTGTTGTCGGCGGGTATTCATAAAGCGCTCTCCCAAGTCCGTTTGGTCAAACGCCCTGCGCGAATTATTGTTGTATACGCAGGGGCGAGTTTCACTTTTCTTATGTGCCATGCCAGTAACTTGGTACCTAGAATGCGCCTCCTTGCCCCCCTGAACTTTGCACCAGCGCACATTCTCGGGCACAGAATGTGGTTTTTTGTTACCGCACGCCGGCGGAAAGCGGTTCCGGCTGGACAAATTTGCCGGTCACCGGGAAACGCACGGTAACCAGCAGCCCACCGTGTTCGTGGTTGGCCAGTTGAATTTCGCCATGGTGCATATCCACGATGCGCTTGACGATGGCCAGCCCCAGGCCGCTGCCGCTGAGTGTGCGGGCCTTCTCACCACGGGAAAACGGCTGCAGGAGCAGGGGAATATCCTCTTCCTTTACGCCCTTGCCATGGTCACGCACGGTGAGCAGCACCACGTTGTCCTGTACGGCGGTGCGGATCTCCACCGGAGAGGCGCCGTACTTGAGGGCGTTGCCGATCAGGTTGGCGAGCATGCGTTTTACCGTCAGCCGCTTGAGCATCAAACGCGGCAGGTCTTCCAGTTCGAAACGGATCTGCTCGGCCGGGTATTTGCCGGCCACTTCCTGAATCAGGTCATTGAGGTTTTCGAAATCCGGCTGCTCATCGGCACCGTCACGAATAAAGGCAATGAACTGGTCGAGGATGGCATCCATGTCTTCGATGTCTTCGATGATGCCGCCGGCCAGTTCCTCGTCCTGCATGAATTCCGCCGACAGCCGCAGGCGCGTCAGCGGGGTACGCAGGTCATGGGAGACCCCCGCCAACAACAGGGCACGATCGCGCTGGGCCTGCTGCAAGTCACTGGCCATGCGGTTGAAGGCCGCGTTCACCGCCTGGATTTCCTCCGGGCCGATGGTGGTATCCAGCACCGGTACCGCTTCCCCCCGGCCAACCTTCAATGCCACCCGGGCCAGCCGTCGCAGCGGCAGGTTCAGCCCCCGGGCAATCAGCAGGCCACCGATGATGGCCAGTAGCGGCACCGTCACCCCCCAGCCCAGCAGCAGGTAACGGTCGTAATCGCGGAAGAATTCCATGGGCACCCGCAGCCACTGTCCGCCGAACGACGGCGCGCTGACCCACAGCACCGGCTGGCGGCTGTCTTCCAGGCGCACCGTTACCGGCTCGTCGAGGCGCTCCTCCAGTTCTTCACGAAAGCGGCTGACCACCGGCTGCGACAGCAGCACGGTGCCTTCATGGAGGTTTTCGGGGGTGGCTACCTGAATGCTGGTGGCGCCGGCCAGCCGGCGGGCCAGCCGGGTGTCCTCGTCACCAGAGGAGGAAAACGCCAGCTCCGACTGCAACACCGTCAGCCGTGCGTATTCACGAATGCCGGGCAGGTAGGCGTTGCGGGCAAAGAACCACAGCGTCAGCGCCTGACTGACACCAATCACCAGCCCCACCACGATGGCGGAACGGACAAAGGCGGTGCGGGGGTAGAGTTTCATAAGGGCTCGCTTGCACGCAAACACGCTTCACGCCGGCACGCAAAGACAGAAAAGGCCATACTACGCTTTTCGCGTGAACGCGTGCAGGCGTCTTTCAATCCGGCACAAACACATACCCCACGCCCCACACTGTCTGGATATAGCGGGGCTTGGAGGGGTCGTCTTCCAGCAGGCGACGCAGGCGGGAGACCTGCACATCAATGGAACGCTCCATGGCGGACCATTCCCGGCCCCGAGCCAGGCTCATCAGCTTGTCGCGGGTGAGCGGTTCGCGGGGGTTTTGCACCAGCGCCTTGAGCACGGCGAATTCGCCGGTGGTCAGGCCCTGGGGGTCACCGTCGCGGGTGAGGGTGCGGTTGGCCAGGTCCAGCGACCAGGGCCCGAAACTCACCTCGCCTTCTTCCTTGCTGGGAGCACCGGGCACTTCACGCACGTGGCGACGCAGCACGGCCCGGATGCGGGCATCCAGCTCACGGGGATTGAACGGCTTGGGCAGGTAGTCATCGGCCCCGGCATCCAGCCCTTCGATACGCTCGGCATCGTCGCCCTTGGCGGTGAGCATGATGATCGGCAGGGTATTCTCGCTCTCGCGCAGGCGTCGGCAGATGGACAGGCCGTCTTCCCCGGGTAGCATCAGGTCCAGCACCATCAGCGAATAGATTTCCCGCGACAGGGCCCGATCCATCTGCTCGGCATCGGCCACGGCCTTGACCGTGTAGCCGGCTTCTTCGAGAAACCGTTGCAACAAGCTGCGCAGTCGCGCATCGTCATCAACGACGAGAATTTTGTCCTGTTGTTCGCTCACTGGGCCTCCGGCGCCTGCCTGTATATTTCGACAATTTCAGGCACTGATTTACGCGTTGTGCTGCGAACGTGCAAGAAAATGGCCTTGATAGATTGTATAAAAACATTGCCATGATGAGAGCCTTCACCATAGGCAGCGCAATAATAAGCCGCTACAGTACGCCAGCTGAGAATCATTATCGATAAGGGAACAGCCTTGCGAGACCGCCTGAAACAGCTCCCCCCGGTAGCCCGTGTGATCCTCGGAACGGTGCTGGCTATCATTCTGCTTGCCGTGTTCAAGCCTTCCGCGCCAACCCGCGACGTGAGCGATCGCCATGACCGGGTCCGCTATGTGCTGGCTGATCCCGGCGCCCGCTCCCCACAGATCCAGCTTTTTGGCCGGGTGCAGTCCCCCCGTGCCGCCAACCTCACCGCCGTGGTCACCGCCAATGTGGCGGAGATTCCCATCCGCGCCGGCAACCGGGTGAAGAAAGGGCAGCTGCTGATCCAGCTCGACGATACCGAGGCCGCCCTGGCCCGGGACCGCGCCAAAGCCGCCCGTGACGAAGCAGCGGCCCAGTTGCAGACC
>JAKSCQ010000068.1 GCA_022360555.1 Pseudomonadales bacterium
GCCACCCGGAGTTTCGTAGCAGCCACGGGACTTCATGCCCACATAGCGGTTCTCGACGATATCCAGACGACCGATGCCGTTGTCGCCACCCAGCTTGTTGAGCTTGGCCAGGACCTCGGCAGGGCTCAGACGCTCGCCGTCGATGGCAACGATGTCACCCTTCTCGTAGGTCAGAGTGATGTAGGTAGGCTGGTCCGGCGCCGCTTCCGGGCTCACGCTCCAACGCCACATGTCTTCTTCCGCTTCCCACCAGGGATCTTCCAGGTTGCCGCCCTCGTAGGAGATGTGCAGCAGGTTGGCGTCCATGGAGTACGGGGATTTCTTTTTCTTGCTGGAGAAATCCACCGGGATATTGCGCTCTTCGCAGTACGCCATCAGCTTTTCGCGGGAGTTCAGGTCCCACTCGCGCCAGGGAGCAATCACCTGAATGCCCGGGGCCAGGGCGTAGGCGCCCAGCTCGAAGCGCACCTGGTCGTTGCCCTTGCCGGTGGCACCATGGGAAATGGCGTCGGCGCCGGTTTCCTCGGCGATTTCCACCAGCCGCTTGGCGATCAGCGGGCGGGCGATGGAGGTGCCCAGCAGGTACTCGCCCTCGTAGATGGTGTTGGCGCGGAACATGGGGAAGACGTAATCGCGCACGAACACTTCGCGCAGGTCTTCAATGTAGATTTCCTTCACGCCCATGGCCTGGGCCTTGGCGCGGGCCGGCTCCACTTCTTCACCCTGGCCGATATCGGCGGTAAAGGTCACCACCTCACAGTCATAGGTATCCTGCAGCCATTTGACGATAACCGAGGTATCCAGGCCGCCGGAATAGGCCAGTACCACCTTGTTGATCTTGGACATTGAAAGACTCCGCATGATGGGTGAACGGCAGCGCATACGCCGCCCGCCCGGTGAATCGAGGCCGCGTATTGTACCTGCCCTGTGTGAATGTTTCACCAGATGGCTGTCAGCAAGCCCGCGAAAACCGGCGACCACCCCGATCCCCCGCCAACGCCTGTTGCCTCTGCGGGGATTCCGGTAGCATACCCACTCTCGCGCGGCCCTGGCCGGCGGCGCGGGGTCTTTGAGTCTGATGGAGTGATCATGAGTGATCAGCACCCCAGCCTGGCGCTGCGGTTTCGGGGCTTTCTGCCGGTTGTCATTGATGTGGAAACCGGCGGCTTCAATGCCCAGACGGATGCGCTGCTGGAAATTGCTGCTGTCCTGCTGGATATGGATGCCCACGGCTACCTGCGTCCGTCCACCCGCATCCAGTTTCATGTGGACCCCTTCCCCGGGGCCAATATCGAACAGGCCGCCCTGGATTTCACCGGGATCGACCCGAACAACCCCCTGCGTGGCGCGGTGACCGAAGAGACGGCCCTGAAAGGGGTCTTCGACCCGGTGCGCAAGGCGATCAAGCACCATGGCTGCAACCGGGCCGTACTGGTGGGCCACAACAGCTTCTTCGACCAGGGGTTCCTCAACGCCGCCTCGGACCGGGCGGATATCAAGCGCAACCCCTTCCACCCGTTCTCCAGCTTCGACACCGCCGCCCTGGCCGGCCTGGTCTACGGCCAGACGGTGCTGGCCAAGGCCTGCGAAGCCGCCGGCATCCGCTTCAGCCAGCGCGAAGCGCACTCGGCCCTGTACGATGCCACCCGCACCGCCGAGCTGTTCTGCACCATGGTCAACCGCTTCAAGGACCTGGGCGGCTGGCCGCCCCCACCCGCCAGCGAAATACCGCCGACGCTGGCGAAAGAGCTGGATTGATAAGACACATACACGCAACACGCTTCACGCATGCACGCTAAACACCGCCAGATTGCGTAGGGTGCACTGAGCCTAAGGCGAACTGCACCGATCCGGCGTTTGATGGTGCAGTTCGCCTTAGGCTCAGTGCACCCTACAGCTGGAAACCGCAGGAGTTTGCGGCCACAAAAAAGGGCGGCCAAATGGCCGCCCTTTTTTGGTGCTGCGTTTTCTTACAGCTTCTCGGCATTGCCGGACAGGTACTCGGCCACGCCTTCCGGGGAAGCGTTCATGCCGGAGTCGCCTTTCTGCCAGCCGGCCGGGCAAACTTCGCCATGCTCTTCGTGGAACTGCAGGGCGTCAACCAGACGAATCAGCTCGTCCATGTTACGGCCCAGCGGCAGGTCGTTGACGATCTGGCTGCGTACCACGCCTTCCTTGTCGATCAGGAAGGCACCACGGAATGCCATGCCACCTTCGGACTCCACATCGTAGGACTGGGCAATGCCGTGGTTCATGTCAGCGGCCAGGGTGTAACGTACCGGGCCGATACCGCCCTCGTTCACCGGGGTGTTACGCCAGGCGTTGTGGGTGAAGAGGCTGTCGATGGACACGCCGACCACTTCCACGCCGCGCTCCTTGAACGCGTCCATGCGCTTGTCCAGAGCGATCAGCTCGGACGGGCACACGAAGGTGAAGTCCAGCGGGTAGAAGAACACCAGACCATACTTGCCCTTGATGGCTTCAGACAGGGTGAATTCGTCAACGATGCTGCCATCGCCCAGTACTGCGGGAACGGTAAAATCAGGTGCAGGTTTACCTACCAGAACGCCCATTGTTTCTCTCCATTCATGAATGTTGGTGCCCGCCAGCGCCATGCTGCCGGGACAGGCTCGAAAACTGAGTGCAGCGATCATACAACGGCTGTTGCCGTGCTGCATGGCCATATCATGGGGATTACGGGCAAGCTTTCAACAGTCAGGCCGGTTTTGTGACCGGATTCTGACCTGTCAGGCCGGATTATCGCCGACTGCGCGCCCAGATCACGGTGCCGGTTATCGCCAGGATGCTCAGCAACAGTGCCGCCAGGTCCATGACCAGTTGCCCTGCCAGTCCGGCAATCCGGCCGGCGTGCAGATCCAGCAACAACCGCTGCCAATTGAGCGAGGGCGGCACGCTGCGGGCCAGAACCCGCGTTTCCAGCCTGGCCGGCACAACCTGTAGCCTTACCGGATGCCACCGGTTATCACCGCTCAGGGGCAGAGCTGCCAGTTGATCCGTATCGAAATGCACCACACCCTCCGGTGTCTGCAACCCCAGCCGGCGCTCACCCACCTGACCCAGCGCGGAGAAAACCGGCACCCCGTAAGCCGGGCCCAGCCGCTCCACCTGCTGTCCGTCAGCGTTGACCAGCAACAACTCCGGCCCGCACCCCACCACCAGCAGCGCACCGTCACGCGCTACGCCCCGGAAGGGGGGCGGGCAATAAAAGGCATCCCGGTCCCCCACGAACAGGCGCTCGCCGCTGTGGCTGTACCAGTGCCCGGCCACTTGTTGGCCTTCCAGTCCGTCAGGCACGGGGGCGCCGTACCAGCGGGCCAGCCAGGGGGGCAGCGGGCGGTCCGCCCAGCTCAGCGACTCGATGTGATTGAGCAACACCCCGGTCACCGACAGAATCAGTACCGGTATGGCCACCACCAGTCCGAACCAGCGGTGCCAGCGCCGCCATTGATGTGTGGGTTTATTGCGTTTCACCCTGCCCTCCCCCGGCAGTCCGATGCCCTGATTCTAGTCGGACCGGGGACCAGACCAAGGACAACGAACATCCCGGCTATGGTGTAAAGCGTCAATCCCGGGCTGTTGCCCACAAAAAACCCGGCGCGAAGCCGGGTTTTCTGACAACCGGAAACCGGTATCAGGCATCGTCCGCATCCTCGGCCGCGCCTTCCACCAGCTCCTTGAGCTGACCGGAGCGGTACATGTCCATGATGATGTCGCAGCCGCCGAC
>JAKSCQ010000168.1 GCA_022360555.1 Pseudomonadales bacterium
ACCCTGGGGGCGGTGAACTTCCCGGAGTGGCCCTGCCGGCGCACCCGGACATGCACCGCCTGCTGCACATTCACAAGAACGTGCCCGGCGTGCTCACCCAGATCAACACCATTTTCTCCGAGAACGGCATCAACATCTGCGGCCAGTACCTGCAGACTAACGAGGAAATCGGCTACGTGGTCATCGATGTGAACAAGGAATACAGCCAGCTGGCACTGGACAAGCTGCGTACCATCGACGGCACTATCCGAACCCGGGTGTTGTTCTAAGGGGCTCCGGGTTTTCTGTGGGAGCGGTTGAACAACCGCTCCCACAAAAGCCTGGAAGGGACAAACTGTGAAACACTCGACAAAAAGCCGGTGGCGGGCTACCTTGCCTGTTCCGGCTTTTTTTATGGCGTGTTTTTTGTTGTAGGAGGCTGCTTGCAGCTGAACCTGTCGGGCTCCGGTGCCGATGTTCGCTTGCAAGCCATCCCCTACAGGCAAGGATCGTATCGACCCTATGCACTGGATCAGGAAGGGATGCCTGTTAATCACGATGGCACTGCTTGGCGGCTGTGCCACCAATTCCCTGTTTGTGGATTACCCCAGCCAGGCCCGCCAGTGGAAAAGCTCACTGGCCAGCGAGGCCACCAATCCTGCCGTGGATCAGAACCTGAAAAAAGCGGCCAGTGGTGGCGATGGCGTGCTCTATTTGCAGGAGCTGGGGCGGGTCAGCCAGCTCAATGGGGAGTTCGCACAGAGTCGCGAGGCGTTTGCCAGCGCCATCAACCATTACGATGAAACCGACGCCGGGGCCCGTATTCAGGCGTCCTCCCTGGCCGCTTCCGGCGCATCCCTGATCACTAACGACAATGCCCGCCCCTATGTGGCGCCGGACTATGAGCGCATCTTCACCCACGCTTACCAGGCCCTGAACTACTGGGCCGACAACGATGTCACCGGCACCGCCGTGGAACTGCGTGGCGCCGCCCTGGAGCAGCAGGTGGCCGCCAACAAACGCGAAAAGGAAATTGCCAAGGCGGAAGATGACGCCGAAGAAAACAAGATCGACCTGAACCAGTACGAAGGGTATTTCCAGGGCCTGGATGCGGTAGCCGGCCAGGTAAAGGCCAGCTTCCAGAATGCCTGGACCTTTTATCTGTCCGCCCTGTTCTGGGAAGCCCACGGTGAATACAACGATGCCCTGGTGGACTACAAGAAGGCCCTGGAGATCAACCCCAGCGCGAACATGATCAAGGAAGACGTGCAGCGGGTGTCCAATGCCCTCAAGGGTCGCAAGCCCGAAGACGGCATGGTGGCGGTGCTCTACGAACAGGGTTTCGTGCAGCCCCGCGAAGAATTCAACCTGCCCATCCCCACGGTGCACGGCGTATTCTCGGTGGCCTTCCCCACCTATTCCATCGGCAACAAGCCGCGCCCCAATGCCCTGCGGGTGCTCGACAGCGCCAGCCAGCCGCTGGGAGAAACCGTGGTGCTGGCGGATGTGGGCGCCCTGGCCGCCAAGGATCTCAAGGAAAGGCTACCGGGCATGCTGGTGCGCCAGACCCTGCGGGCCACCGCCAAATACAATGCCCAGAAAAAGGCCAATGACGACTTCGGCTCACTGGGTGCCCTGCTCACCCAGGTGTACAACCTGGTCAGTGAACAGGCGGACCGGCGTAGTTGGCTGAGCCTGCCCGCCTATGCCCAGGCCACCCGTTTTTCCCTGCCCCAGGGGCAACATACCCTTGTATTGAGCACGCCCGGGGGCAATGCTACGTTGACGGTACCGGTGGTTGACCGGGGCCTTACCGTGATTCATGCCGTGGCCGTCCCCGGCCGCCTGATTACTCGCGTGTTACCCGTTCAGGAGGGACCCTTATGACGATTTATCGCCCGTTGATGGCGTTACTGGTGGCCTTGCTGCTGGCGGCCTGCTCGGCCAGCAACAAGGCGCAGATTGAAGTCGATGAAGACGGCCAGCCGGTCACCGACGTCTACTCCAACAACAGCCTGCTGGGCAGCCGTATTTCCATTCCGGATCTGAAACAGAAACGGGTGGGCGACCTGCTCTATGTGCAGGCCACCCTGGAAAATGACTGGAAGTTCGAACTGGACTTCCAGTACAAGTTCAAATGGTTTGACGCGGACGGTTTTGAACTGGCGCCGGAAAGCCAGCCCTGGCAGCAGGTGGTCATGGCCGGTCGCAGCCAGAACAATGTGAAAGGCATTGCCCCCAATCCCTCAGCCGTACGCTTTGAAATCTGGGTGCGGGAATAGGTTTACGGAACTCTGACCGAGACAAGGAACAAGGAGAAAAGAATGCGTTTACTTTCCATGCTGTTGCTGGGTGTTGCCGTGGTGCTGTCCGGCTGTGCGTCCAAGGTGGATTACGGCGATGCCCAGGCCCGGGAAACCGTGACCACGGACTTCGGCTCCACCGACCTGCAGATGATCGCCGCCAAGATGGTGGATGACATGCTGGTCTTCCCGCCCATCGTGCAGATGACCCAGAACCGTCGCCCGGTACTGTTCGTGGACCGCATCAAGAACAAGACCACCGAGCACATTGACACCGAATCCATCACCGACACCATCCAGTCCAAGCTGATCAACTCCGGCAAGTTCCGTTTCGTGGACATGACCGTGGTGGACCGGGTGCGTGAGCAGCTTGATTACCAGAGCGAGTCCGGTCTGGTGGACCCGTCCACCGCCGCCCAGATGGGGCGCCAGATCGGTGCCGAATTCATGATGTACGGCAACCTGTCGTCCATCGTCAAGCGTGATGACAGCACCAAGGACGTGTACTACAAGTTCACCCTGAAGTTGCTGAACATCCAGACCGGCATCATCGAGTGGACCAACGAGAAGGAAATCCGCAAGACGCGTTCCAAGAGCCTGTTTGGATTGTAAGGCACTTGCACGAGCAGGCATCACGCTTGCACGCCATGCCCGCTTTGCCTGAGGGCCATGTGGCGTGTCAGCGTGCAGCGTGTTGCGTGCCAGCCAAAAAGACATGGAGGCAGTCATGACCAAGCACCTGTTCGCCCCGTTCGTTTTCATTCTGCTGTTGTTCGCTTCCCAGGCACAGGCACTCACGGAAACCGTGTCCGTCTCCGCCCGGGGCTATGGTGAAGAGCCGGAGCAGGCCATGACCAATGCCCTGGTGGCGGCGGTGCGTCAGGCCGGCGGGGTAACCCTGGCGGTGGACCCGAACTTCCGCACCAATGTGCTGGAGTGGGTGGTCCACCAGCAGGGGGATGTGAGCACCTGGATGGGCACGGAAACCTCCGTGCCGGAACCGCAGCTCCCTACCCTGGGCAACATCAAGAGCTACCAGGTGCAGTCCGTGCAGAAAGTGGAAAGCGGGCTGTGGCGGGCGGACGTGCAGGCGGAAGTACTGCGACCCAAGTCCATCGGCCCGGACCGTTCCCACCTGCCCGGTGTGGCCGTCACGGTCTTTGACAGTCGCCGTTCCGAATACGACCTGGGGGACATCAAGGTGCCGGCCCGGGAAGTGCAGCGCCAGCTCTATGACAACCTGGTCACCGCCTTTACCCAGTCCGGGCGTTTCCGGGTACTCGATCGCAGCTCCCTGGGCGCCATCGAACAGGAGCAGGACGTGATCCGCGACGGCAGCGTGGCGCCGGAAGAACTGGCCCGGCTGGGCCAGCGCAAGGGCGCGGACCTGCTGCTGGTGGGCACCATCGAGGACTTCAACATCGGTGACAGCGAGCGGGAATTCTATGGCGCGAAGATGGGCGGCTATGAACCCTATGTGCGCGTGCGCTACCGCCTGCTGGATACCACCACCACGGAAATCCTCTGGTCCGACCTGTATGTGTGGGACAAATCCGAAGCCGCCATCCGCGAAATGGCTCGCCAGCTCAACATTGATGACCGCAATCATCCGGAGCGTCTGGCCGACCAGATCTACCCGGAAATCGCCCGCGCCATCGCCGGCGATGCCACCGACGTGCTCTACCCGGTGCAGATCATCAAGGTGGACGGCGACACCATTTACCTGAGCCAGGGGGAAGGCCGCCTGGAACAGGATGCCCTGATGAAGGTGTATCGCCCGGCCGGCTCCATGAAGGACCCGGATACCGGCCTGACCATCAAGCTGGAAGGCGAATCCCTGGCCACCCTGAAAGTCAGTGACGTGCGCCAGGATTATGGCATCGCCCATGTGGACGGCGATGGTGCCGCCGGCGCCCTGCAGGCCGGCGATCGGGTCCGCCCGGACCGCGAAGCCGCCGCCCGCGCGGCCCAGCCCGCCGGCCAGGCTCCCAGCCCCGGTTCCTCGGAAGCGCCCATCCAGTGGTAAGAAACAGGTTCATCGTGCCAGGGAACCGCTGAATCACTCCTTGCGCGATGAACCCTTTATTGCAACGTAACGGTTCAGATCCCTGCACGGAGGCCACCGTGTCCCGCCCCGAGATATTGCTGGTATACGACAAGGAATGCCCGGCCTGTCATGCCTACTGCCAGGTGGTGCGGATTCGTGACAGCGTGGGCGAGCTGCGCATCGTCGATGCCCGGGACGATTCGGCCGTGATGCGCGAGATTACCGATGCCGGCCTGGATATCGATCAGGGCATGGTACTGAAGCTGGGCGACCAGCTTTACTACGGCGCCGATGCCATTCATGCCCTGGCGTTAATTGGCAGCCGCTCCGGCGTGTTCAACCGGTTCAACTACTGGCTGTTCCGTTCCCGGCGTATCTCGAAAGTGCTTTACCCGCTACTGCGGTTTTTCCGCAACCTGCTACTGAAACTGCTGGGCAAAACTCGCATCAACAACCTCAACCAGCCCGGCCGTGATCGTTTCTGATGCTTGCGGGTGAGCGCCTGCCTTCGTTCTCCGGATCGTGACGCCTACAGAAAAATCAGTGATATCGACTTTGCTGCCTGGTGCTTCAGCGCAACCCTGTCTGCATGACAAAGCGATATCAAGGCAATCGTCTCAGGAAGGGGCGTTACTCCGAAGCAGGAAGGATTTATCACGTCACTGCGGTGACGAATGGGCGCTATCCCTTTTTCTCGGACAATAAACTCGCCTGTCAGGTGTGCAGGACGCTTCTCTGGAGTGACCGGTCAGGGGCCACATCAACACTTTGCTATGTGCTTATGCCCGACCATTTGCACTGGCTGTTTCAGCTTGGCGCTGACGAGTCGCTGTCTCGGGTCATGTTGCGGGTGAAGGGGCGAAGTGGGCGGCTTTGTGGTCAGGCGGTTTGGCAAAAGGGCTATCATGATCATGCGGTACGCAAGGAGGAGAGCATTCGAGATATGGCGCGATATATCGTTGCCAACCCTTTGCGTGCCGGCCTGGTTCGTTCCCTAAAGGACTACCCGTACTGGAGCGCCGCCTGGCTTTAACCCGCTGTAGGAGCACCTCTTGAGGTGCGAACCCCGGTGTAGGGTTGGCAGAGACCGATGGAGTTACGGCAAGGTTTTGGTTCGCACCTCAAGAGGTGCTCCTACAGGTGCCTATTGAGAGGTGGCGGCGTTCAGGGCCACTTCCTTTTTCCGCTTTCTGCTCGCCACCCGCGCCTTGCGTTTCTTCCACCAGATCACCACGCCGGTGATGGAGAGCATGGCCACGGCAATGCCCATGATGGAAACGATGATGCGGCCCGGCAGGCCGGCGATGCGACCGGAGTGCAGCGGGAACTGGAGTTGGTTGAAAACGTCGGCGGCGGTGCCTTGCCAGGGGACTTCGTCGCCGATCAGCTCGCCAGTGTTGCCGTCATAGTAGAGGCTTTTCACCTTCATGCCGCCGCTGTCGTGATCTTCACCAGGGAAGTAGAAGCGCACTCCGAACACGGCGAAGTTGTCGCTATAGAAGGCATCGCCCAGCGGTTCGTCCCAGCCCCGCTTATCGGCTTCGGTGCGGGCCTGATCGAACAGGTCCGGCCAGCTCACCTGGGGCTCCACCGGGTCGTGCAGCGCGGTGGGGGTGCGGGTCTCGAAGGGGCCCGGGGTGGTTTCGGACACCATGGACATGACCGGGTAGAAAATTTCCCGGTACAGATTCAGGGAGAAGGAGGTGAAGGCCAGGATCAGCAACAGGCCGAATACCCACAGGCCCACCGCCCGGTGCAGATCAAAATTCAGTTTGTAGGCGCCGGCGCCACGGCGAATCATCCAGGCCGGTTTCCAGCGCTGCAGCCAGCTCTTGCCGGCGGGCTTTTGGCTGCGGCGTTTGCGCGGCAGCGTCAGCACCATGGCGATAAAGGTATCGAACAGCCACACCATGGCGGCGGCGCCCATCAGCCAGATGCCCCAGCGGTTGATACCGTTCCACTCCGGCAGGTGCAGGGTGAAGTGCAGCTTGTAGAGGAAGGACATCAGGTGTTCCGGGTGCAGGGAGATCTTGCCCCACAGGCGCTTGCCGACAATCTCGCCGGTCACCGGGTCCACGAAGGCATGGTCGTAGTCCAGCTCGTAGCGGCGCCCGGTGTCCGGGTTCACTTTGGCATCCACCCAGATTTCCGCGTTGTGGCCGGGCTCGGCGTCCAGGTGAAAGAAGCTGGCGCGCACGCGGGGGTCGGCGGCTTCCACCTTGTCCACCAGGGTCAGCATGGGCAGGGGTTCACCCTGGCTCTGGCTTTTGAACAGGTGGGGGTTGAGCCACTCGTCCAGCTCGTGGTCCCAGGAAATCAGTGCCCCGGTGAGGCCGGCAATAATCAGGAAGCCGGCGATAAAGAGGCCGAACCAGCGATGAAGGAGCACCAGAATTGCGCGCATGAAAGGCACCTGCCAGGGATCAGACTGAGCGCGGCAGTCTAGCAGAAACAAAAACAATTCTCATTACGAAATTGAATCAGGTTCTCGCCTTCTGGCTCCGCCACAGGGGATAGGGAATACCGGCGATGCGGTTGATCAGGAAGGCCTGGCCAACCAGTAGCGCCACGGCGCTGATCAGCACCGGCAGTTGCTGTAGCTCATGCATTAGTCCCAGGGAAACAATGAGTGCGGTGGCGCCGGCGGGCGGATGGGCCACCCGGAACAGGATCATCAGAGCGCTGGTGAATCCCAGAGACAGGCCGGCAGCCACCACCCGTGGCCATTCCACGCCGGTGATAAAGGCGGCTGGCGCATCGTGCAGGCCGCATAACCACAGGGCGCCCCAGCCACACAGGGCGCCGATCACATGACCACTGAGCACATTGCGTGGTGAGGCCGCTTCCGCCAGGGGCAGATGAAACAGCAAAAACGCCGTGGCTCCGAGAGAAGGAAAGATAAACGCCTGCTGAGTGATCAGGGCGACGATGGCGATCAGGGCAATGCTCAGCCCGCCATTCACCAGATTGAACAGCGCCAGCACCAGGCGGGGATTAAACCGCTGGCTCATCACATCCAGATGCAGTTGCCGTAACAGGCCGCCGACCAGCTGCTGGCGCAGCCGATCATTCTGTTCACTCATGTTTTGCACCGCCTTGGGGCATAAAAAGAGCGCGCATGGTAAGGCGTGGCCGGTTCATGGGCAATCCTGGTGCATTATTGGCGGGAGCCATTTTTTAACATTGGATGTCACCGGAATCCGTTAGCATGGAGGCATCAGAACAAGGAGATCACCGTGGAAGGCTTTTTCTCTCAGGCGCTGGTACTGCTGGCGGCCACCCTCTTGTTATTGCCCCTGTTTCAGCGGTTGGGGCTGGGCAGCATTTTGGGCTATCTGGCGGCGGGAATTGCCGTGGGGCCGCTGGGCCTGGCGCTGGTGAGCGGGGGCACCGATGTGCTGCACTTTGCTGAGCTGGGGGTGGTGCTAATGCTGTTTCTGGTGGGGCTGGAACTGGCTCCGCAACAGTTGTGGGCGCAACGGAGGCGGTTGTTGGGGCTGGGTGCCAGCCAAGTGTTGCTCAGTGCCGCGCTGCTTGCGGGGGCTTTCCTGGTGCTCGGGTTTGACACCAATGTGAGCCTGGCCATCGGCTTTACCTTGGCCTTGTCCTCCACCGCCTTTGTGGTGCAGATGTTGGTGGAGAACAACCAGCTGGGCACTCCCCAGGGGCGTTCCGCGTTTTCGATTCTGCTGTTCCAGGACCTGGCGGTGATCCCTATCCTGCTGCTGTTGCCCCTGCTGGCCGGTACCCAGGCCGGTGAAGACAGCCCACAGTTGCTGGCCGGCCTGGCGGCACTGGTGGCAATGGTGCTGGCGGGCAAGTATGCCCTCAATCCCTGGCTGGGCTGGCTGGCCAAACTGCGCAACCGGGAGTTGATGATCGCCAGTGCCTTGATGCTGGTGCTGGGCGCCGCCGCCCTGATGGAACACCTGGGCCTGTCCATGGGACTGGGGGCCTTCGTGGCCGGGGTGCTGCTGGCCAACTCGCCCTACCGGGAGCAGCTGGAAACCGATATCCAGCCCTTTAAAAGTCTGTTACTGGGGCTGTTCTTCCTGGCGATCGGCATGACCATGGATCTGCGGTTGCTGATCAATAACCCCGGGGACATTGCCCTCTATCTGCTGGTATTGCTGGGCCTCAAGGCGCTGGTGCTGGCGGTAATCAGCCGGGTGCGCGGGGTGGAATGGCGCAACACGGCGCTGTTCGGCATCCTCCTGTGTCAGGGGGGCGAGTTCGCCTTTGTGCTCTTTACCCAGGCCCAGGCGTTGAACCTGCTCGACAGCACCCTGGTCGGTCAGCTCAATCTGGTGGTAGCCCTGTCCATGGCCGCCACGCCACTGCTGTTGAAGCTGGTCACCCTGCTTTGGCCGGAGCACCGGCATGCTGCGGATCGTCCGGACCTGGAAGCAGAGGACATGCCCGACCATCACCCGCAGGTGGTCATCGCCGGGCTGGGCCGCTTCGGGCAGATCACCGCGCGGATTCTGGTGGCCCGCAAGATTGCCTTTACCGCTCTGGATTCCGACCCGGACGAAATCGACATGCTGCGCCGCTACGGCAATGAAGTGTACTTTGGCGACGTGACCCGGCTGGACCTGTTGCGCAATGCCGGCCTGGAACACGCCAAAATTCTGGTGCTGGCGGTGGATGATGTGGACGACTCGCTTAAGGCCGCGGAACTGGTGCGCCATCACTTCCCCGAGGTCACCATCGTGGCCCGCGCCCGGGACCGTTACCACGCCTACAAGCTCCATGCCCTGGGGGTGGACCAGGTGATTCGCGAAACCTTTGAGTCGGCCCTGATGAGCGCCCGCCTGACGCTGATGCAACTGGGGGTACCCGAGTCCACCGCCATCGATCTGGTGCGCAGTTTCCGTGACCTGGACGAGCGCCTGCTGCGCGAACAGATCGAGCATCGCGGCGACATGGACAAGCTGGTGGAAACCAATGCAAAAGGCCGTGCCGAGCTGCAGTCCCTGCTGTCTGGCGGAGACTGAGGATAAAGTGACGACTATTCGTATTGAGAACCGTTTGCATTAAAGATAGTATCCCCGCCGGGCTCCCACCTGCCGCACTGACGAAAGGGACGTCATTGGTGGCCAGGTCATCAGGTCGGGGGGATCGCAGATGCAACCACAGGTTTCTCCATGACTTATCGATTTACACCGGCCGGCCGTGCCCTTGCGGCCTCCCTGCTACTGTTGCCGCTGGTTTCGCCGGCGGCTGATAGCGACACCGACGCGCAGAACACGGACACCACCTACGAAATCCCGGAAGTGTCCGTGCAGGCCAACAACCAGGCGCGCCTCTCTGACGACAGCGAAAGCTACACGCCGAAAACCGCCGTCAGCGCCCCCACCGGCCTGTCCCTGAGCCGGCGGGAAACCCCCCAGTCCGTGTCCGTGGTCACCCGCACCCAGATGGACGACTTCCAGATGAATGGCGTCAGCGATGTGCTGGCGTCCTCCCCCGGCGTGGTGGTGGATCAGGTGGAAACCGACCGGGTCTATTACAACGCCCGCGGTTTCGAGATCACCAACTTCCAGTACGACGGGCTGGGCCTGCCGCTGCCCTACGAAATCGTCACCGGGGATGTGGACACCGCCATGTTCGAGCGGGTGGAGATCATTCGCGGCTCCAACGGGCTGATGACCGGCCTGGGTAACCCGTCCGCCACCGTGAACTACGTGCGCAAGCGCCCCACCCTGGATACCAATGGTTCGCTGGCGCTGAGCTACGGCTCCTGGGATGCCCGCCGCCTGGAAGCGGATGTCTCCGGTGCCCTCACCGAAAACGGCCGGGTGCGTGGCCGCATGGTGGGCGCCTATGAAAACAAGAATTCCTACCTGGACCGCTACGAGAAAGAGCGCGGTCTGTTCTACGGTGTGGTGGAAGCGGACATCACCGACAACACCCTGCTGACCCTGGGCTATTCCCACCAGAACGATAACGCCGACAGCCCCATGTGGGGTTCGCTGCCGCTGTTCTACAGTGACGGTACGCCCACGGATTACGATGTGGAGACCAGCACGGCGGCAGACTGGTCGTATTGGGATACCGACAATGAATCCTTCTTTGCCGAGCTGACACAGACCTTTGATAACGGTTGGGAAACCAAGGCGGTATTCACCTATCGCAAACAGGAAGGTGAATCCGAGTTGTTCTACGTTTATGGCACGCCCAACAAGGACGAAACAGGACTGTTTGCCTACCCCAGTTACTACGATGACAAGACCACGGAACGGGTTTATGACCTCTTTGCCAGAGGGCCGTTTGCGATCGGTGGTCGCGTCCATGAAATGATTGTGGGCGTCAATTATGCCAAGGGCCGAATAGAGGAACAGTCGCTCTATGGCCGCGGGATCGGCACACCGCTGACACCGGATCAGGCCTTCGGTGGCAGCTATCCCAAGCCGTTATTCGATGCGGCGGAAGACGGCAGCAAGTGGGATGACCGCTACCGCAGTGGATATCTGGCTTCACGCCTGAGCCTGGCAGAACCGCTTACAGCCGTTGTCGGTGCGCGATATGTGGATGTGGAAAGCGAAGGCACAGGTTATGGAACAAGCAAAGATGCCAGTGCCAGTGAAACGGTTCCCTATGCTGGCCTGATCTATGACGTGACCGATGTGCATTCTGTCTATGCCAGCTACACAGAAATCTTTAACCCGCAGACGGAAGAGGACATTAGCGGTCAGCGCCTGCAGCCAGTCACGGGTGAAACCCGGGAAGTGGGCCTGAAGTCTGAATGGAATGAAGGACGAATCTTTAGCCAGCTGGCGGCATTCTGGACCGACCAGCAAAACCTGGCGGAAGCGGCCGGTATGATCGGTCCAGATACCTACTACGGCGGTATCGATGTGGAAAGCCATGGTTACGAAGCGGAAGTCAGCGGTGAACTGTTGCCTGGCTGGCAACTGTCCGGTGGGTATACCTGGCTGGAAATCGAGGATGAAGATGGGGACGAAGTGCGTAATTACACTCCCCGTGAAATGCTCCGTCTGACGACCACCTGGCGGCCTGCGGCACTGGAAAAATTCAAAACCGGTGCCCGTATTCGCTGGCAGGACAGCATCTTTCGTGGTGGCAACGGAGTCCCCAAGACAACACAAGGCGCCTACACCCTGGTGGACCTGATGGCCAGCTACGACTGGACCCGCGATTTCTCCACCACGCTCAACGTAAATAACGTGACGGACGAGAAGTACTACAACTCCCTGTATGTAGGCCAGGCGTTCTACGGTGCACCGCGTAGCGCCAGTGTCCGCTTTGACTACAAGTTCTGAAAAACCGGAAGGGGTTGGCCGTAGCCAACCTCTTTGTGGTCGTCACAAACAACCGTTTTACGCCGGCATTTGTGCAAGCAAGGGTGTCGGCGTTTTTTTATTTAATGGCGAGAAGCGAGTTG
>JAKSCQ010000311.1 GCA_022360555.1 Pseudomonadales bacterium
AAGCTCGTCGGTGGCATCGTCGGTGATGGTGTAATTGCGAATGGGTTTGTCAGTGCGCTCGCTGGCGGCAATGCCGGCATCCCTGTCCAAACGGAGATGGGCTTCCTTGACCCGGCCCAGCCCGCGACGCAGGTAACTGTAGTAATTGCTTTGCGGAGTGCAGCCCTGCCAGTTGAACAGCGCCGTTTCGCGAATCTCGCCCAGCCAGTTGCTGGCGTGGACCTCCATTTTCCAGAGCCCGTCCTGCACCGGTTCCAGGGTGCGGTGGGCGGTGATGCTGAAAGGGATGCCTTCGCTTTTCAGGCGGTAGTCGAGACTGAAGGGAGAAACCGGAGGGGAGGCATGACTGGCGGTAGCCGCCAGAATGGCCAGCAAAAGCAGGCCGTTACGGCAATTGATAGCCCTGTTCTGCAAGAGGCTTCCCATCCAGTGTGACTCCCTCATCTGTCAGTGCCAGGCGTTGCCGGGCTCGCCATTGCAGCACCAGTGGATATAGCTGGTGCTCACGTAACTGTACTTTCTTGGACAGGGATTCGGGGGAATCGTTCTCGCCAATGGACACCCGGGCCTGGGCGATCAGCGGTCCGCCATCCAGTTCCTCGGTGACGAAATGAATAGAGCAGCCATGTTCGCTGTCACCGGCTTCCAGGGCCCGGGCATGGGTATTGAGCCCCCGGTACTTTGGCAGCAGTGAAGGGTGGATATTGATCAGACGACCAGCGTAATGGCGCACAAACAGTGGCGACAGGATGCGCATGAAACCGGCCAGCACCACGGTGTCCGGCTGGTACGGAGCCAGCCGGTCGATCATGGCCTGGTCGAAGGCCTCGCGACTTTCGAAACTTTTGTGGTTTAGCGTAACGGTGGGAATGCCTGCCTCGGCAGCCCGGGCCAGGCCACCGGCGTCTGCCCGGTTGGACAGCACCACGGCGACCTCGGCGTCCAGATCGCCGTCATGGATGGCGTCGAGAATGGCTTGCAGGTTGGTTCCCGAGCCACTGATCAGTACGGCAAGTCTGTGGTTCACTCCAGGCCTTCCAGTCTGACCTCGGGATCACCGTCGCCGGCCTGGATTTCACCGATCAGGAAAGCGTCTTCCCCTTCGGCTTCCATCAGGGCCAGGGTGGAATCCACCTGATCCGCGGGAACAGCGATTACCATGCCCACCCCGCAGTTGAAGGTGCGGTACATCTCGAAGGCCGGTACCTGGCCTTCTTTCTGCAGCCACTGGAACACCGGGGGGAAATCCCAGCTCCGGGTATCAATGACCGCCAGGGTGTTGTCCGGCAGGACGCGGGGCAGATTTTCCGGTAGACCGCCGCCAGTGATGTGGGCCAGGGCATGGACGGGAACCTGCTCGAGCAACTTCAGCAAGGGCTTCACATAGATGCGGGTGGGGGCCAGCAGGTGCTCCATGAGCGGCTTGCCGTCCAGTTCGATATCGGTATCGGACTGGCCCATGATCCGGCGGATCAGGGAGTAGCCGTTGGAATGCGGACCGGAGGAGGCCAGGCCAATCAGTTTGTCACCGGCCTGCACCTTGCTGCCGTCGAGGATGGCGTCCTTTTCCACCACACCCACACAGAAGCCGGCCAGATCATAGTCTTCGCCCTCGTACATACCGGGCATTTCCGCCGTCTCGCCGCCAATCAGGGCGCAGCCGGCCTGCTCGCAGCCTTCGGCAATGCCGGTGACCACACTGGCGGCGGTGTCCACATCCAGTTTGCCGGTGGCGTAGTAGTCCAGGAAGAACAGCGGCTCGGCGCCACCCACCACCAGATCATTGACGCACATGGCCACCAAATCGATGCCTACCTTGTCGTGACGGGTCGTGTCGATGGCCAGACGCAACTTGGTGCCGACCCCATCGGTGCCAGCCACCAGCACCGGGTTCTTGTAACCCGTGGGGATTTCACACAGGGCGCCGAAACCGCCCAGTCCCCCCAGTACTTCTGGCCGGCGGGTGCGCTTGGCCACGGGGGCAATACGTTTTACCAGTTCGTTTCCGGCATCGATATCGACACCGGCATCGCGGTAGGTCAGCGGCCGTTTCTGATCGGTCATGGGGGGCTCCGGTTGGTGAAGGCGCGTATTTTAAGAGTCTGGGGGCCATCTTTCCACCGCTGCGTGGTGCTATTCAAAGGCTCCCTAAATCCGGTTCGCGTGGCCGCTTTGAATAGGTGATAATAGCGCGCTTTAAATTGCACACTGGATTGGCGCCCATGCGATTTGTTGGATGGTTGGCACTGGTGGCCGGGTTCGTGTTGAGCGTGACCGGCCCCGTTTTGGCTAATGCTCTGGATACAGTCTCCATCGCTGTGGAAGACCGTTCGGAGGCGGCACAGCAACAAGCCCTCAAGGAGGGGCTGGATCAGGTGCTGGTGCGCCTGGCTGGTAAAAAAGCCGTGCTGGACATGCCGGTGGCGCCGGCGGCGGCCGAGCAGCTGGACCGCTGGGTAACCCGTTATGACTATCAGGGCGATGACCTGGTGGCCCGCTATGATGTTCAGGGGCTGATGGAATTCATGGCCGGTCAGGGCGCACCGGTGTGGGGGCTGCCGCGTCCCCGGCTGCTGGTCTGGCTGGTGGATCAGGGGGCTGGCAAGGGCGAAATGGTCAATGCTGATCACCCCCTGTATGCCCCCGTGCAAGAAGAAGCCGCCCGTCGGGGGTTGAACCTGACCTTTCCGCAATGGGATGCCACCGACCGCCGTGCCTTGACCGTGGCGGATGTGCGGGGTCGGTTCGACAGCCAGTTGCTGGAGGCTTCCCGCCGTTACCCCCATGAAATGATTGTCAGCGCGGTATTGTACCGGGGCGGCGATGCGTCGGTGAGCTGGCGGGTATTGCAGGACCAGAAAACCCTGGAACAGGGCCGGGAGCAGAGTGGCGATGCCAGCCAGGCGGTGACCGCTTTGGTGGATGCGGTGGCGGATAGTCTGGCCGACCGTTTTGCCGTCACCGGCGCGGTCACCGAACAGCGCACCCTGCTGGTCGTCAACCAGGTGGCTTCACTGGCCGACTGGAAGGCCCTGCGAGACTACCTGTCCGGCCTGAGCGGCATGCGCCGGGTATCCCTGGTGCAGGTGTCCGGGGATTCGGTCACCTATGGCCTGGATTTCGCGGCCAGCGACGAGCAGCTCCGCTCCCTGTTGGGGCTGTCCGGTCAACTGCGGGCCTGCCCGGAGGCCAATGTACCGGGGCCCCAGTGGCGCTACTGTTGGCGTGGCTGATCAATGAGCGCCCAGCTTCCACTTGCTCTCCAGTTACGCGAGGGCAATGACCTTTCCAACTTCCGCGTCGGCGACAACGGTGCCACTGTGGCCGGTGTGCGGGAAGTGGTGCAGGGCGGGGACCGTCAGGCCTTTATCTGGGGGCAGCCCGGCCAGGGCAAGAGCCACCTGCTGGAAGGGGCCGTCCGCCTGGCCCAGGAGCTGGGTTACAGTGCCTGTCTGCTGCCGGCGGAAGAGTTGCTGCCCCTGGTGCCGGAGGTACTGGAATCCATGGAACAGTTCGACCTGCTGGCCGTGGATGACTGCCAGTGTTTCGCCGGTCATGCCGCCTGGGAGGAGGGCCTGTTCCATCTCTACAACCGGCTGATGGCCCAGGGCGGACGGCTTTTGGTGACGGCCAATGCCGGGCCGGCCGCGATTGACCTGATGTTGCCGGATCTGGCGACGCGTCTGGCCGCCGGCCCTGTGTACCGCCTGCGTGATCTTGAGGATGCGGACCTGGAAAACCTGCTGATGGAGCGGGGCCGGGCCCGTGGCCTGAAAGTTGAGCAGGAGGTAGCCCATTACATCGTCATGCGCAGCGAGCGTAGTCCCGCCGCCCTGATGACCCTGCTGGATCGGCTTGACCGAATGGCTCTGGCGCAGCAGCGTTCGGTCACGATTCCCTTTGTCAAGAATGCCTTGGGGTGGTAAAAAAGGGCGATTAACAGAGAAACAACAGTTCGCTACCCAAATAAGCGGTATATTTCTCGTGATTACACAGGGTTACATTTTGCTGTAGCCCGAGAACAAGCCCCGGAAAGACCCAATTAGAACAATAACGCCAGGCAGAACACGCCTGCAGGAGAACAAAATGCGCCACCTTGGGCTACGGCATTACCTTGCTGGCTGCGCCCTCATCTTTGCGG
The DNA here is from genome assembly GCA_022360555.1 of Pseudomonadales bacterium. Taxonomy (GTDB): domain Bacteria; phylum Pseudomonadota; class Gammaproteobacteria; order Pseudomonadales; family Alcanivoracaceae; genus Alcanivorax. Next base: position 4,142 of record JAKSCQ010000311.1, read on the forward strand.
CCTCTTCCCAAGCAACGGTCTACACCATTGAATCCACCAGCGATGTCGCCATTCCCGAGCCGCAACGCAGTGGCGACGGGCTGGATATGGTCTACGAGGTGACCCCGGAGAGCGCGGGTGGAGCCTGCACCCTGCGTGAGGCCGTTTATGCCAGCAACTACCGGGTTGCCGTGGGTGCCTGCGAAGCGGGTACTGAGAACAATTTTATTCGGTTGATTGAAGGCAAGACCTATGTGCTAACCGAGGGGCCGTTGCCGATCGGGGGTGGCAAGGCGGTGAAATTCGACAAGGTGGAAAGCGAAGAAGGGGAAGATCCTGAGCCGGCGCCAACCTGCGATGATCCCTACCCGCCTGAAGAGGTGGAAGAGGGAGAAGACCCCGCTACGACCTGGCCAACACCCTGCGCCGAGGACGACACCCTGCTGGCGGCGACAATCTCTTTCCAGTTGGCACTGGACTCCTTTGAAGAGCCGGAAGGCAAAACCTTTCCGATTATCACCGCCGAGGGGGCATCGCGACTGACCCGCGTCAACGAGAAGGGGGCGCTAGGGCTGGCAAACCTGACCCTGACAGGTGGTGATGCATCGACGGATACCGAAAACCCGAATGGTGGGCTTATCCTGGCCAATGGTGTCGTCAAGCTGGCAGGCGGTGTGACTCTGAAAGATGGCATGGCCGAAAATGGCGGTGCCCTTTATCTGGATGAAGGCGCCACACTGGAGTTTTTGTCCGGCGGCCGTTTCGAGAATAACGAAGCCACTGGCAATGGCTCGGTGATTGCCACGTCCTCCCTGTTTGATGGTGTTATCCGCGGGGCATCGTTCTACATGGCTGGTAATACAGCGACGGATGCAACGATTTATCTCGACGGTGCGGAGGATGCCTCGGTAGGTCTGACGTTGAGAAATGGTCTTGTCACCAATAATGCCGGTGGCGTGATCAAAAGTGTGGCGCCCAAACACAGTAATCTGCTGAGTAACATGACCATCGCCTTCAATGGGGGGGTGGCCCTGCACATGGACAAGTCAGTGCTGGATGAACCGGAAGACCCGGAGGCTGACCCGCCGGAACCGGCTTCCACGGATTTTGTGTTGCACTCGGCGCTGGTGGGAAATGACGCTGTTTGTGCCGGGAGTGCGTTGGATGGCAGCCACGCTGACTTCGAGGAAGAGGCCGCTGCCACCCTGGCATTTACGATTACGGATGATTCCGGCTGCCCGGATCCGATTGAGATAGAAGAAGGGGTTGATGTCACCGACAATCCCAACGGGGCTGAGACAGATGTGCTGTTGGGCCTGGGCCGTGAACCCTGTGAATCCTCTGGTCTAGGAGCCTGTGAGCCGATGCCGGCGGAGGAGCTGGATGGTGAGTATCCCGGTTTTCTACCGAATCCCGAGCCGGCAGCCGTAACAGACGCGACTCCCAGGCAGGCCAGCCTTTTTGATCGCGGCGGGCTGGGGAATGCCTCCAATGGTGGTTGTGAAACAAACGACTATCGGGGCAAGACCCGTGGTGTGGCCGGTGGCCGGTGTGACGTGGGGGCGGTTGAATATCAGCGGGCCACCGAGGAACCGGATGAGATTCCTCTGATTCAGGGGCAGAGCGTATTGGCCGATGTGCTGGATAATGACCGCAATGATACCCAGGTGGACTGCAACCGTCTGACCGCGGCCGGTCTTGATCCGCAAACAGATTGTTTGCAGGTTATCGTTGCACCTACCAAAGGCTCCACGGAAGTGGTGATTGATGAAAACGGGTACCCCCAGGTCCGTTATACCCCGCTGGGTGATTACCACGGCGTTGACCAGTTCTACTACAGGGCATCCCGCCATGCCTTTGTCGGCGGTACCACGGTAGGCCAGGATCCATCCACCTTTGCCAATATGGATTCAGCGCCTGCCTCAGGACTGACCGAGAGCAAGAGCATTGGTGCGCAAGGTCTGGGCATACTGGTGCTGATGATCGTTGCCGGTCTCGTGCGAAGGACAGGCAAGGCTATCGTTATCGGTTTCCTGTTAGCAATGGGGGCGGCGAGTCAGGCGGCAGAGATCAAGGTCGATGCCCTGGACCCGGCGCAATCCGATCTGGCAATCCCCAACGATGGCAAGTGCACACTGCGTGAAGCCCTGGAAAACGCCATACCATCGCCAAGTAGCAACGACTGTGCTTTTGGGACAAACGGGGAAGACACCATTGTATTGCCGGCAGGAGAAATCCTGCTGACAGAGCCGCTGACGATTCGGGGCGGTAATCTGATTATTGAAGGCAAGGGCGCCCGCGATGATGAGGATGATGACGAGGAAACCCTGACCACCATTCGTGGTGCAGGCGATCACCGTCTGTTCCAGGTCTCGCCGCCACTGGCAAGTAATGGTTATCCGGGCGTGACGTTTCGCTATCTGACCCTGGAAGATGGTTATGCCATGGGGACAGATGAAGCGGGGTCCGGTGGCGTGGTACAGACTGGTGGTACCCTCATCTTTGATCGGGTCATCCTGCGCAACAACCGGGCGGATGTGCACGGTGGGGTGGCTTACATTGTCTCCAACAACGGCGTTGAAAAAATCCTGACGTTTAACAGTGTGTGGGCGACGGGCAATTCGGCCAGCGGAGCCGGTGGCGTTCTGGCCGTTCAGTCGATTGCGGAAAACAGCCCACCAGCCGGTGACAATACCCGGGTAGCGATGATCGACAGCACCTTTGATGGTAACAGCGCAGGGAGCGAAGGGGGTGTTCTGGATTCCCATATCGTTTCCGGATCGGTTTCGGTATCCAACAGCACCTTCTTCAACAATGACAGCCCGCTCGGGTCCGCACTGAATTTCAGTGACATGTCTGTGGGTGCAGACATCATGAACAGCACTTTCCTGGGAAATGGTGCAGGAACCGGTATTGAGCTGGGAGAAGCAGAAACAGAAGTGCTGTTGAGTAACAGCATCTATTTTGACAGTGGCGCTGACTGCACCACCGGTACCACCATCTTGCAGGACAGTGTGTACAACGTTTTTTCTGACAGCCTGTGTCAGTCTGACAATGATGAGACGGAAGCGACCAACGATATCGGGGCATCCACCCTGCTGGAGGCATCCTTGAGCTCAGATTCCGGAACAGGGACGGTCGAGGATTATGTCCCCCCGTTTCTGGCTGTTTCCTCTACGGAAATCGATAACCCGGACTTGATCGTGGATGCCGGTAACAGCGAGGACTCGCTGGCATCCGGTACCGCCACGCCTTCTCATTGCCGCTTGAATGACCTGAGAGGCATCTCCCGGGCAGCAGGTGAGGCCTGTGATCGTGGCGCCTATGAATACCAGCAAATTACTGCCGGTGATGATGAAGGCAGCAATGACTCCACGCCGGATCGCAGAGTGGCGGTCGATATCCTGGACAACGATATCCCCAGTGATGGGGCAGAAATCGAATTGCTGGAAGAGGCAGAACCAAGGGCATTCCAGGATGTGCTGGCATTTCAGCGTGCCTATATTGATACCAATAATGATCCGGAAAAAGTGGTCGGAGAAGGTGAGTATTTTGTTTTTGAGCCTGAGCCGGACAGACCGACCCGATATGTTCTGCAAACGGCAGATCCCGACATTGAAACCCCGGCCACCATTGATGTCGTCTGGCGCTACTACAACGAAAATGCAACGGGGTATGACGTCTACTGTGGCGAACCGCTGCCTCAGCGTTTTATTGACGCCAACCCGGATAACTTTTCCGATGGGGATGTGGCAGAGGATTGCGTCATTCTGTATACCCCTTCCAACAACGGTTTCATTCCTGATGCGGACGATCCCGGGAAAGATGCTGTTTGCAAACCCGCGGATGAAGACGAAGCGGAAGACTGGGAGGCTCCCCGTATCGCGCTGTTATACGGCTTTGAAGACAGTGAGGCTGAAAGCATTGAAACGGATGATGATGATGCAGGCTCCATCATCATGACCATCACCAACAAGGCGCCCAAGATAACCGGTCGGTCGTTTGTGAATCAGCCCGGGCAGAAAATCGTGTTTCAGGTCGAGGCGGAAGACCCGGATGGCAATGCTATCCAGTGGCCCACTCTGGCAGTGAAAAAAGAACCCAGTTTCGTCAAGCGTGACAGCGAAGGGGAGATTGGGAATACCGGCCTGATCATTGACAAGAGCACCGGCAAGGTCACCTATGTCCCTGAAGGTAACTATAATACCTTCAAGGACACCTTTACCCTGACAGTGAGTGATGACTGCGGAGGCACCTCTTCCGAGGCCACCTTCACCGTTACCTACCCCAACGAAGAAACCTCCGCCGGGGCTGGCGGTGTCGGTTATCTGATTCCAGGACTACTGCTGCTTCTGCTTCGCCGCCGGGCGGCGAAGCCGGGTGCGTTTAAGTAACTCCCAGACCACTGCCCCCAGGATCATGCTGAACAGCAGCAAAAACAGCTTGGGAATATCCACCAGTGTCCAGAACAACAGGTCGATGCTGGTGGGTTCCAGGTTCTGGGCCACGATGATGACCAGCAGTATCAGGCCAAGAATCTGAACGGCGCCGATGGGGTGCTGGACCAACCACTGGCCGGATTTCTTGCTGCCCCGTGCCAGGGCGGACGGTTTCTTCTCGCTGTTCTGCGCTTCCATTCCTGTTCTCCTTAAGTCTGGCTCGTGCCCTCTGGGTCACACCTTTATACTGTAGCTCTGATGCGAAGGAGGTGTGAATGGATATCAGCGCGGGTTGGGATCTGGTAGTGATCGGCAGTGGTCCAGCTGGCGAGGCAGCGGCGATGCAGGCGGCCAAGAAAGACCTTCGGGTTGCCATAATCGAGGATCAGGCGGCGGTGGGGGGCAATTGCACGCACTGGGGCACGATTCCCTCGAAAGCCTTGCGGCACCAGGTGCGGCAGGTAATCCGCACCCAGCGCAACCCCTTGTTGCGCGGTATTCTCAACCCCCGCGAGATTCGCTGGCAGGACCTGATTGCCCGAACCCGGGAGGTGATCGGCGCACAGGTCCAGGTGCGTTCCGACTTTTATGTGCGCAACCGGGTTACCGTATTTGGCGGCAGGGGCCGCATTGTCGGTGCCGGGGAAGTCCAGGTAGACGATAACGAAGGACGTCAGCACCTGCTCAAGACCCGGGATATTATCATTGCCACCGGATCGCGCCCCTACCATCCGGAGGACGTGGATTTCGACCATCCACGTATCTACGACTCCGATACCATTTTGTCCATGGAGCATACGCCTCGTCATCTGCTGATCTACGGCGCCGGCGTCATCGGTTCCGAATATGCCTGCATTTTTACGGGCCTGGGTATCCGGGTGGATCTGATCAACTCCCGTGAGCATCTGCTGGATTTTCTGGATACGGAAATTTCCGATGCCCTGAGCTATCACCTGCGGGAACAGGGCTGCACCATCCGGCAGAGCGAAGAGTACAAGCGGGTACTGGCGGATGACGAAGGTGTCACGCTGGAATTGCAGTCTGGCAAGAAACTGCGGGCGGATGCCTTGCTCTGGTGTAACGGCCGTTCAGGCAACACTCAGGACATCGGACTGGACGCGGTCGGGCTGGAGGCAAACAACCGTGGGCAGCTCAAGGTAAACCAGGGCTACCAGACCGGGGCGGAGCACATCTATGCGATCGGCGACGTGGTGGGCTGGCCTTCGCTGGCCAGTGCGTCCTACGATCAGGGGCGTTTCTGTGCTGCGGCCATCGCCGGCGACGCAGTCAAGCAGGTGACGGACGTGCCCACCGGGATCTACACCATCCCCGGTATCAGCAGTGTAGGGCGCACGGAGCAGGAACTCACCGAAGCGCGTGTGCCCTATGAAGTCGGCCAGGCATTTTTCAAGAACCTGGCCCGCGCGCAAATTACCGGCGAACGGGTCGGTATGCTGAAGATTCTGTTTCATCGCGAAACCCTGGCAGTGCTGGGCATCCACTGTTTCGGTTACCAGGCCATGGAAATCGTGCATGTGGGCCAGGCCATCATGCGTCAGCCCGGTGAACTCAATACCCTGAAATACTTCATCGACACCACCTTCAACTACCCGACCATGGCGGAAGCCTACCGGGTGGCGGCGATTAACGGGCTCAACCGGATACAGCGGTGAAGATGAATTAATAGTTAATAATGAATAATTAACAGCTGCGCGGTCTTATCGTCTTGAACCACTAAACGCAGAGGCCGCGCTCGAAAGTTGGGCGCGGCCTCTTAAGTTCCAAAACCTGAAATCGCATATCGCGAACTATTAATTATTCATTATTAACTATTAATTCATCTTCACCGCTGTATCCGGTTGAGCCCGTTAATCGCCGCCACCCGGTAGGCTTCCGCCATGGTCG
>JAKSCQ010000208.1 GCA_022360555.1 Pseudomonadales bacterium
CAAAGCGCCACGATTGGCCTCCACCACACCGGCGGCGGCCAGGCCCTGGTGTTGGCGTTTTTCGCTGTCGGCAAACAGGGCCTGCAACGCTGTCGCCAGCGCATCGCTGTCCTCCACCACCGTGAGCGCCCCGGCGTCATCCAGCAGGCCGGAGATGGCGGTGAAATTGTGCAGGTGCGGGCCGGTCAGCACGGGCTTTTCCCAGGCCGCCGGTTCCAGCAGGTTATGGCCGCCCACCGGTACCAGGGAGCCCCCCACGAACGCCAGGTCCGCCACGCCGAACAGCATCAGCAGCTCGCCCATGGTATCGGCGAGATAGACCTGGGTATCCGGCTGCACCGCATCCTCACGACTGCGACGCGCCAGGGTCAGCTTCTGCGCCAGAATCAAGGCGGCCACACTGTCGAAACGCTCCGGGTGGCGGGGCACCAGTACCAGCAGGGCATCCGGCCTCTGCGCCAGGATTGCCTGGTGCGCCGCCAGCACCGGCTCGTCCTCACCGGGGTGGGTGCTGGCCGCGATCCACACCGGCCGACCGGCAAAGGTGTCTTTCAGGTTGGCGGCTGCCTGTTTGACGGGCTCATCCAACGTCATGTCGAATTTCACGCTACCGGTGGCATGCACCCGTTCCGGCCAGGCCCCCAGTGCCACATAGCGACGGGCTTCCACCGGTGTCTGCACCGCCAGGGCATCGAAGCGCGCCATCATCGGCCGCACCAGTCGCGGGAATTTGCTGTAGCCGCGATAGCTTTTCTCTGACAACCGCCCGTTCATCAGCATCAGTTTCGCGCCATGGCGTTTCACCGCCGCGCACAGGTTGGGCCACAGCTCGGTTTCCAGCACCACCACCAGTTTCGGGTCAAAGGCGCGCAGAAAACGGTTCAGGGCGGTGGGCAACTCCCAGGGACAATAAACATGGGTCACCCGGTCGCCGAACAGGGCCCGGACGCGTTCGGAGCCGGTGGGCGTGGTGGTGGTTACCAGCAACGGCGTATCCGGGTAATCCGCCAGCAACCGTTCGATCATCGGTACCGCCGCCAGGGTCTCGCCCACGGACACCGCATGCACCCAGAGGCTGTTTTTCAAGGTGCCGGGCTTGTACCCCCAGGCCATACGCTCCTTCCAGCGCTGGCGATAGGCCGGCGCCTGTCGCCCGCGCAGCCACAGGCGAAGAAACAGGAAGGGAAGCAGTAAATACCAGAGGGCAGAATAAAAAACACGCATAGTCGATGGTTGTCTCAATCCGGCAACAGATACCTCACTGTGGGAGCGGTCGTTCGACCGCGAAGAGCGAATGGCAATGCCGGGGCCCCAAAAATAAGGCCTGCGCTACGTGCCCCACACCATGACACTCACTGAAAGCCCTTTCGCGGTCGAACGACCGCTCCCACAGCCAGTGGTCTGTTCGAGTGTTAGCGGCGTTGCCTATGCTAGCATAGCCCCACCTTTGTCAGATGGTGTGCCATGAGCGAATCCACACTGAAACCCGACATTCTCATCTTCGGTGGCGGCATCGCCGGCCTGTGGTTGATCAACCGGCTCAACGCCGCCGGTTACCAGTGTCTGCTGCTGGAAAGCGCCACCCTGGGCGGCGACCAGACCCTGGCCAGCCAGGGCATCATTCACGGCGGCCTCAAGTATGCCCTGGGCGGCGGTCTGTCCAGCGAATCGGAGGCCATTGCCGCCATGCCCGACCGCTGGCGCCACGCCATCGCCGGTGACGACCCGGTGGATCTGCGCGGCCTGAAAGTGCTCAGCGACACCCAGCACATGTGGTCCAGCGGCTCGGTGGCCTCGCGCATGACCAACTTCTTCGCCAGCAAGATGCTGCGTGGCCGCATCGAAAAACTGAAACGCGACGACTTCCCCTCCGCCTTGGCAGACAAGGCCTTCAAGGGCAACGTCTACAAGCTGGACGATCTGGTGATCAACACCGAATCGCTGATCGACACCCTGGCCGCCCCGGTGCGCGAGCGCCTGCTGGCTTTCGACACGACACGTGACACGCTGGAGTGGGGCGAGCAGGGACTGAATGCGGTGACCGTCAATGGCCAGCGCATCGAGCCGGCCCTGACCATTCTTGCCGCGGGCAATGGCAACCCGGGCTTGCTGGACGGCGCGCATCAGGCCAGCCTGCTGGCCGACGAGCACAGCCAGTTACGTCCGCTGAAAATGGTGCTGGTCAAGCACGACCTGGGCCATCGCCTCTACGCTCACTGTGTCGGCACCAGCAACAAGCCGGTGCTCACCGTCACCACCCACGACTGCCCGGATGGCAAGGTGGTCTGGTACCTGGGCGGCGACCTGGCCGAACAGGGCGTGGAGCGCAGCGACCAGGAACAGCTGGCCGCCGGTCGCGCGGAACTGAAAAAACTGTTCCCCTGGCTGGATTTCAGCCACGCCCGGTTTGCCACCCTGGACGTGACCCGCGCCGAGCCCAAACAGCAGGCGTTGGTAAAACCGGACAACGCCTACGCCCGCCGGGACAAAAACCTGGTTATCGCCTGGCCCACCAAACTGACCCTGGCCCCGGATCTG
>JAKSCQ010000256.1 GCA_022360555.1 Pseudomonadales bacterium
CCGGCCAAGAGCGTATGCTCCATCCCGTTAAAGTCCCAGTTATAAACAAACCGGTTATCCGCATTACAGCTATCCGCATGACCATCTTCCGTGGAAATGTAACGGACTACCTCGGTGCGATTAGTGGGGACACCAAAGTCATCCGCGTAGGCCAGCGCGTACATCTGACGCAGATCAATATCAATCCGGCCATATCGAACGTTCTGCTGGAATGAAAACTGATCACTGAAGTCGTGATTAAATTCATAACCGAACGTAATCTGTGTCCTATCAAACCGTTCATAGTCCGGGTTACCTACAGCCACATCCCTGTCGATAAACCCATTCCCCGCGGCGCTTTTATTCAAGGTACCTTCAGCAAGATGGAACTGGAGATAAGGGTCGGAATTATCTTCCTGGTAACTTGCCAGTAAGGTGAGGTCGGTATTATCACCCAGATTCAAGGTCAACGAAGGAGCAAAAAGAACGCGTTCCTGCTCTACATCATCAACCTGTGTTCCGTTTTCCCTACCCAGAGCAACCACACGATAAGCATGCCCATTGCCTACCACGCCGCCCACATCAGCAGAAACCTGCTTTCGGTCCCAACTTCCGTATTCCACGCCTACAGAACCGAAGTTGTAGTCTTGGGGGCGCTTACTGATAACGTTGATCACGCCACCAGGCGGCGTCTGCCCATAGAGGACAGATGAAGGCCCACGCAGGATTTCCACTCGCTCAAGCAGAAAGGGGTCAATCTGCCAACTGTAAAAGCCATTGGAATAAGTGCGTGTACCATCCCGGTACAGACCGTTATTGGCCTGTTTGAAGCCCCGAACGATAAACCAGTCCTGCTTGTTATCTTCGCCGTAAAATCCGGCCTGAATGCCAGGCGTGTAGCGAAGAGCATCACTGATACTGACGGCTGCCCGGTCATTCATCTGCTCTCTTGTCACAATAGAAATAGAACGAGGGGTCTCGCTGACAGGCGTATCCGTCTTTAGTGCCGTTTGGCTGCGCTGGCCCACGTAACCAAAATCGTCACCACCATAAACGTCTTCACTCTGCTCGGCGCTGACCTCAATGGTCTGCAGTTCTGCCTGATCGGAAGCCGCTTCTTCCTCTGCCCAGGCCGGGGTGGCCGCCATGGCCACGGCAATGGCAAGTGCTAAAGGATGGCGGCTGACCTCGCGGCCCTGGCCAAGTCCCTTGCTGATCCGATTCCCCATCGTGTATCTCCTGACACTTGTAACAATTTCAATAATAGGAATGATTCGCATCCGCATTATACAGATTACATTGCTTACAACTAGTGCTGATTTGTTCCTGTCCGTGTGGCGTTTCAGTCAATGCGTGATCATTTGACGGCCGCCAGCACAGCGGGCAGTTCACCCACCAGCTTGCTGTCCCTGACGATACCCAGGTGATCCGTTTGCAGAACCTCACTGTGTTGCAGGGAAACCACTCCCTGGATGCCCGCTGCCAGGGTGTCGGCCCTGCCCGGTGGCTCGCTGGCCCACCAGCTATGCGCCGGAGTGTGCAGTGATGGCAGTTGATAGCCCCAACACAGGGTGCGCAGATGTTGTTCCACCGCCCAGGCATGCAGGAGCTGGCTGGCACTGTCCGCCACGGCGGGCTCAACGGCAGTGCTCGCCAGCCATTGCCGGAACACCCCGGACCAGTGCGCCGGCGCGCTGTCACGAAGCTGGCCGATACAACGGTCCAGTGCCGTGGCCGACACATCCGGCAGCAACATGGCCAGATGCTCGCGCAGTTTTTGTTGCGCGGCGGGAGACGTCCACTGGTCTTCCGCCACTTCATGGCCGGGCACATAGGAATCCAGCAGCCCCAGAAAGGCCACGGTTTCGCCTGCCTGTTCCAGCCTGCCAGCCAGTTCCATGGCCAGGGCACCGCCCAGGGACCAGCCCAGCAGGTAGTAGGGGCCTTGTGGCTGGCTTTGCCGCAGGGTGTGGTAATAACGCTCGGCCATTTCTTCCAGAGACGGATCGAACCAGCCATCTTCCAGAAAACTGCGTGACTGCAACCCCCTCACCTGCCACTGCCCTTCCAACGCGGCAGCGATGGCCTGATAACCGGTGACGCGACCGGTCACCGGATGAGGACACCACAACACCCGGGCCTGGGGGCTGTTGTTCAACGGTGTCACCACCGCCGGATCGGCCCGGGTTTCGCGGGGAGCGTCCGCCAGAGCCAGCAGGGCCAGCAGCTCCTGCCGGTAGCGGCCACACAGGTGCTGGATCTGCCGGGCATCGTACTGACTGGTGGCGTAATCCCAGACCAGTTCCAGCCTGCCCGCCACCACCTGGCCGTTAATGGCCAGCGGCGCGGCCATGGGGTTGCTGTCCGCCTGCGGCTTGCCACCGCCCTGCAGCGGCGTGAAGCCCTGGATCAGGGCATCGTCGTGGTACTGGCCAAGATAGTTGAAGGTCACCGGCGCATCGGCACTGTGATTCAGCAGGTTCTCTGTTATGGCCCCGGCAGTTGAATCCCCATGGTTATCTTTACTGTCATGGCGGACTTGTTCCGGGGGCGCCTTCCCAATCCCGTGGGCTTGATCACGGTCTCTGCCGGTGGAAGGAGATGCCGGGGCAAGCCCGGCATGACGCCCGACTGACAGATAACGCAGGGCGCCGTAGCCCACGCCGCCGTCCGGTTCGGTCTGTTTGAGCTGCTGCGACACGGCGAACAGGTTCTGGCGCGGATCACTGTCAAAGGGCAGAGCCAGCGGATAGAGGCTGGTAAACCAGCCCAGGGTGCGACTCAAATCCAGCCCGGGGGCCAGACGGGTCTCGCGGCCATGGCCTTCCAGGTTGATGGTCAGGGGGCGATTGTCCGCGGTTGCGGATCGCGCCGCTAGCGACGCTCCCGCAGAGGAGAGCTGCAAGGTACGGGTGAGTGCGGTGAGCAGCAGGGCAGGTACCGTCACGCCCAGTTTGGTAGGCGCTTCCTGCAACAGTCGACGGGTGGCCTCCTTGTCGAGAGACAGGGAAGCAGTTTGCTTTTCCCCGTAGGTGGGCAAGGCCACCGCCGTTTTTCCGGGCTGCTGCTCCTGCCAGAACGGCACGCGCTGTTCACCCTTTTCTGCCAGCCACTGCTGCAAGGCCTGATGCCAGTCAGCCAGATTATGGGTGCGTGCCGGCAGGGAAATTTCCTTGCCGGCCCGGGCCTGCTGGTAAGCATTCAACAGATCTTCCAGAAGAATCCGCCAGGACACGCCATCCACGGCCAGGTGGTGAATCACCAGTAACAGACGATCCGGCTGGCCCGGTGCGCGCACATACAACGCCCGCAGCAGCTCACCGTTTTCAATATCCAGGCTTTGCTGGGTCTGTTCGCACAGCGCCGCCACCTGTGCTTCATCGGACGCTTCGTGCCACCACAGCAAGTCTCCAGCCCGGGTATCCACGGGCAGGCATTCCTGCTGCCAATGCCCGGCGTCGTTGTTGAAACGCAACCGCAAGGCGTCATGTTGCCGATACAAGGCGTACAGGGTGGCCTCCAGCGCCTGCCGGTCCATGGGGGTGTCCAGCGCCAGCCAAAGATGCTGGTTCCAGTGACTGGGCTGCGGCGGATTCAGGGAAAAGAAGTGCTGCTGGATAGGCAACAGGGGGACCGGCCCTTGCAAGGGGTGCTGGGAAATGGCCAGCGCTTCGGCACGCATCACCCCAGCAGCCAGGTCTTTCAGCAGCGGCTGCTCGAACAACGTTTTGGGGCTCAGGGCCAGGCCCTGCTGACGGGCACGGCTGACCACCTGCAGGGCCAGAATGGAATCGCCGCCCAGGGCGAAGAAGTGGTCATCACGACTGACCATGTCCAGGCCCAGCAGTTGTTGCCAGATGTCGGCCAGGATTTGTTCGTTTTCCG
>JAKSCQ010000067.1 GCA_022360555.1 Pseudomonadales bacterium
CGAGCAGATGCAGACGCTGACGGACGTGTCTGTGGACGGTTATCGCAGCGTGGTGCGCGACGAGCCGGAACTGGTGCGTTACCTGCGCACCGTGACACCGGAAACCGAGCTATCCCGACTCGCCCTGGGCAGTCGCCCGGCGCGGCGGAAAAAGGACGCCGGCATCGGTTCCCTGCGCGCCATCCCCTGGGTCTTCGCCTGGACCCAGATCCGCCTGATGCTGCCCGCCTGGCTGGGCACCGGCGTCGCTCTGGAAGCCGCGCTGGCGGATGACAGTCAGGCACGCACCGTTCGGGAAATGGCCGAGCAATGGCCCTTTTTCCAGGGTGTGGTAGACATGCTGGAAATGGTGCTGGCCAAGGCGGACCTGCGGGTCGCGGCCTGGTACGAGCAGCGCCTGGCTGGCGATGACGCCGACCTGTGCCGGCTGGGTGAAGTGCTGCGCGAGCGGCTCAACGGCACCGTGGATGCCCTGTCCGCCCTCACCGGACGTGAGGACCTGCTGGACAACAACCCGGTGATGCGCTGGTCCATCCGCGTACGCGACCCCTACACCGACCCGCTGCACCTGCTGCAGGCCGAACTCATGGCCCGCCTGCGCCAGCAGGACGGCGACGAAACCCTGGAAAGCGCGCTCATGGTCACCATTGCCGGCATTGCGGCGGGGTTGCGTAATACGGGGTAAAATAGTGAATAATTAATAATGAATAGTTAATAGTTGCGCGATTGAACGATGGTGGATGGTAGCGCATTGAGGCCGCGTCCAAACCAAAGGCGCGGCCTCATGCGTTTAAGAGCGATAACGCGCAGTTATTAACTATTAATTATTCACTATTAACTATCTTCGAATGCGTCCCATCACACACCGGCGCCTTGCCGCTGTGCTTGCAGCCGCAGAAAAACACGATCTTGTCTCTTGGGGCGGTGTAGGCCACGGGGGGGATGCCGGTGCCCTTGTGGCTGCCGTCGCAGTACGGCTGATTCTCACTGCGGCCGCAGGCGCACCAGAACACCTTTTCCCCTTTCTTGACCGGCAACGGGTAGGGAAACCGGGAAGCAATGACTGGCTTGTCCATAAGGCCTCCTTTTAAAAAATGGCGGAGGGCGGTGGTTACTTGCTACCTGCATTGCTGCTCAATCGCCTCTCCATCTTCAGCCTGGAATTTTACTCTCCACTTTTGCGCGCGGCCTCATGCGTTTCAGCAGCCACCGTGCCATTTCCGCGCAACTATTAACTATTCACTGTTAACTATTAACTGCCTTTAACCCCTGTCTCGGAAATGTCACGCAAATGTCACTGGCTTGCCATTGCTGAATACAACACTGGGCGAAACTGCCAGTGGAGTACACTATGCTTGCGCAAGCCGCAGGAAAGATCAAAGCACTCAGCCCGCAATTGAAAGGGGCCCTGGTCAAACCCTTTGCCGCTACGGCGGAGATTCTGCGCTTCCCCCGCGATATGGGCATGGAGCCGGATACCTCCGGTCGTTTTACGGCCTATTTTACCCGTTCGCGTCGCGAAATCCTGAAAGTGCAGCGCATGCGTTACCGCATCTTTGCCCAGGAATATGGCGCCAGTTTCAGTGCGCCCTTTGGCCTGGACCGCGACCGCTATGACCGCCACTGCCTGCACCTGGTGGTCAAGGATACCCGCAGCGGTGACATTGTCGGCTACACCCGTGTGCTTCCCGGTGATCGTCTTCACCGCACCGGCGGTTTCTACTCCAGTGGCGAGTTCGACCTGTCCATGCTGAAACGCCTGGACGGCAAGCTGGCGGAAATCGGCCGCACCTGCATTCACCCCGAACACCGCAGTGGTGCGGTGATCACCGTACTGTGGGCCCGGCTGGCCCAGTACATGCTGGAAAACAACATTCGCTACCTGCTGGGCTGCGCCAGCATTGCCCTGAGCGAAGGCTATAACGTGGCCGGGATTCAGCAGCGCATTCAGGAACGACACCTGAGCGCGGCGCCTCACCGGGTACAGCCCCACCTGCGGTTGCACAGCCTGCCTGGCGACAGCAGTGACAGCGCCGCGAAAATGCCGCCGCTGCTCAAGGCCTACCTGCGCATGGGGGCGCGCATCTGCGGCGAGCCCTGCTGGGACCCGGATTTCAACTGCCTGGATTTCTTCGTGCTGATGGCGGTGGATGACCTGCCGGCCCGCTATGTGCAGCACTTCCTGCAACCGGCCCAGGCGGTGTAAAGCCAGAATGACAGAGGATAGTGGACCGTTGACAGCGAAACCCTGGAAATCGGCCCACAGGCATGAGTGAAATGAACGATAGCGTCAGCGTCAGTCCTTATCCGCAAAGCGGCCTCTGGCCGCAACTGCGTCGGCTATGGCGGGTCGCCCGCATCGTGCTCTACCTGCTATGGGGTTTTGTGCTGGCGTTTCTGCTGGGCGCATTCTGGTCGCCGTATCGGCCCGTGGTGCTGGCGGCCAAGCAGCGCTGGTGCAAGCGGTTTCTGAATATCCTCGGCGTACAACTGACGGTCACCGGCACGCCGCTGGATCAACCGGTGTTTCTGGTCAGCAACCATGTGTCCTGGCTGGATATCCCGCTGATTGCCAGCCAGCGTCACCTGTATTTCCTCTCCAAGGCGGAAGTGGGCGACTGGCCCCTGATCGGCATGTTGGCCCGCGCAGTGGGCACCCTGTTTATCAAGCGGGGTAGCGGGGAATCTGCCCGCAAGAGCCAGGAAATTGCCGAACGCCTGAAGCAGGGGCACACCGTGCTGGTGTTTCCGGAAGGCACCACCACGGATGGCACTGGCCTGCGGCGTTTCTTCCCCCAGCTTTTCGATGCCCCCCTGATCGCCCAGGTCCCCCTGCAACCCCTGGCCATCCGTTACCTGGACGACGACGGCGCCCCGGACACCGCCATGGCCTTCATCGGCGACGACGAATTCCACCACCACCTGTGGGCCATGCTGCTGCGCAACCGCATCCGCGTGCGACTGCACTTCTGCGAGCCGGTAACGGCAAGCGGCATGGACCGGAAGGGGGTTTGTGAGGTGGCGCGGAGGAAGGTGGCAGAGCAGTTGACAGTGGATAGTGGACAGTTGACAGCTACGCGGTAAAGAAAGGGACTGGCCTGAAACGTAAGAGGCCGCGTTCAAGCTTCGGGCGCGGCCTCTTGCGTTAACAAAAAAGGGGGCGGGTCCGCGACGCTGTCAACTGTCCACTATCCACTGTCAACTGCATTCCCTTTCCTGCGTCTGGCACCACACCTTTAAGCTCGGATACCATGTCTTTTTACTCACAAGGACATTGCCCTGCCATGACCCGCGCCAGCGACCTGAAAAAATCCGACGTTATCGAAGTCAACGGAACCCTGTATGCCATTCGGCAGATTGATGTGCAGTCTCCCTCTGCCCGTGGGGCGGCGACGCTGTATCGGGTGAAGGCCAGTGCGGTAGGGGGTGGGCCCAAGTTCGAGGAGCGCTTCAAGGGCGATGAGGATGTAACCACCGTGGAGCTGCTGCGCCGGCCGGTGCAGTTTTCCTATGTGGATGGTGATGACTACATCTTCATGGACAACGAGGATTTCTCCCAGTACCTGCTCAAGGCCGAGGACATTGCCGACGAACTGGCGTTTATTACTGAGGACACGGAAGGGCTGCTGGCGCTGAAGGTGGAGGACGCGGTGATCGGCCTGGAGCTGCCCGCTTCGGTGGTGCTGGAGGTGACGGAAACCTCCCCGGCCATGAAGGCGGCCTCCGCATCGGCCCGCACCAAGCCGGCCACCCTGAATACCGGGCTGGTGGTACAGGTGCCGGAATATATCGTGGAAGGCGAAAAGGTGCGGGTAAATACCACCGAACGCAAATTCATGTCCCGGGCCTGATGGTTGTTTTTCGGGCGGTACTGACCGGCGCTCTGGCACTGGCGTTGTCCGCCTGTCAGCTTGGTTACTATGGGCAGGCGGTCAGTGGCCACTGGTCGTTGATGTCGAAGCGGGTGCCGGTGCAGTCCGTGCTGGACGACCCGGCCACCTCGCCGGAGCTGGCCGAGCAGTTACGTTTCAGTCAGCAGGTGATCGCCTGGTCCGGGGAGCATCTGGCCCTGCCGGCGGACGACGTCTATCACCAGTATGTGTCTCTGGAGCAAGAGGCGGTGGTGTGGAATGTGATGGCGGCACCGGCATTTTCCCTGACGCCGAAAACCTGGTGCTACCTGCTGGTGGGTTGTGTCAGCTACCGGGGATATTTCGACCGTGAGGAGGCTGAGGCGCTGGCCCGCCAGTTGTCGCAAGAGGGCCTGGATACCTGGGTGGGCGGTGCCATTGCCTATTCCACCCTGGGCTGGTTTGCCGACCCCCTGACCACCCCCATGCTGGACCGTTCCCGCCCGGCGCTGGCGGAGCTGCTGATCCATGAGCTGGCCCATCGCAAGCGCTATATCAAGGATGACACCCGCTTCAACGAATCCCTGGCCACCCTGGTGGGCCGCGAGGGGGCCATCCAGTTCTTTGCGGACGAGGGGCTGTCTCTGCCAGAGGATTACTGGGCCAGGCGGGATCAGGTCCGGCAGGCATTTCTCGCCATTGTTACCGATACCCGTGAGAAGCTGGCGGCCTTGTACCAGAGTGGTCGGGAGACGCCGGCCATGGTGGCGGAAAAGGCCCGTCTCCAGCAGCAGGCCCGCCAGCGGTTTCAGCGCGAGCGGGAGCAGATGCCGGCGCTGGCGGCCTATCAGGGCTTTTTCGACGGGCCACTGAACAATGCACAACTCAACGGTGTCAGTGACTACAATGACTATGTGCCGGCCTTTGCTCGTCTTCTTGAGCAGTGTCGGCAGGACTGGGACTGTTTCTGGCAACGGGTGGACGAGCTGGCCGCGCTGGAGGCCCCGCAACGTAGCAAAGCCCTGGAGACACTGGTTTGGAATTGATACGCACACCCCGGGAAGATCTGGCGGACCTGTTCGAGACGACCCTCAAGCGCAACGGTTTCCGGACCACCCGCCACCAGCGGGATGGACAGTTCGTGATCGAGGTGCCTGACCAGCAGCAGTATCCCCATGCCCGCCAACTGCTCGAGGAACTGGTGGCCGACCTGCAACGCCAGGGTGGGCAACAGCGGGTGGAGCCGCTCACCGGGCGGCCCCAGCCCCTGTTGTCCGGCGGCTGGATTGCCAGCATGGGCTGGGTGACGCGCGCTATCCTGATTGTCTGTGCGCTGATTTATCTCACCCCGTATGTGATGGGCGACGGTGTGTACCGGGCCCTGCTGTTCCCGGCATCCCTGGAAGGCCTGGCCAGTCAGCCCTGGCGGCTGTTCACCCCCATGCTGCTGCACTTCTCCCTGCTGCATATTCTCTTCAACCTGTTGTGGTGGTCGGATCTGGGGCGGCTGATTGAGCGCCACCAATCCGGCCTGCAACTGATACTGATCACCCTGGTCACGGCGGCGGTGTCCAATGTGGCCCAGTTTCTTGACACTGGGCCCAGGTTCGGTGGCCTGTCCGGGGTGGTGTATGGCCTGCTTGGCTACCTGTGGATCTACGGGAAGCTGAACCCGGACTCCGGCTATGCCCTGCGCCGGGAAATTGTGATTTTCATGCTCGCCTGGCTGGTGATCTGTTTCGTGGGCTTGTCAGGCATCGTTGCCAACACCGCCCACCTGGCCGGGCTGGTCAGTGGCTGTGTGCTGGGCGCGGTCTGGGGATGGCTGGCCCGGCAGCAACGGGCCTGACGCGGAAAGCGCCATGGTGGACGAACAGTGGATCCCCACCCATTACCCGCTGCGGTTCGTGGCCTACCTGGTGGACCGCTACGGTTGCAGCGTGGCAGAGCTGTTGCGCCTGGCCGGGCTGGAAACCCGGGTGCTGGAAGGCAGCCAGGAAACCCTGCCGGCGGTGGCCTATTTTCGCCTTATGGAAGAAGGGCGGCGCATTGCCGGCGATGAGGGGGTGGCACTGGCCTATGGCAACAGCCTGCACCTGTCCGATCTGGGGTTGCTGGGCTACACCGTGACCAGCGAGGCCACTCTGGGCGATGCCATCACATTGCTGACCCGGCATTACGGCGGGCAGGCGCACCTGTCGATGCTGTCGCTCCAGCAGCAGGGCAAGCATGCCCGCCTGCGGGTGCGGGTCAAGGCGGGGCTGACCGTTCCCGAAACCCGCTTTCTGGTGGAAAGCGTGCTGGCGGCGGTGGCGGCCAACATGGAGCGGCTGGGCTTTCGCGACCGCTACCAGACCCGCGCCGAGTTTGCCTACCCGGCCCCGGGCTATGCCAGCCTGTATCGCAACCACATCAGTCCCCGGGTGCATTTCAACATGGAGACCCATGCGCTGGTGTTTCCCGCCGCCTGGCTGGCCCGGCCCCTGCAGGGCGCGGATAGCCGTGATGATAACCAGCGTCTGCAACTGGAAGCGTTGCTGTCACGGCGACATCCGGCGGAGGCCATGGTGGAGCGGGTGGAGGAACTGGCCCGGCAAGCCTTGCCGGAGCGGTTGACGCTGGGGGAAACGGCGGCACAACTGGGCTGTTCCGAGCGCGCCTTGCAGCGTCGCTTACAGGCCCGGGGAGATAGCCTGCGCGGGATCAACGAACGGGTGAGGATGCAGTTGGCCCGGCAGTGGTTGCTGGAGAGCCGCGCGGGGGTGGCGGAAATCGGCCGGCAACTGGGGTTCCAGGAGCCGGCCAGTTTTACCCGTGCCTTTCGGAACTGGGCGGGGGTGTCCCCGTCCCGGTTCCGTCGTGAAGGCTGATCAGTCCGCCGGTTTTTCCAGCGTGATGGTGGACACGGTGGCCGCGTCGATGGCCGCCTTGCTGAACGGCACGGCCCGCCATGCCTTGCGACCGTAAAGGTCGGTCTGGTCGGCGAACCAGGGTGATGTCATGTCGTCACTCTGGCTGTAGGTCATGATGGCTTCCGCCTGGGGGCCGTTGTCGGTGTAGGCCACGCTCATGATGTAGGAGCCACCGTAGTTGATCAGGTAACCATCGTCGGTGAGACCGGTGGCCGGGTTGATCACGTTGGCACGCGGCAGCTTGGGCATCAGGCTGCTGGTCATAGCATAGTCTTCCCGGTACTGGACCTTGTTGAAGGCGCCATCGGTGTCCTGCAGGCCGCCGTGGATGGGCAGAACGTCACTGCCCTTGAGAGTGAACTGCCAGTCGCCCAGCGGTGCGGTCACGGCGATGCCGGCATCGGTGAGACGGGTCACCGCATCGGCCAGTTGCGTGGTCAGCCAGGTCTTGCCGGCGTCGGACAGGCCGTTGGGGGTGGCCACCGGGTCGTCGCTGGAGAAATTGTTCTGGTGCAGCACGATATCGTCCGCCGGGTTGGGGGTGCCGTTATCCACTACGCCGTGGGTGTTGATGCCGCTCAGGGTTTCACGGAAGAGGATGGCGCCCACGCTGTCCAGGTTCAGTTGCCCGTCCCAGTTGGCCAGCACGTTACAGGCGCTGCTCACGTCCACGTCGGTGGCGTTGCTGTTGGTCAGCATCTTGTCCGCGTCGTCGGCGCAGATCTGTTGCAGCTCGCCCAGCCACAGGTCTGCCGTGTAGGAACGGTTTTCGAACAGCAGGTCCTGCAGGCCGCTCAGATCCAGGCTGGCGTGTTCGGCCAGTTGGCTCAGGCCCATACGGGTGCGGAAGGTGCGCTGGCTGTCGGTATCGCCGTACAGGTAGTAGGCCGGGGCCAGGGGGGCGGCCGGGTTGCTCAGCCAGTAGCTGTCGTTGGCGTTGGCCACGAAGTCACTGCGCTTGAGTTGCGGCGCCATGCTGAAGGGCACGGTACCGGGTACGGCGGCATCCGGGTGGTTTAGCGGTTGGGTGGCGGACAGGGTGCCATCCAGACTCACCAGGCCATTGGCCTTGGCCGCCTGCAGTTGCGGGCTGGTAGCCAGGGCGGCCTGGTAACCCTGCAGTACCGGCTCGGCCACCAGCGGCACGAAGGCGGTATCCGCATAGTAGGCCTGGCCCTTGCTGTCCACTGCCTGGGTGTGGTTCCAGGGGACCCCGCCATTGCTCATGAAGACCTGCTTGAGTTGGTCCACGTCCTTGGCCTTGGCCATCTTCAGGAAGGTTTCGATGAAGGTGCCGTTTTCCAGGTTGGGATCGAACAGGGCGTAGGCGGTATCCGCTGTCCAGTCCAGACCGGAACTGGCGGCCTGCATCACCGGACCGAACTCGGTGCTGAACACCGGCTTGGAAACGGTTTCCACGGAGCCGTCCGGCTGGCGGACCTGTACGTGAACCGGGGTGATGTCCATGGGTTTGGACTGGCCATCCACCATGTAGCGCAGCGGAGTGGCCGGGTCCAGTTCCAGTTGGTACACCAGGAACTGGTTGGATGGCGAGGTGGTGTGCGTCCAGGCCAGACTCTTGTTGAAACCGATTTGCACGCCGATGCCGCCAATCAGGCTAACCCCGGCCACATCCAGTTCACCGGGGATGGTCAGGTGCACCTCGTGGTAACGCAGCTCGCCTTCCCAGGGCAGGTGGGTGTTGGACAGCAGCATGCCGCTGGCGCCGCTGGCCTTGTCCGCGCCGATGGCAATGCCGTTGGAGGCGGCGCCCTTGGGCATGCGCTCGGAAACGGCAACCCTGGCGCTGGGAGACAGCCCCGGTGGCAGGGCGGCGGCAATGGCGGGCAGGAAGTTGCGCGCCCCGGCCAGGGTGGCCAGGTCCAGGTAGTAGGCGACCAGGTCCTGGTCGGTGATCGGCGTCACCCAGGGCTGGCCGGCGCACAGGCCCGGCAGGTTGTCCACGCCGGTGTCCGCCAGATAGCGGTTATAGCCCGCCACGTAGCCGGCCACCATGGCGCGGGCGTCCGGTCCCAGATCGGCCAGGGCCTGCTCGGCCTTGCCCATCACGTCCAGGGCCTTGTAAGAAATATCCGAGAGCAGATTGATCTGGCTGGCCAGGCTGCCCGGCGCGGCCGCCGGGTCGCCGGCGCCAAAGAAAAAGGCGCGCTGGCTGCGTACCTTGTTGATCTGGTCCGCCAGGGTGCACAGGCGGTCCTCGGCCAGGGCGTAGCCCTGCCCGTAGCCCAGCGAGCCGTAGTCATCGGCGCGGATATGGGCGGTGCCGTGCTCGGTGCGGGTGATGGTGGCCTGATAGCCGTTGGCAGCGGTATCCGCTGCGGCTTTGTTATCATTGCTGCTGTCGCCGCCACAGGCGGTGAGCAGGGCGCTGGCGCAGGCCAGCGCCAGTATGGAGCGCTTAGGCATGACGTGTCTCTCCCGAGGGTTTTCTTTTTATCGGCTGGGACACTAGCAACGGATGGCAGCAGAATGGCTTAGCGGGATGCGACACTATTTGTCCGAATACGACACCGTCAGGACAGGTGGTAGTTTGAGTTAGGACAGGCGGACTGCTATAAAGTCTGCCAAAACGATCAGTCACAATAATGAAAGGATATCAGCGACCTATGCAGTGGCGCTCTTACTTCGGGGCTCTCCCCCTTTTCCTGTTTGTCGCGGAGTTCCTGCAGGGCTGTTCCCTGGCCCGGGTTGACGACAACCTTCCCTATGGCGTGCTCAACAACAACGACCTTCAGTTGGTGGAGGAGGGGCTACCCACCTACCTGCTGATGGTGGACGGGCTGATTGAGAACTGGCCGGAAAGCGAGTCCCTGCTGGCCAGCGGCGCCGACTTGTACGGGGCCTATGCCGGCCTGTTCGTGGATGAGCCGGAGCGGGCCCGCAAGCTCAGCGACAAGGCTCTGAGCTATGCATTCCGGGCGGTTTGCGCCCATGACGACGATTATTGCGACCCGCGCAGCCTGTCGGTACCGGAATTCGAAGCCCTGCTGGCCGATGCCGACGAGGGCGATGTGCCCGTGTTGTTTACCCTGGGTAGCGCCTGGGCCGGCTACATCCAGCAGAACACCAGCGACTGGAACGCGGTGGCCGAGCTGGGTCGGGTGGAGGCCATCATGGAACGTGTGGTCGAGCTGGATGAGAGCTATCAATACGGCCAGGCGCATATGTACCTGGGCGTGCTCAACAGTATCCTGCCGGCGTCGCTGGGCGGGAAACCGGAACAGGCGAAGGCCCATTTCGAACAGGCCATCACGCTGTCCGATGACAGGAACCTGCTGGCCAAGGTCCTCTATGCCGAGGAATACGCCCGTCTGGTGTTTGACCGCGAGCTGCATGATAGGCTGCTCAACGACGTGCTGGCAGCAGACCCGGACGTCCATGGTCTTACCCTGCAGAACACCTATGCGCAGCAGCAGGCACAAGCCCTGCTTGCCGGCGCGGATGACTACTTCTAGGAGCTGATATGTTGCGCCTTGCGACGGTTCTGGTAGCCCTGCTGCCGCTGGTGGCTTCGGCCGCCACCACGCTGAAAATTTCCACCCTGTACCCGGACGGTACCACCATCGTCACCGGGCTGAAAAAAGCTGGCAAGGAGATTGCCGAGCAGACCGACGGGCGGGTCAAGCTGAAGATCTATCCTGGCGGCGTCATGGGCGATGACCGGGCGGTGGAGCGCAAGATCCGTATCGGCCAGCTACAGGGTCTGGTGGCCCAGGGCGGCGCCTTTGCCAATGCCTACAAGGACAGCCAGATTCTCAATGTGCCGCTGGCGTTCAACAACTATGACGAAGTGGACGCCGCCCGTGCCGAGCTGGACCCGGTAATTCAGGACGGTCTGGAAGAAGGCGGCTGGGTCAGTTTTGGGCTGCTTGACGGTGGCTTCGCCTATGTCATGTCTGAAAAGCCGGTGAAGAGCCTGGAAGACCTGCGTAACCAGAAGCTGTGGCTGCCGGCCAATGATGAAGCGTCCGCCAAGGCGGCAAGCGCTTTTGAACTGTCGCCGATCATGCTCAACATCGGCTCGGTGCTGACTTCCCTGCAGACCGGGGCGATCAATGCCTTCGCCGCTCCGCCGGTGGCGGCCCTGACGTTGCAGTGGTATTCCCGCGTGAACTACGTAACCGACATGCCGCTGCTCTACACCTTCGGCCTGCTGGGCATTCACCAGAAATACTTCAAGCGCCTGAGCGCCGAGGACCAGCAGGTGGTACGCACCGTGCTGGAGAGCACCTTGGACAAGCTGGATGCGCAAAGCCGACAGGAAAACCAGAGCGCTTTCGCCGCCGTCCAGCAGCAGGGTCTGGAAGTGGTCACCCCCACCGACGCCCAGCACCAGGAGTGGAAGTCCTACGCCGAGCGCGCCACCAATGAGCTGGTGGAAGAGGGCGAGATCAGTCAGGCCATGCTGGACCGGCTTAACGCCATCCTGGCCAAGCAGCGTGCAGGGCAGTGATGACCACGCTGCTTCGCCGGTTCCACCGCGCCCTTCACCATATCGAGGACGGCCTTATCGTGGCCGTCCTTTTGGTTATGATCCTGCTGGCGGTAGCGCAGATCATATTGCGCAACTTTTTCGGCACCAGCCTGGTGTGGATCGAGCCGTTGCTGCAGAACGCCGTATTGTGGATCGGCTTACTGGGCGCCATGATCGCCTCGCGCAATGATGAGCATATCCGCATTGATGTGGCCTCTTCCCTGCTGCCGGAAAAATATCATCCGTTCCTGACCACCTTCGTGGATCTGTTTACCGCGTTCATCTGTGTGCTGGTGGCCTGGTACAGCGTGGGGTTCGTGATCGAAGAATATGAATACGCCGGGGCGGCGTTTTCCAGCGTTCCGAGTTGGTTGTTGCAGGCGATTATTCCGGTGGGCTTTTCGGTGATGGCGGTACGTTACGTGGTGCTGTTTCTGATGGGGCTGGTGGGCAAGCGCCCGAAGATGCAGGAGCCCCACGCATGATTACCGTTGCGATTATCCTGCTGGTATTGCTGGCGCTGATGGGCGCACCGTTGTACGCCATTATTCTGGGGGCTGCCGCACTGGGGTTTTATACCCTGGAGATCGAGCTGGCGGTGCTGCATATCGATATCTATCAGCTCAGTAATTCCGTGGTGCTGATGGCGTTGCCGCTGTTCACCTTTGCCGGCTTTTTGCTCAGCGAATCGAAAACCGCTGACCGCATGTTGCGGCTCAGCCAGGCTGCCTTTGGCTGGATGCCCGGCGGCATGGCGTTTGTGTCGCTGATCGCCTGTGCCTTTTTCACCGCACTGACAGGTGGGTCCGGGGTCACTATCGTGGCGTTGGGAGCGTTGCTGTTACCGGCACTGGTCAAAGGCAACTACCCGGAAAAGTTCAGCCTGGGGCTGGTGACCTCATCAGGCAGCCTTGGCCTGTTGCTGGTGCCCTCGGTGCCGTTGTTGATCTACGGTATCATTGCCCAGCAGATGTCCCAGCAACTGGATATGCCGCCGGTAGAAATTGTCGACCTGTATCTTGCGGGGCTGGTGCCGGCCCTGCTGATGATTGTGCTGATGTATGGCTACTGCGTGTGGGCCATGCGAGGTGCAGCAAAAACCGGCCACCCGGTGCCCAGACAGGCATTTGATTTCCGTGAGCTGGTGGATGCGTTGTGGGAAGCGCGCTGGGAATTGCCCTTGCCCCTAGTGGTGCTGGGCGGGATCTTCTCCGGCTTCCTGGTGGTCAGCGAGGCTGCCGCCGTCACGGCACTGTATGTGCTGGTGGTGGAAGTGTTCCTGTACCGGGAGATTACCCTGCGCAAGCTGCCGGGCATCATGCGTGAATCCATGATCATGGTGGGCGGCATCCTGCTGATCCTGGCTGTGGCCATGGCCTTCACCGATTACCTGGTGTATGCCGGCGTGCCGGAGAAGTTGTTCACCCTGATCCAGACCCATGTGGAGAGCAAGATCACCTTCCTGATCCTGCTCAATATCCTGTTACTGCTGCTGGGGGCGCTGCTGGATATTTTTGCCGCGCTGGTGATCATGGTGCCGCTGATCCTGCCGGTGGCTCTGCGCTACGGTATCGACCCGGTGCACCTGGGCATTATCTTCGTGGCCAACATGCAGATCGGCTATATCACCCCGCCGGTGGGCATGAACCTGTTCATCGCCAGCTATCGATTCAGGAAAAAAGTCACCGAACTGTTTGCGGCCACCATTCCCTTCATGCTGGTGCTGATCATTGCCTTGCTGATGATCACCTATATCCCGCAGTTGAGTTTGTGGTTGGTACGGTAAAAGGCAATTAATAGTTAACAGTGAATAGTTAATAGCTGCGCGATTAGTGCGTGGTGGTGACCGAAAGGAAAGAGGCCGCGCCCATGGGCGCGGCCTTTGCGTTTAGGTAAAGACTTTACTGCTGCTGTGGGAGCGTACCTGCACGCGAACCGAGCGACAGCGAGGCAAAAATTCGATCCCATACAGTAAGCGCCAGGGTAGTGTGTAGGGTGCACTGAGCCTAAGCGAACTGCACCGTTCCGGCGTTTGATGGTGCAGTTCGCTTAGGCTCAGTGCACCCTACAGTGGAGTGGTTAACTGCCTTCCTTTACCGATTTTTTGTACACAAAGTTCGCCATGATTCGAAGCGGCATGATGCGGATCCAGATGCTTTGCAGGGTCACGGACAGGCCGGGCAGGGCGTAGCGTTGTTTTCTGTTCAGCGCCTTGTAGCCGGCCTTGGCCACGTCTTCCGGGGTGGCGATCTGGGCAGAGACAAATTTGGTAATACCGCTGGTGCTCTGGTGCTCGCTTTGGGCGGTGTCCAGAAAGGCGGTTTTCGTGGTGCTGGGGCAGAAGCAGGTGACCTGTACGCCGTAGGGCTTCAGCTCTTCATGCAGGGAGGCACTGAAGTTGATCACGAACGCCTTGCTGGCACTGTAGGCGGCAAAGAAGGGCATGGGGCAGAAACCGGCGAGCGAGCCGATGTTCATGATCTTGCCCTGGCCCCGGGCTTTCATTCTCGCGCCCACCAGCATGCACAACTTGCTGAGCAGGATGTTGTTAAGGGTGAGCATGCGTTCCAGTTTTTGGCTGTCCTGTTCAACGTGTTCGCCCATCATGCCGAAGCCCACGTTGTTCACCAGCACGTCCAGTTCCATGTTTTCCTTGTCCAGCCATTCCACGATGCGCTCGGCGGCGTCGGGCTGTGACAGGTCCATCTGTACGCCGTGGTAGGCCACGTCACTGCGTTGGGCTTTCAGGTCGTTGCCCAGGGCATCCAGCTCTTCCTGCAGCAAGCTGAAGACCACGATGCGGTAACCATCGTTGTTGAACAGCTTGCAGAATTCGCGGCCAATGCCGCCGGCACCACCGGTGATCAGCACGGTTTTAGTCATTGTGGTTCTCTTTCCGGGGGGTGCCATCGGGGCCAAGCTGGAACGGACGGATAATCATGCTGCCGGAATGCTCGCGGTGATATTGTTCACGGGCTTTCCAGACTTTGCCGTAGCGATAGAAGGGCACGGTGGGATACAGGTGATGCACCAGATGATAATTCTGGTACATCAACAACGGTGTGAGAAGCCACTCTTTGCCCATGCGCATTAGTGCGGTGGTATGCGGATCTTCATCCTGGCGTCCGGTATGCGGGTAGTGCGGCAGCACCATGAATACCAGACACATCAGGAAGAAAGCGAAGTAGGTGGGGATCAACCACAGGGTCAGCATATAGAAAGGGGACAGGATTAATAGGGCAGCGAAGATGGTCGCTGCCACGACAATCTCCCGGACAATCTCGGATACTGTCACACTGGGCAGCATGGCCGGGTTGCGCAGGAACTTGTAGAGGTAGAAATAAGGCCAAAAACCCCATAAAGGCATGGTCCACAGGCTGCTGGCAATCCAGTGATCAGGGTCGTTTGACGGGTCGTTGGCAAAGCGGTGGTGGCGCATGTGAAGCAGGCGGAACAGTTTGCCTTTGCCAAAGGGTACGGCCACAAAGGTTGCTGCGGACAACAGGAAGTCATTGGTAGATGACTTCTGTGCCGCAGCGCGGTGGATGGCCTCGTGAGCCGGTGTGAAAAGGGCGTAGCCGGCAATGCTGTTGACGATCATGCCCAGCCAGAGTGGCCATATATCGCTGGGAACCAGAACCCAGGTTAGTACGATGGCCGTCAGGGAACCAACAAGAATGGCTACGGTTGGCCAGGCCAGCGGCGGGGAAACCTTAAGGCGGGCCAGTTCATTGTCATTGTCAGCGTTTTGCATTGCGCCAGTCTCCAGTGGTGCTTTCGTCCAGTGTTGCCGTAATCGGCTTGGACAGTGAGCGCGGAAGCTGACAACAGGGGGATGAAAAGTGACAGGGGTAAGGCGCAAGCTTGAAGCTGTAACGCGGGAAGGCTTGTGGGGTTGGCAAAGCGGTGCCCGCAGTGACAGGTCCGGGCGCGGGCAGGGCAGTCCAGGAAGTCAAAAGCCTTTATCGCGTCTTGTAGATTGTGTTTGGGTTATTCCTGGCGGAAGTGGCCGGGGCTGGTGCCGAACCAGCGTCGAAAGGCCCGGCGGAAGCTGGCCACATCGGTGTAGCCGAGGTCTTCGGCGACGGCGGCGACGGTGTAGTGAGGCAGGCTGAGTAACTGGGCGGCCCGGCGGCTGAGTGTCTGATCGAGCAGTTGCTGGAAGCGGGTGTTTTCCTGCTTGAGCTTGCGGATCAGGGTACGCGGGCTGATATGTAACTGGTTGGCCACGTTTTCCAGGCTGGCTTTGCCGGGTTGCTGGTGCAGTAGGGAGAGGACCTGATCGCTGACAGTGCCCTGTGTACGTAGTG
The DNA here is from genome assembly GCA_022360555.1 of Pseudomonadales bacterium. Classification (GTDB taxonomy): domain Bacteria; phylum Pseudomonadota; class Gammaproteobacteria; order Pseudomonadales; family Alcanivoracaceae; genus Alcanivorax. The sequence continues at coordinate 15,569 of JAKSCQ010000067.1, forward strand.
CTTCCTGACGCGCCTCGCACTGTTGGATGGCGATCCAGAGAAGATCCCGGTCATGGCTGGGCAGGGATTCATCGCCATAGCTGGCGGGCAGGCTCATGGCAACGTCCGGGGCGTTGAACACAATGTCAGTGCCACGAAAAACCTGCGGATAACTGTCGGCCCAGGCGGGCGGAGGATAATTGAAATAGACGCTCCCGCCATCAATGGGCTTGCCACGCAACACCACATGGCAGGCGTAGGCCGAGGCCATGGCCGACTCGGTAAGAAACTGTACGGCCGGGCTCTGCGGGTAAGCAAATTCCAGACGAAGGGTGATGGTCTGTGCTGTTTCTTCCATCACTGTATTGAAGATACGGGTGCGGGTGTTGTTGAAACGGGCGAACAGCTGCATGGCGTCGCGCAGAGTCGGACTGGCCATCGCTGCCATGCCCATGGGGCCGTGCATGGCGGGTAGGGCGCGCAAGCCGGTCTGTAGGGCGATGTCGGGTTGATCGCTGAGTTGCCTGGCATTAGCCATCAGAGTGCAGGCGCCGGGCCAGTCGATGAACCCGTTGCTGTGCTGGAGTGTGTCCACGTCGATACCGGTGCCATCCACCAGGGCTTTCATGCCGGTATGATCCAGCCCGAGGCTTTGGGCAATCATACGGCAGTAAGTCATGGCCAGATCCGGATTCATGGGGTGGCCTCAATGGGAGGCGGTGGACTGGCCATGTAGCCGGCGACCATACGGGTCAGTTCCTCGGCCAGCTCATTCTCGCGAATCAATCCATTGTCCTGGCTGATGTGTCTTACCATGGTGAACAGAACGCTGTTGGTGACAATGAAGACTCGCACCTCCAGATTCCTAATCGGGTAGTTCTGATGGTGGCGCAGGAAATACAGTCGTGCCAGTTCCATAAAATGCTGCTGTAGCACGTCCACCACTTGGTTGGTGGGCAGGCGATGCCAGTTGCGTACCAGCTCCAGGTAAAGCCCGTCACGGGAATGCAGCACGGCAAAGCCAAAACGAATGGCACTGCCGACCATGGAAGTCATATCCACGCTGTCCATAATCGGCAACCGTTTCAAGCCTGCGCCGATGTCATCGGCCAGGCTTTTCATCAGCGCTGCAATCAGCGCGTCCTTGTCGCCGAAGTACTGATACAGCGAGCCCACACTGACCCCTGCCACCTCGGCGATACGGGCGGTGGTGGTGTTATCCAGCCCCTGTTGCTGAATCACTTTCCCAGTGGCGTCAATCAGAGCCTGGACCATTACTCGAGAGCGCTGTTGTTGGGGACGTTTGCGCATAGGGCCTCAAATGCGAATTGAATGCGAATACATATTCGCATTACGGTTCCTGCCAATGCAAGACCTTTGAGGAGGTTGCCTGTGATGCCCAAGACACAAAGACATGATGTTCCCACCCGGGCTCGCCCGTTCGAAAAGACCCAAAAGCCGACACCGGCCTGGCTGAAAAAGCTGCTCGGCCGTGAACTGGCACCGAGTTATGAAGAGTTTTCCGCCGTTGTGGACGCCCTCAGGGAAGGTGATCCGGCCATGGACGCTCTGGTGGACTGGATGGTGGATTACGGCCCTCGTGAGGCGCGAGCCTTGTTCGACCGGGCGATCCACGACGGGCTGGCGACCATTCCGGATTGCCCGGAACCTCTCTACCGCTTTATCAAAAGTCTGGAGCGACGGCCGGCGTGGGTGGATATGGATCTGGCTGACGAAGGCGCCCGGTTTATTCATTCCACGGGGATGACGGCGCCATACGTACTGCGGGATCTGGCGCTGATGGGGGGGTACCTGTTGTCCGGGTTCAATCAGTCGTTGGTGATGACTGGCGCCCTGAATAAGGGTGCCTCCCGGCGCGTGGCGGAGACCGGCAAGTGGTGGATTGATTGTACCGAAATCGGCGGGATGCGCCGTTTTGCGCCGGGGTTTCGCAGCACCTTGCATGTGCGTCTGGTGCATGCGCTGGTGCGCCGCAACCTGGCCGGCCGCGAAGACTGGGAAGACAGCAAGTGGGGGATGGCCCTCAGTCAG
>JAKSCQ010000066.1 GCA_022360555.1 Pseudomonadales bacterium
CGTGCCGGTGCCGACCGTTATTCCGATCTTCCCGGCGGCCAATTGGTTCGAGCGCGAGGCCTTCGATCTCTATGGCATCCTCTTCACCGATCACCCGGACCTGCGGCGTATCCTCACCGACTACGGTTTCCAGGGACATCCGCTCCGCAAGGACTTCCCGCTCACGGGCTTTGTGGAAGTGCGTTATGACGACGCCGCGAAGCGGGTGGTCTATGAGCCGGTGAAGCTCAATCAGGAGTTCCGCTCCTTCGACTTCATAAGCCCCTGGGAGGCGCCCGAATATCTGCTGCCGGGCGACGAGAAGGCGGAAGAGGGCACCAATGGGAAGGCTGAGAAATGAAGGACAGCCTTAAGCCCGGCGCCAGCCATACTCTGGAATTCGTCGTATCGGAGCAGAAGACGGTTCCTAACCTCTACCCCGAAGCCAGCGAATTCCAGCAGATGCCTGCCGTACTCGCGACCGGCTTCATGGTCGGCCTGATGGAGTGGGCCTGCATGAAGGCTCTCGAACCCCACCTGGAGGAGGGCGAGGGGAGCCTTGGCGTTCACGTCAATGTCTCCCACGGTGCGCCGACCCCGCCCGGCATGACGGTCAGAGTCGATGCGGAGTGCATCAGCGTCGAGAACAGGCGGGTGGTTTTCGCAGTCAGCGCCCATGACGGGCTCGACGAGATAGGGAAGGGCGAGATCCAACGCTTCGTCGTGAGCTGGAACCGGTTCAATCGCGGCCTCGAGGCCAAGCAGGCCAAGTTCGTCGCCGGCATGGGTGCGGATGCCAATGGCTGAAACTGAGATCCGCAACTTCACCATCAATTTCGGGCCCCAGCACCCGGCGGCCCATGGCGTGCTGCGCGAGGGGCAGGAGCAGGGCATTCTCAACAACCAGGTGCCCACGCCCATTCTGCTGGACTTCTTCTATGGCGTGTTGCTGCGCATTTCCCAGATGCATCTGCTGCGTGGCCGGTCCGGCCGCATGGCCGATCAGCATGGCCCCCTGTTCGATATGCTGTGGCGGGCGATCACGGTTTGAACAGCTCGTCGGCTTTTCGGGCCAATCGTGTCGCAATTCGGTGGCGGTGCCTTGTGGTTTGGTAGGCCCTTTTTTATGTTGGACTGCTCGCAGTACAACAATTCAGGGGCGCATATGCAGTCAGGCACGGTCACCAGTAATGGCATCGAGCTGTTTTACGAGAGTCGCGGTCCGGAAAACGGGGAACCGATAGTCTTTGTCATGGGCCTGTCGGCCCAAATGGTGTTCTGGCCGGAGCCCTTGCTGGACGACCTGGCGCAACGGGGATATCGCGTCATTCGTTTCGATAACCGGGACGTGGGCAAGTCCACCCGTATTCGCAAACCCATCAAGCAAGGGCCCCTGTCTGCGATCCTGCGCAGCATGGTGGGCCTGTCCGTGGACAGCCCCTATACCCTCCATGACATGGTGGCCGACACCGTCGGCTTGCTGGATGCCTTGGGTATTCAGCGCGCTCATCTGGTGGGCGCGTCCATGGGTGGCATGATCAGCCAGCTCATGGCCGGCACCCATCCGGACCGGGTGCTGTCGCTCACCTCCATCATGTCCAGCAACAACAGCCCCCTGTTGCCTCCGCCGAAACCGGCGGCCCTGAAAACCCTGGTGGCGCCTCGCGTGAAAGTGGAAACCGAAGACCAGTTCGTGGCCTTCGGGCTGGAAATGATGAGCAAACTGGCCGGCACCCTGCCCCAGGGCCGCGACGAGCTGGATGCCATGTATCGCCAGAGCTGGGCCCGGGGCATCAACCCGCGCGGCATCCTCAACCAGTTCACCGCCATCCTGGCCACCGGCAGCCTGACCCGCTATCTCAAGCAGATCCGCTGCCCGGCCACCGTGGTGCACGGCGGCGCCGACCCCTTGATCCGCCCCGCCGGTGGTAAGGCCTCCGCCCGCTATATCCGGGGGGCCAAGCTGGCCATCATCCCCGGCATGGGGCACGACTTTCCGCCGTCAGTGATTGATCGCATTGGTGAGCTGATTGCCGAGACAGTGGCACGGGCGAACTCGGTGGCGCAGCCGGCAGTGGCGTGAGAACAATTGACAGTTGATGATTGGTAGTTGACCGCTCGCGGGGGCGGGCATGGTGATGGTGAAATCGTAGAGGCCGCGTCCAGGGATTGGAGGCGGCTTTTTTGGTTTTGTTGGAGCCATGCTTGCATGGCGAACCGGTCTGGCGATTGGCATTGTCATCAAAGGGAAGGGTATTCTGGCTGGCCAATATTCATGGGAAGAGCGGTTTTTGATGAATCAGGGCCGCTGCCCCTTGAAAGGCGTGGCATGCATTCAGGACGCAGGCCAGCCCCCCATCTGCCTGGCGTCATTCAATGAGCAAATGGATGAATTCACAAGCTCCCATTAGCGGTGTCAGCTTTCGTTTCGAGCAGGTCAATGGTATCCGCATGCGTCTGGCGACAGCGGGCGAGACCGGGCCGTTGGTGGTCATGGTGCACGGTTGGCCGGAATCCTGGTTCTCCTGGCGGCACCAGATTCAGGCGCTGGCCGAGGCCGGGTATCGGGTGGTGGCGCCGGATATGCGCGGCTATGGCAGCACTGATGCCCCGACTGCTGTCGAGGATTACGATATCCGCCAGCTCACTGCCGATGTCGTCGGTATTCTCGATGCGCTGGGCGAAGACAAGGCGCTGCTTGTCGGGCACGACTGGGGGGCGATCGTGGCCTGGCATACTGCTCTCCTGTATCCGCACCGCTTCTCGGGGCTGGTGGCGATGAGTGTGCCCTACCGGGGGCGGCCTTCACGCCCGGACGATGAAGCCTGGAAACAGAAGTTTGGTGACCGGTTCTTCTACGTCTTGTACCACCAGACCCCGGGCGTGGCCGAGGCTGAGTATGACGCCGACCCTTACGGCCTGCTGCTGCGTCTCTATCAGTCGCCCGGCGCACCGCGTGAGGCGCCGGAGATTACCGACCGACACTATAAGGCCGGGGGCTGGATCAAACGGCTGGGTAAACCGAAGGCCCTGCCGGACTGGCTGACCCAGGAGGAGCTGGATTACTTTACTGAGGAGTTGCGGCGCGCCGGATTTCGCGGCGGCCTGAATTACTACCGAAACTTGCGCCGCAACTGGGAAATCACCCCGGAGCTTGAAGGCGCCACTGTTGAGATGCCGACGCTGTTTATCGGCGGTGCGGGAGATTCGGTCCTGGCCGGTGCCACCCGGGAACAGCTCGTCAACAGCCTGGGGGCAGTCTGCCAGGACCTGCGGGACGTGATCCTGCTGCCCGAGGTGGGACACTGGATCCAGCAAGAGCGCCCGCAGGAGGTCAATGCCGCGTTGCTCCAGTTTGTGCGGACGCTGGGTTGAGATGAGGGCGAAGAGGCGGGTGCC
>JAKSCQ010000065.1 GCA_022360555.1 Pseudomonadales bacterium
AGTTTTTGAGGTATAGATTCACATGGCTACTGGTACTGTGAAGTGGTTCAACGAGTCCAAGGGTTTTGGTTTCATCTCCCAGGACGATGGTGGTGCGGACGTATTCGTTCATTTCAGTGCAATTACCGGCTCAGGCTTCAAAACCCTGGCCGAGGGTCAGAAGGTTTCCTTCGAGATCCAGCAGGGCCCCAAAGGTCCTCAGGCTGCCAACGTAGTTGCTGAATAAGTAACTGCCACGGCTCAAAAAAACCCGCTTCGGCGGGTTTTTTTGTGTCTGGATGAAAGCGGCGCGACACGCATCACGCCAGACGCAACACGCTTCCTTCATCCACCGCAGGAGCGGTGCTTGAACCGCGAAGGGTGTTGGAAACCCTGTCCAGAATCCTCGCTTCGCTCGGTTCGCGGCTCAAGCGCCGCTCCTACAAAAAGGCGTTGCTGACCGGAGGATCAGGGTTGGAAAAGCGGCTGGTCGAGCATGGCCTTGCGTTGCCGCCAGTCGGGCATGCGGGCGTCCATGAGGGCGTGGAAGCCGGGGCCGTGGTCCATGTGTTGCAGGTGACACAGCTCGTGCATCACCACATAGTCCAGCGCCGCCGGCGGATATTGCAGCAACGCCATGTTGAGGTTGATATAACCACGGGCGGACAGGGAGCCCCAGCGGGTGCGCATCTTCTTGACCCGCAGTGCCGGGCGGGCATGGCCCTGGCTGGCGAACCAGGGGAACTGACGGTCAATGCTGTCCTCGAACACCGGCCGCGCCTGACGGCGCAACCAGTTTTCCACCGCCTGCTGCACGCTGGCCTCGCTATCCGGTTCGGGGACACGAACCTGTAGATAACGGCCGGCAACGGTGACCCAGGTGCGTCCGCTGGAGACATCCAGTACCAGTGGATTGCCACGAAAGAAAAAGGTCGCGCCATCCTGCCAACGTTGCCGGGGACGGCTGGCCTGGCGCTGCTGCTGTTCGCTAATCCAGCCACGCCGACTGTCCACAAACGCCTGCACCATGCGCAAGGGCGCACGTTGTGGGGCGCGCACCTGCACGCGGCCGTCTTCCAGAACCCGTAATTCCAGGCTGCGGCGTTTGCTGCGGATCAGTTCATAGTCGGTCATGAGTACAGCGGCAAGCTACAAGCTTCAAGCTGCAACGCGAAACTGTCACGCTGCCTGCCTGAAGAGAATGGATTCCGCGTTTCAGGCTGTGAGGTCGCGGGCACAGCCCGTAATGCAGCGCCGCCCTTTCTCGCGCCTTGTAGCTTGAAACTTGTAGCTTGCAACTCCGTCCTCTCCAGTAGCACAGGATCTGGATCGCGCCGCCAGCGACGCTCCTACTCCTGCGGTTGGCCCATCTCTTTATCCAGCTGCTGCTTCACCGCATCCGCCGGCGACGCATAGGGCGCCAGCCACTGGTACAGAACCGGAATGATAAACAGGGTCAGCACAGTGGCAAACAGCAGGCCGCCGAGAATCACCACGCCAATGGTGAAGCGGCTTTCCGCGCCGGCGCCGGTGGCCAGTACCAGGGGAATGGCGCCGAAGATGGTGGACACCCCGGTCATCAGTACCGGGCGGAAACGCACGATGGCGCCCTGGTAGACCGCGTCTTTCACCGCCAGGCCCTGATCGCGCAACTGGTTGGCGAATTCCACGATCAGGATGCCGTTCTTGGCCATCAGCCCCAGCAACATGATCATGCCAATCTGGCTGTAGATATTGAGGCTGTCGCCGGTGACACGAATGGCCAGTACCGCGCCGGCCAGGGCCAGGGGGACGGTGAGCATGATGATCAGCGGGTGGATCCAGCTTTCGAACTGGGCCGCCAGCACCAGGAACACGATCACCAGGGCCAGCGCAAACGTGATCAGGATAGCCGAGGACGATTCCTGCAATTCTTCCGCCATGCCCTTGTAGCCAATGCGGGCATCCAGCGGCAATCGCTCGCGGGCCTGTTCCTCCACATACTTCATGGCGGAGGCCAGGTCATAACCATCGGCCAGGTTGGCGGACAGGGTAATAGCCGGCAGGCGGTCCACCCGGCGCAGTTCCGGGGCATCGCCCACGGTGGACAGTTCCACCACGCTGGAAAACGGCACCAGTTCGCCGTTGTCGGCGCGCAGGTAGATGGGCAATATATCGTCCGGGCCACGGCTGGCGCTTTCTTCCGCTTCCAGCAGCACGTCGTATTCGCGCCCGCGATCCACATAGGTGGAGGCGGTGAGGGTGGCGAACATGGCCTGCAGGGTCTGGCCCACGTCCGTGGCGGTAATGCCCAGGTCCGCGGCCCGCTCGCGGTCCATCTTCACGTCCAGTTGCGGCTGGGTCTGTTCGAAATCCGTGTCGATGCTGGTCAGGTTGGGGTTGTCGCGCATGGCTTCCATGAGCGTTTCGCTCCACTCGAGCACCTGCTGGTAATCCGGCCCGGCCACCACCACTTCCAGAGCCTGGCCGAAGGCACTCTGGCCCAGACCTGGCGGGTTCACCGCAAAGGCTCGCAGGCCGGCTACCTGGAACAGCTTGCCGCGCACTTCGTTGACGATCTCCTGCTGGCTGCGTTCGCGTTCGTCCCAGTCTTTCAGGCGAACAATGCTGAAGGCCCGCTCCGGCACGTTGCGGAACCCGACAATGGACAGGGCCCGTTCCGCTTCACCGTTTTCCACCAGCGGCATGAGGATCTTCTCCACTTCCTTCACATGGTGGACGCTGTAATCAGCGGTGGACCCCTGGGGGGCAGACGCCGGAATAATGAAGACGCCCCGGTCTTCCGTGGGTGCCAGTTCCTGGGGCAATTGCCGGAAGACCAGAAACGCCACCACACACAGACCGACACAGCCCAGCACCAGCGGCCAGGGCCGGGCCAGGGATGCGGCCAGCGCACGGCCATAGCCACGGTTGAGTTTGCCCAGCCCCCGCTCCAGCAGGTTGCCCTCGCCTTCCCGCTCCTTGACGCTGTGCCGGTGCAGCCAGCGCGAACAGAGCATGGGCGCCAGGCTCAGGGCGACGATGCTGGAAATGATCACCGCTGAAGCCAGGGTGAAACCGAATTCCCCGAACAGCCGGCCCACGTCACCGCCCATGAAGGAAATGGGCACGAACACCGCCACCAGGGTCAGGGTGGTGGCCACCACCGCGAACGCCACCTGACGGGCACCGAGATAGGCGGCCACCAGCCGGCTTTCGCCTTCGTCGATGCGGCGCTGGATGTTTTCCAGCATGACGATGGCATCATCCACCACCAGGCCGATGGCCAGAATCAGGGCCAGCAGGGTGAGCACATTGATGGAAAAATCCATCACCCCGAAACCGATAAAGGCGCCGATCACCGATACCGGAATGGTCACCGCCGGAATCAGGGTGGCGCGCAGGTTGCCCAGGAAGGCGTAGATCACCGCGATCACCAGGGCCACGGAAATCCCCAGGGTCACCAGCACTTCCTTGATGGAAGCCCGGATGAACAGGGATTCGTCGTAGTTGATATCCAGGCTGATATCCGCTGGCAGGCTGCTGCGCACCGCGTCGATTTCCGACTGCACATTATCGGACACCGCCACGGTGTTGGCCTTGGACTGACGGATGATGCCCAGGCCGATGGCGGTCTCGCCGTTGGCGCGCAGCACGGTGTCATCGTTTTCCACCCCCAGCTCCACCCGGGCCACATCCGCCAGCCGCAGCAGGTAGTCTCCCTGGCGGCGTACCACCAGTTGCTCGAAGGCTTTTTGGGTGGCCAGGCGGTTGTCGGCACGCACGGTAAACGCCCGGGCACTGGATTCCAGCCGCCCCGCCGGCAGTTCCACATTGTTGCTGCGCAGGGCCTGTTCGATATCGGTGACAGTAATCTGGTTGGCGGCCATGCGCTGGCGATCCAGCCAGACGCGCATGGCATAGCGGCGCTCGCCGCCGATGAACACTTCCGACACCCCATCCAGCACGGCAAAGCGGTCCACCAGGGAGCGTTCGGCGAAATCGGTGAGCTCCTGGGGGGCCAGGGTGGAGCTGGTCAGGGTCACCCAGATGATGGGCCGGGCATCCGCATCGGACTTGGCGATCACCGGGGTTTCCGCTTCTTCGGGCAAACGATTGAGCACCCGGGAGACCGCATCACGAATATCGTTGGCAGCGATATCCACATCCCGATCCAGGTTGAATTCCACACTGGTACGGGCGGAGCCCAGCCGGCTGCGCGATTCGATCTTGCGCACCCCTTCCACCCCGGCCACCGCGCCTTCGATGACCTGGATGATCTGGGTATCGATCACTTCCGGCGCCGCCCCGGCGTATTCCACCTGGATGGAGACTTCCGGGGGATCAATGTCCGGGTATTCGCGCACCGGCAGTTTCATCAGCGCGCTGATGCCGAACACCACGATCAACAGGCTGATCACCGTGGCGAACACCGGCCGCTTGATGGAGACATCGGACAGGATCATGCCGCCGCTCCATTATCACTGCCGGCTTCCCGCAACGGGGCGTCCCTGGGTTCCAGCAACGCTCGCTGCCCCGGCAGCAAGGCTTCCGGGTTGTCCACCACCTTCACTGGCTGGCCACTACCCAGCCGGGAATGCCCGTTGACGATAATGTCGGGCTGGCCGGTAAGGCCACTGGTGATTTCCACCCAGCCATCCCGGCGCCCACCCAAGGTGACCGGGTGACGACGCGCGGTGTTGTCCTCGCTGACGGTGAACACATAGCTTTGCGCGCCCTGGGTAATGATGGCCTGCTCCGGCACCAGCAGAGCCTGGCGTTCCGCCAGTTGCACGGAGATGCGCAGGAACTGCCCGGAGCGCAGACGACCGCCGGGATTGTCCAGCCGCGCCCGGGCCGTGAGGCTGCGGCTGGCGGCATTGACGCGGGAGTCCAGGTGGCTGATAACGCCCTCGAAGCTCTGGTCGGGGAAGGCCTCATTGCTCGCCTGCACGGTCAGGCCCACAGCCAGTTTGGCCAGGTAGCGTTCGGGAATCTGGAAATCCACATCGATCTGGCCCTGGCTGTCCAGGGTGGTAATGGCATCGCCGGTCTGCAGGTAAGCGCCGGAATCCACCTGGCGCAGCCCGACCACGCCCGCGAAGGGCGCCTTGATGGTGTGATCGTTGAGATTGGCGCGGGCCGCATCGCGGCTCGCCCTGGCCGCTTCCAGGGTGGTACGGAAGGTATCCACCTCGGACTGGGAAATCGCCCGGCGCTCCACCAGTTGCTGGCCGCGGCGGTAATCGTCCAGGGCCCGCTGGTATTCCGCCTCGCTGCGGGCCAGTTCGGCCCGGGCATTACGGTCATCCAGCGACACCAGCACCTGGCCCTTTTTCACCTGCTGCCCTTGCTGAAAGAGAATCTGTGACACCCGGCCGGGCACCTCAGCCAGTAACACCACGGCCTGGGCGGAGCGGGCCGTGCCCACGGCTTCCACACGGTCATACAGGGGACGCTCAATGCTGGGGGCCAGATTCACCACCGTGGGGGGCCGCTGCCCCATGGCTGCCGGCGCCGACGGCCAGGCCCACCACAACCCTGCCCCCACCAATGCCAGCAGCACCAGCCCCGCGAATATACGCGTCATTAGATTCTCCGTGTGTTGTTTTTAACCGTAGGAAACCCAGCCTAGCGCCCAATTATGCAAGTAATTCGCAGGCAGCGCGTAAAGGTGACAGGAAAAAATGAAGATAATTCAATAAATGCGCAGCACGCTGTCACGCAACATGCCAATAAAGGGTTCATCGCGGATTGGAGGAAAGGTGATACCGGGTCAAACGTCCGACCAATCTGAATGCCTGCCAAGGCGCGATGAACCAATAAAAAAACCGCGCAGATCGGGCGACTGCCCAACCTGCGCGGCTCCCGCGTGTTGGTGTGATGCGTGTCGCGATTACACCATTTCGGCACGCATCTTCTTCTTGTCGAGCTTGCCCACGGAGGTGCGCGGCAGGGCGTCGACGAAGATCACCCGATCAGGGATGCCGTAGCGGCTGATGATGCCCTTGTCGGCGAAATCCTCGATCAGGGCCTTGATGGCCGCCTCATCCACCTCGCCGCCCTTGACGACCAGGGCCACCGGCCGCTCGCCCCATTTGTCATCGGGCACGCCCACCACGGCGCATTCGGCCACGCCGTCGTGTTGCAGGATCAGGCCTTCCAGGTCGATGGAGGAGACCCATTCCCCACCGGTCTTGATCACGTCCTTGATGCGATCGACGATCTTGAGCCAACCGTCTTCCGTCATCACCGCCACGTCACCGGTGTGCAACCAGCCACCCGCCCACAGCTCTTCGGACTTTTCCGGATCGTTCAGGTAACCCTGGGTCAGCCAGGGGGCGCGG
>JAKSCQ010000117.1 GCA_022360555.1 Pseudomonadales bacterium
TGCGACACCTATTTCTACGACATGGGTTTCAAACTGGGCATCCAGCGCATGCATGACTACATGACCCGCTTCTCCCTGGGCCAGTCCACCGGCATTGACCTGCTCAACGAGTCGGTGGGTATCATGCCGTCCAAGCAGTGGAAAAAGGCCGCCCGCGGCCGCCCCTGGTTCCACGGCGACACCATCAACGCCAGTATCGGCCAGGGTTTTGTTCTCGCCACTCCCCTGCAACTGGCCACCGCCACCGCCATTACCGCCAACCATGGCAGCCAGGTGATCCCCTCCATCGGCGGCGAGCGGCGGCCGGTGGAACGGGAAGACATCGTGCTCAATGATGAAAGCCACTGGGAAAGGATGACCCAGACCATGGTGGATGTGACCGGGCCGCGCGGCACCGCCCGGATCATGGCGGTGGACGCCAAATACGACATGGCCGCGAAATCCGGCACCGCCCAGGTATTCTCGGTGGGCCAGGACGAGACCTACAACGAGGAAGAACTGGCCGAGCGTATGCTCGACCATGCCTTGATGGTGTCCTTCGCCCCGGCGGACAAGCCCGCCATCGCCGTGGCGGTATTGGTGGAAAATGGCCGCCACGGCGGTTCCACCGCCGGGCCGGTGGCCCGCCAGGTCATGGATGCCTGGCTGCTGGACAAGGACGGCGAGCTGAACGTCCCACCGGTGTTCGATGATGCCATGAGCGCCACCAATGCGTCCGAGGATGAGCCATGAGCCAGCGTGAATTTATCCGCCAGATGCCGGGCCATGGGGGCTCCGCCCTCTCTCCCGGTCTGGCCGAACGGCTGCACCTGGACTCGCCACTACTGGCAAGCCTGCTGCTGCTCATGTTTGGCGGGCTCACCGTCCTCTATAGCGCCAGCGGCGAAAGCATGGACCTGGTGATCCGCCAGTGCCTGCGCTTCGGTGCCGGGCTTTTTGCGCTGTTTCTGCTCGCCCAGATCCCGCCGCGCAGCTATCGTTTCTGGGCGCCTTTCATCTATTCCGGTGGGCTGATCCTGCTGATTCTGGTGCTGGTGGCAGGCACGGAAGCCAAGGGCGCCCAGCGCTGGCTGTCCATCCCCGGCTTTGGCCGTTTCCAGCCGTCGGAGGTCATGAAACTGGCGGTGCCGGCCATGGTGGCCTGGTATTTCAGTGAACGCACCCTGCCACCACGGCTGAGCGATGTGCTGGCGGCCCTGGTACTGCTGGGCTTGCCGGCCGCACTGATTGGCCTGCAGCCGGACCTGGGGACCGCCATCATGATTGCCGCCAGTGGCCTGGTCGTCCTGTTCATGGCGGGGCTGTCCTGGCGACTGATCGCCATTGCCGTGCTGCTGGTCGTCACCGCCGCCCCGCTGATGTACTTCTTTGTCATGCACGACTACCAGCGCAACCGGGTGGACACCTTCCTCAACCCGGAAGCCGACCCGCGGGGAACCGGATGGAATATTATCCAGTCGAAGACAGCAATCGGCTCCGGCGGCGTGGATGGCAAGGGCTGGCTGGACGGTACCCAGTCACGGCTGGACTTCCTCCCCGAGTCCTCCACCGACTTCATTCTGGCGGTCCTCAGCGAGGAGTTCGGCCTGATCGGTGTCTGCGTCCTGCTGGTCATGTATCTGGTCATTGTCGGGCGGGGGTTCTTTATCAGTTGGCAGGCCCAGGACACTTTTTCCCGCCTGCTCGCCTCCAGCCTGACCATGACATTTTTTATTTATGTGTTTGTGAACATGGGAATGGTGTCCGGTTTGCTTCCCGTGGTCGGGGTACCCTTGCCCCTGATCAGTTACGGCGGCACCTCCATTGTCACCCTGCTCGCCAGCTTCGGGATGTTGATGTCCGTTCACACCCATCGACGGCTGATGAGTTACTAGAAGCGAGTTGCGAGTTGAAAGTAGCGAAAAGCCAATCCATTCTTTTTACGCCTTTCGCTTCTCGTCTTTTACGCCCGGTCGGGCACTAAATTACCGTGCCACGGTCCACGGGAATAATGAGAACAGGAGATACCCCTTTGCGTCGTTCCTACCAGGGCATTTTGTCCGCACTATTGGCCTTCACCTCCCTGCCGGCACTCGCCGAACACACCTGCCCGGAAACCTCCGCCTATAGCCAGCGGCCGCAGGCCGAGGCCATGATCCGGGAGCTGGTTGCCGACGGGCTGGAAGAATCCCGTATCCGGCAAGTGCTGGACAGTGCCGAGTGTCAGCCGAAGATTCTTGAATCCATCGCCCGCCCGGCGGAGAAGACCCATACCTGGGCCACCTACCAGAAAATCTTTTTGCAGGAGAGCCGTGTCCAGCAGGCGCTGGAATTCGCCCACACCCACGCCGATACCCTGGCCCGCGCCGAAGCAACCTACGGCGTTCCCCGCGACATCATTCTCGGCATCATCGGCGTGGAAACCCGCTACGGCCAGCACATGGGTACCTACCGGGCCATCGACGCCCTGACCACCCTGGGCTTCGACTACCCGCCCCGCGCCAGTTTTTTCCGCAAGCAGCTCAAGGCCCTGTTCGAACTGGAACAGCAGGCTCACATTGACGCGCAAACCATCACCGGCTCCTATGCCGGTGCCATGGGCTATGGCCAGTTCATCCCCACCAGCTATCAGGCCTACGCGGTGGATTTCGACAACGATGGCGTAACCGACCTGGTCAACAACCCCGTGGATGCCATCGGTTCGGTGGCCAACTACTTCCACGAACACAACTGGCAACCCGGCCTGCCCGTGGCCGCCCGGGCCCGGGTGACGGGCACCGGTTACCCACCACTGGCGAAAAAGGGCTACAAGCCCTCCTTCACCCTGGCCCGGGCCCGCCAGGCCGGTGTCACACCGATCAGTTGCGAAGGCAGCGAGGTAATCAGCCAGTACTGCTTCGACCTGCCCGATGACACCCGCGTCGCCCTGCTGGATCTGGCGGGCACGGAAGGCACCGAGTTCTGGCTGGCCACCGACAACTTCTACGTGATTACCCGTTACAACCACAGTCGCCTCTACGCCATGGCCGTGCTACAACTGTCCCGACAGATCGCCGAGGCACTGGAGCGTGAACAATGAAACGCCTGGCCACCGTAACGCTGGCAACCGCCTTTCTGGGAGCCTGTGCCACCGCACCGGGCCCGTCCGGCTCCGGCACCCCGTCCCATAACGGGGCGCCCGGCTCGGACCGTTACAGCATGGCCCAGGACACCCCGCCCAAAGAGCGCCGCGATGTCTCGCAACTGCCCGAGCCGATACCCAAAAACGAGCCCCGCAGCCGTTACGGCAACCCCCGGACCTACAGTGTCTGGGGCAAGTCTTATGAAGTGCTGCCCAGCGCCGAGGGCTACATTGCCGAAGGCCAGGCGTCCTGGTACGGCCAGAAATTTCACGGCCACCGCACCTCCAGCGGTGAATCCTTCGACATGTACCAGTTCACCGCCGCCCACCGCAGCCTGCCGCTGCCCACCTATGTGCGCGTCACCAACCTGGACAACGGCAAAAGCCTGGTCGTACGGGTGAACGACCGGGGGCCTTTCCATGAAGACCGCATCATTGACCTGTCCTGGGCCGCCGCCGTGCGACTGGGCATCGAACAGCAAGGCACCGGCCACGTACGGGTGGAAGCGCTGACCTCAAACAAGCCGGGCGATGCCCCCAGCAGCACGGTTCCCACCGCTGTGCGGGCCGCGGTGGACAGCCCTCCCCCGAACACGCCCGGGCAACTCTACCTGCAAGCCGGCGCCTTCCGGGACCGGGCCAGTGCGCAACGCATGCAACAGGAATTACAGAATCGGCTGGGGGTACAGACACGCATCCGCGAAGGCGATGACCTTTTCCGCGTCTGGATTGGCCCCTACCAGGATGATCAGGCGCGCCAGCTCGCCCGCCAGAGCGTGGCGGAAGCGGGTTTCGAGCGGCCGTTGCCCGTTACCCCCTGAACATCCGCGACATGGCCACGGCGGCTAGAGCCTGTTTGGAGTCTATACGCAACCGCGCCGGCGTTCATTTTGTCGCCAGGTCGTGTTGCGAACCTTGGGAGCCTCTGAATAACTCCTTGCGTGCTCAGCGTGGCCTGGAGCGTTCAGCTGTTGTGTCTTGTCTCGATGGTCAGGGTTGTTCCCTTTCCGAGAGGCAAGGCGCAGCAGATGGGCGCTCCAGGCCGCGCCCTCCGGGTCTCCCAGGCTAACCCACACTCGTTGTTGCACTTTCTCGACAGGCAACCAGCATGCCTTCAAAAGTGCGCCTAGATTGTGGGCCAGCCTGAAAGACTGAGCATGCAAGGAGTTATTCAGAGGTTCCTTAGCGTTACAGTCGCAGCTCCCGGAGTTCCGGGCTGGTGCCGGCCCGTTCCCAA
>JAKSCQ010000064.1 GCA_022360555.1 Pseudomonadales bacterium
GCCAGCCAAGAATACGTTCATTCGTTGCCTGGGCTGTACGCCGGCTCAGCATGAAAGCCTGAAGGCGGAAAAGGCCAGCGAGCAGAAAGAGCGCGAAGTCGCTGCCGCGGAATAAGCCTCAGGGGATTCGAAACCCTATAACAGGCCCTGCATCCCTGCAGGGCCTGTTGATCAGTCTGTCAAACCATTGCTGTCGAGACTCAGGCAGCCCTTCTTGCCATCACACAGATCGCCGAACAGGGCGTTGCACAGTGTGCTGACTTTTTCTTCCAGTGCCTTGTCATCAAACGGATCTTCAACCACCGGCTGCCATTGCATGGCATTGAGCTGTAGCTGCGAGTTGCGCAGCAGCATGCGGTAGGGGTCTTTCAGGGCGTACATGTCCAGCACACCTTCGGCGTGGATCAGGGTGTGCATGCCCATGCTCATGGACCACTGCCCGATGCTGAATGCCAGCGGTGCCAGGCCGTGAGTGTCCAGGTCGCCCTTGTTCATGGCATCGGTAACGACCTGCTCGACCATGCGGCCGATGGGCTGGGTGGCTTCCAGGAACTGTTCGCGGCGATTGCTGGAGGCCGCCTGCCAGACCACTTCGGTCATGATGTATTGCTCCAGCCGGAAATGTTCCGGGTGGTGCTGGGCGAAGAGGGCGTAGGCCACCACGAAGGCCAGCATCTTGTCGCGGGTGTTCAGGTCGGAATCCGCCACGCGCTGGAAGTATTCGCGGCGGGTGGTGGTCAGCGACGTGCCGACCGCCATCAGCAGGTCTTCCTTGGAGGCAAAATGGTGATAAAGGGTGCCAGTGGCAAAGTTACAGCTACGGGCGATGGCGGCCATCTGGATGCCCAGCAGGCCCTCCTTGCACAGTTGCTGACGGGTGGATTCGATAAAGAGCTGTTCGCGTTCTGCCAGCGCCTGCTCGCGCCCGCTTTTTGTCTTGATCATAGTCGTCGTTCTTTTGTATTTACTGCCATTCAGTGTGAATAGCATTGGTAAGGCCATCAAGCGCCTTTGGTCAGAGCACGCTGGCCAATTTTTCCAATACCCCGTTTAAATGCCGCAGGCCATTATCGGTGCAACGGACCTGTCGGTCGGTGATCTGTAGCAAGTCCTGCCGCTGCAAATCCCCCAGTTTCGTTGCCCATTGTGCCGCAGGAAGCCCTGTCCTGTCCGCTACAGCCTGTAACGAAACCCCTGCCGGTAGTCGCAGACCGTTGAGCAGCGCCTCGAACAGGCGGTCTTCGGCGGGGATGGGCTGGTGCTGGCGCCGTGCCCCGGCGGGGTTCGCCAGGTAATCCTCGGGTTTGCGGGTCTTCTGATAACGCCAGGGGGTGCCATCGTCCGCGGTGACCTTGCCGTGGGCGCCGGCACCGATGCCCAGATAGTCGCCGAATTCCCAGTAATTCAGGTTGTGCCGGCAATGGCGGCCGGGTTGGGCAAAGGCGGAAACTTCGTAGCGTTGGTAGCCATGTCTGGCCAGCAGGGCAAAGCCGGCCTGTTCGGTGTCGGCCATCTGGTCGGCGTCGGGTTGTTCTGGCGGTGCGCGGTAAAAGACAGTATTGGGCTCGATGGTCAGTTCGTACCAGCTTAGATGGCTGGGCTGCAGCGCCACGGCCTGGGCCAGGTCGTCCAGGGCCTGTTGATGGGTCTGGCCGGGCAGGGCATGCATGATGTCCAGGTTGACGTTATCGAACCCGGCGGCCCGGGCCTGCCGGGCGGCTGCCACGGCGGCGTTGGCGTCGTGAATGCGGCCCAGGGCCTGCAGGTGATGCGCATTGAAGCTCTGCACGCCGATGGAGAGCCGGTTGATGCCGGCTTGCCGAAAGTCTTCGAAGCGACCGGCTTCCACCGTGCCCGGGTTGGCTTCCAGGGTGATTTCGGCGTCGGGGGCCAGATTGAGCCGGGCGCGGATGCCATCAAACAGGCTCTGGTAGAAGTCACCGGACAGCAGGCTCGGCGTGCCCCCGCCAATAAATACCGTCTCCACCGCCCGGTCCCCGACCAGGGCGAGATCCTGATCCAGATCGTCCAGCAGAGCCCGCAGATACCCCGCCTCCGGCAGCGACGCCCCCCGCTCATGGGAGTTGAAGTCGCAATAGGGACACTGGCGCACGCACCAGGGGGTGTGGATGTAGAGGGAGAGGGGCGGCAAGGA
>JAKSCQ010000063.1 GCA_022360555.1 Pseudomonadales bacterium
GGCAAGCAGCATAACGAGAACGCTAACAAGGTATTTCATGGCTGTGACTCCTGTCCGGTTTTTTCCCATTCCTGCAGTTCATCCCACAGTTTGTCGGCATCGCGCACCATGCTGGCGATGGACGGCTTGGCCGTGGGGTTGGAAAAGCTGGCCGCCAAGGCTCGGGCGGCACACTCATAAACAAACTCTTTTCGGCTCATTTGGGCAAGGGGTTTGTCCACGGCGGCTCCTTTTTTCTTTTATGTTGACGCTATCACCGCTGCCGGCTGGAAGACAGGGCAACCGTGACTTTTGTGCCGTAACCGTCACAATACCCGGGCTGATTATCCTGTTGCCGGTGAAGGAGCCTGCCCATGACTGTCCACGAAATTGCACACCCTCTGGTCAAACACAAGCTGGGTCTGCTGCGCCAGAAAACCCTGTCCACCCGCAGTTTTCGCCAGCTCACCGCGGAAGTGGGCAGCCTGCTGACCTATGAAGCCACCAGTGATCTGGAGCTGGAGGATTACCAGGTGGACACCTGGATGGGGCCGGCCCCGGCCCAGCGCATCAAGGGTAAGAAGGTCACGGTGGTGCCTATCCTGCGCGCCGGTATCGGTATGCTGGACGGGGTGCTGGAGTTGATTCCCAGTGCCAAGGTGAGTGTAGTGGGGGTCTACCGGAATGAAGAGACACTGGAACCCGTTGCCTACTTTGAAAAGCTGGCCCATGACATTGATGAGCGTGTGGCACTGGTGATTGATCCCATGCTGGCTACCGGTGGCTCCCTGGTGGCCTGTATCGACATGCTCAAGAAGGCTGGCTGCACGCAGATCCGTGCACTGGTGCTGGTGGCCGCTCCGGAAGGAATCGAGAAGGTGAAGGCCGCCCATCCTGACGTGGACATCTATACCGCGTCGGTGGATCAGGGCCTGAACGACGAGGGTTACATCATGCCGGGTCTGGGTGATGCCGGTGACAAGATTTTTGGTACCCGCTAAAGGGAGCGCTGCATGAGCCAGCCCGGATTCTGGAACTGGAAAATCATCCTGATTGGCGCCCAGATGCTGTTCGTGGCCTTCGGGGCCATGGTGCTGATGCCGTTGCTCACCGGGCTGGACCCCAGCGTGGCCCTGTTTACCGCCGGCATTGGCACCTTGCTGTTCCAGTGGATTACCAAACGGTCGGTGCCGGTATTCCTGGCATCGTCCTTCGTGTTCGTGGCGCCCATTGCCCATGGCATCAAGCAGTGGGGCGTGTCCGCCACCATGGGGGCGTTGTTCTGCACCGCTATCGTCTACGTGATTCTCGGTGCCCTGGTGAAATGGCGTGGCCCGGGCTTCCTGCACCGGCTGATGCCGCCAGTGGTTACCGGCCCAATCATCATGGTGATTGGCTTGAGCCTGGCACCCACGGCGGTCAACTTTGCCATGGGCATGACCGGCAACGGTGCCGAGCGGGTTTTCCCCTACGGCGAGGCGCTGCTGGTGTCCATGGTGGCCATGCTGACCACCATGCTGGTGGCTACCCTGGGCCACGGCCTGTTTCGGCTGTTGCCGATTCTCTGCGGGGTGGTGGCCGGCTACATCGCGGCTCTGCTCATGGGCATGGTGGATTTTACCCAGGTGCAGCAGGCCAGTTGGGTGGCGGTACCGGATTTCGTGGCGCCGAGTTTTCACTGGCCGGCGATTCTGTTCATGGTGCCGGTGGCGCTGGCGCCGGCCATCGAGCATGTGGGGGATGTGCTGGCGATCAGTAATGTGACCGGCAAGGACTACATCAAGAAGCCGGGGCTGCACCGTACCCTGAGCGGTGACGGTGTGGCCAGTATGGCGGCGGCCCTGTTCGGTGGGCCTCCCAATACCACCTATTCCGAGGTGACCGGTGCGGTGATGCTCACCCGGGTGTTCAACCCGGTGGTGATGACCTGGACGGCATTCTTTGCCATTGCCCTGGCTTTTATCGGCAAGTTCGGCCTGCTGTTGCAGAGCATTCCCACCCCGGTCATGGGCGGCATCCTGATTCTCATGTTCGGTTCCATTGCCAGTGTGGGCATGAATACCCTGATCAAGGCGCGGGTGGATCTGCACGCCCAGCGCAATTTGGTGATCGTGGCGGTCACCCTGATCTTCGGTATCGGAGGCATGGTGATGGGCAATGGGGATTTCACCCTGCAGGGCATCAGCCTGTGTGGTCTGGTGGCGGTGATTCTCAACCAGGTGCTGCCGGCGGCGCCGCAAAATGTCGACGACCTGCATGAAGAGCAGGAATACGTGGATGACCTGCTTGAGCATGCCCGGGGCAAGAAAGAGCAGCCTTGATATTGCGTAGGGCGGGCAGTGCCCGCCCTACGGTTGTGCCAGCATCAGTTGCCAGGAAACGCCGAAGCGGTCCTGCACCCAGCCGAACAACGGATTGAAACCGTAATCATCCAGTGGCATCAGGGCCTGGCCGCCTTCTGCCAGGGCGGCAAAGGTCTGTTTCACCTGTTTCTGTGTCTCCAGCGTCAGGCACAACGATGTGGACGGCGTGAAATCAAAATCATGGGGCACCGGACTGTCGATGCAATGCACTTTGCGGTCGCCGATGGTAAACACCGCTTCCTGCACACTGCCTTCCTGGCCGGGCCCGTCCGGGCCGTAGAACGCCTTGCGAACCAGGGAAAAGTCCTCGATCACTTCGGCATAAAGCGCCAGAGCATCGTTGGCTTGCCCCTGGAACATCAGTTGTATCGTCAGTTCAGTGCTCATCCATCCTCCTTTTACGCCAAAACCTTGCGGTAGTGGGCTTCCAGTTCCGTATGACGTGGCCAGAACGCACTGCGCGCCTGGCCGTTCAGGTCCTCGACGAGAATGCCCAAATGGGTGTGCCAGCCGCTGGCCACGCTGGTGCGGGTATCCAGATCCGTGGGCAGCTTGCGATGGGTCAGCAACAGATGGACCTGGTCACCGTCTTCGGTGAGTTCGAAGGTGACTTCGCCCTCGTTGTCCCCCCAGGTATGAGCCAGCACATGGGGTGGCTCGAAGCGGGTGATGGTGCCGGTCAGGGTGGCGCCGTCTTCCAGGTGTCGATATTTCTCCGGAGCGGGCTGTTTGTCCCCGGACAGGTCCTGATGGCGGAAATGGATTTCCACTGCGCCGCCGACAAATTGCCCCAGTACGCCGCCGCCCAGCCAGCGGGCCCGTTTGTCCGGGTCCGTCAGGTAGGCCCAGACCCGTTCAATGGGGCCGGGCAGGGTGCGTTCCACCGTCAGCGTGGTGGCATCCTCGAATCGTACATCCTTTTCCATGGTGAACCTCCTGTCAGTCGCCGTCCTTGAGCGCCTGTTCCAGTGCATCCAATTTGTCAGTCCAGAACACCCGGTAGCGCTGCAGCCAGGCATCAGCTTCGGCCATGGGGGCCGCATTCAGTTGGCAGCGATGCGTGCGCCCCTGGATGTCGCGGCGGATGAGCCCGGCGGTTTCCAGCACCTTTACATGCTTGGAGGCGCCGGCGAACGACATGGCAAAGGGTTCCGCCAGTTCGCCGACACTGCAGGGGCCGTGCTCCAGTTGTTGCAGCATGGCCCGCCGGGTGGGGTCGGCAAGTGCGGCAAAGATTGCATCCAGCTGTGGATCTTTTTGTTTAACCATACGGTTTAATATAGGAGGGCAAAAAATGATATTCAACCATTTTGTTTAATAATCGTCGGGGTTCCGACAGGCGGTCTGTCCGCGCAGTTGCTCCAGCACGCCGCCGGCGGTGAGGGTCAGGCGGTTCATGGGGATAGCCAGGGTTTCCAGCCGCTGTGCGGTCCAGGTGTTGCAGGTATGGCCGAACCAGAAGGTGCCCTGTGCCGGGAAGAAGCGGCTGTCCCCATACAGGCCGGGGTCGGCATCGGCGGGCTGGCCGTCATCGTTGAGCACGAAATCCCCGGCGATGGCTTGCTGTAGCGCTTCCAGTTGCGCACTGCTGACACACAGCGCCTGGATTTCCCCATGGGGCAGCTCTGCCGGGTGCCGATCCAGCCCCACTACATGCAGCACGCCGTCGGTGGGCCACAGCATGGCGCGGATCAGCAGCCAGGTATTGTTGTCCTGCCGGTAAAAAGCATCATCGCCCCAGCCGATTTCATAAAAGGCCGGTTGCGAAAAATAATCAGAGAGAAACGACAGCGAAGGGGAAAGCCGGTCCGCCGGAAAGACAATGCCGGTATGCCAGCGATGGCGCACCACCAGCACTGTTACGTTGTCGTTATCGCCCTGGCTGCAGACCGGCAACGACAATAGCCCTGCAAGCAGCACCACCAGCAAACGTGTCATGGGCCCAGTGTAGCGGCGGAGAAAGGGGCGCGGGAAGCGGCTGGTGGGGCGGCACCAGCCCTCCAGTGAGCCATTGCCTGGCGGATGTGAAATCGGGCCGTTCTCTTGTACTGTCAATAAGCGGGCTGGATTCGGGTTTGGCCATTACCGGCCGATGGAAACGGCTGACAAGCCAGGGAGTGGAAATCATGGAAAAGATGAACGTCGGAGTACTGTTCAGGGTATCTGCTTTCGCGGTTGCCTGCCTTTCCGCAACAGCAATGGCCTCCCCGGAGTGTGCCGAAATGACAGGCTGTGACCGCAAGTTCTGCGAAATGGAAAGGCAGCGAGACGAAGCGGAAAAAAAGGGCAATGCCCACCAGGTAGCCGGGTTGCAAAAGGCGCTTTCCGCGGCAAATGAAAACTGCACGGATGAGGGGCTTTACCAGGAGCTGGCGGAGGATATCGAAGCATCAGAAGCGGATATGGCCGAGTATCGGGATGATCTTGAAGAGGCCCTGCAAGAAGGAGATAAAGAAAAAATCACCAAGTACCGGAAAAAGCTGGAAGAAGAAAAGGCGGAACGGGAAAGCTTGAAGAGCGAACAGGCGAACTTTTAAAACGCCATGGAAAAATCACGGAGACATCATGAAAGTCAAACGCATCATGTCGAACACCACCACCGGTGACCCGGAAAAGGCAGACGCGTTTTATGGCGGTATCCTGGGGCTGGATGTGCTCATGGATCACGGTTGGTTCCGTACCTATGGGAGTGATGAAACCATGCGGGTCCAGATCAGTTTTGGCTCTGAGGGAGGGTCCGATACCTCGGTGCCGGACCTGTCCATCGAGGTGGATAATCTGCAGGAAGCGCTAAGTCGGTTCGAACAGGCCGAAGTGCCCATCGAGTATGGTCCGGTGAGTGAACCCTGGGGGGTGCGGCGTTTTTATGTGCGCGACCCGTTCGGCCAGCTCCTCAATATCCTTCAGCACGAGTGAGGCGGCATTCCGGTAACGCGTCACGCCTTTTGTGGCCGGTTGCGCTACAATGGCGCGCGGTTTGCGACGCCAAGTACCGGCCCTGACTGAAGACGATCCCCGCATGACCCTTTCATCCCCCATCGGCATTTTCGACTCCGGCATTGGTGGCCTGTCCGTGGCCCGGGCAGTGCGTGAGCGGCTGCCGGGGGAGGACATTCTGTATGTGGCGGATTCCCTGCATGCTCCCTATGGCGACAAGTCCGATGCCTTTATTCGGGAACGCATGCATGTGATCACCGACTTTCTGCTCACTCGCGGAGCCAAGGCGGTGGTGGTGGCCTGTAATACCGCCACCACCTCGGCGATTGCCCAGCTACGCGAGACCTACTCGATTCCCATCATCGGGGTGGAGCCGGGGGTGAAGCCGGCGGTACTGGCCACCCGCAGCGCGGTGGTGGGGGTGCTGGCCACCCCGCGTACCCTGCAAACCCATTCCTTTGAATCCCTGGCTGCCCGCTTCAGTCGCAATGTGAAACTGGTGGTGCAGCCCTGTCCCAACCTGGTCCATCAGATCGAGGCGCTGGATTTCGACAGTGAGCGGACCCGGGCCTTGCTGGAAGAATACGTTTCGCCGTTGCTGGCGGAAGGGGCGGATACCATCGTGCTGGGGTGCACCCACTACAACTATCTGGCTCGACAGATTGCCCAAGTGGCGGGGGAGGCGGTGCAGATCATTAGCACCGAGCAGGCCGTGGCCCGGGAAGTGGTGCGTCGCCTGGAGATGCAGTCGCTGCTGGCCGATACCACCGGGCAGGGGCAATCCCTGTTCTGCACCAGTGGCGATCTGACCCTGTTTCGCCGGCAGCTCGATGGCCTGTGGCAGCCGGGCGAGCCGGTGTTCGCCATGGAATAGGAGCCTTGCTTGCAAGGCTCCTGCAGATTAAACCTGCGGGTTGTCTACTGCGGAAGCAACGGCGGGCTGGTCCAGTAATCGCAGTGATAGCCGTCGCTCATCTCGGCCATGTCCACCATGGCATCGGACCCGAATGTGGCGGGGTTCAGTTCCATGATCTGGCCGCCATCGGCGAAGGCGGCCCAGTTGGCGGTGCCGTCACTGCTGCTGGGATTGCCGTATTTGGCGAACTGGCTCCAGTACTCGAGCATCTGTTCTGACAGGGCTATCTGCCCGTCACCGGCGCCTCGCCCGGCCATGGTGTCCGCCGAGTTAAGGATGTACTGGATTTCAAAGGCATGGGCAGCGCCCAGATCAAAGCTGATGGGCAGATTGCCGAACAGGCTGGGGGCCTCATCGTCGGTGAACCAGTATCCGTAGGTGCTGACTCCCTGATCGGATAGCTGGGTCACCTGTGCCACCTGGTTGCAGCCAAAACGCCAGGACGTCTGGATGGCGGCCAGTGCCAGGCTGAAGCGGGTGCTGGCCTGCGGGTCCTGCCGGGCCAGGTAGTCGTCGGCGATCTGCTGGGCGTCCAGGCCTCGCGGGTCGCTGGCCAGCAGTGCGGCCACGGCGCTGTCGTATTCCTCCCGGGAGTCCACCGGGTCCGGTGACTGGGCCAGGATGCCGTCGATTTCGTCCAGCGCCACGAACAGGCGGCCTTCATGCAGGTTGCTGCCGGTCATCACAGGGATATCATCCGGGAAACCATCGTTGGTCAGCGCGGTATGGGCAGAGTGCGGAAGCATGCCTTCGCCCCAGGCCGGCACGAACCAGCTATCGCCCTGGGCGGTGAGGATATCGTCCACGGAAGCGGCCCGCAGACAGGCCGCCATGTCCTCCGCCGTATCACACTCCAGGGCTTCCACCACCGGTTGGCCGATGATGGCAGCGCCCATGTCCCGGGAAATCCAGGTGGGCTGGTAGGCCCCGCTCTGCACGATGGCCTTGTGGAACAGCCCGTCTGATCCGGTGCCGGCACCGGCGGACACCAGGTGGCTGAGCACACTGGCTCCGCCAGCGGATTCACCAAAAATAGTGACGTTGTTCGGGTCGCCCCCGAAGTGTTCGATGTTGTTCTGCACCCATTCAAGCGCCAGTCGCTGGTCCATGATGCCGAAGTGGCCGTTGCCCTCGGGAAGCCCCTCGGCGGGCAGGAAGCCCAGCACGCCCAGCCGGTAATTGAGCGTGACCACTACTATGCCCTGGTCCACCAGGCGCCCGGGCTGGTAGGAATCGCCCCCGGAGCCGGCAATAAAGGCCCCGCCATGAATCCACACCATGACCGGCAGATTCTCGCCGCTCGCCGGGGTATAGACGTTCAGGAACAGGCAGTCCTCGTTGTTGCTGGCCGCACCGAAGGAACTGGCCACCTGGGGACAGCCGTTGCCGAATGCCGTGGCCTGGAGCGGTTCGTCTTCGTCCCAGGGGGCGGCGGGTTGGGGCGGGGAAAATCGTAGCTCGCCCACCGGGGGCGCGGCGTAGGGAATCCCCTTGAAAGCGAAGCCGTACTCTTGCTGGCTGCCAGCCACTTGCCCTTGCTGGGTCTGGCGGACGGTGGCTGGGGTGTCGTCCTCTTGTGGGGTGTTGGTGGGGTCGGAGTCAGACCCGCAGCCAGTCAGCAGGGTGCCGCCAAGCACCAGGGAGAGGCCAACGCGAAGCAGTGAAGATTTCCTCGCGAGCATGAAGCACACCTTGTGTTGTTATCGTTGATGATGGCGTGCCCGGGGAGAGAACAAGCTGTCCGGGGTTGTAGCGCCGATCGGTCAGCACCGGGCACACCATCGGTCGAGCATGACCGGCGCAGGGGGTGGCCGGTCAATGGACGGATAACGCCAGGTGCCAGAACGCCGGAAATGGGTACGATCGGGTTACGGATTGCAGGGCAAGAGAAGGAGGCTCGCGCACCAATCCTGCAAGCTGCCGTTTTATTAAGCTCTTCGCGAATGTGAGGGAGCGTTAAGGAGCCTGGCCGGAGGTCGGACGTCAGAAGTCTGACGCTCAACTCAAGCCAAACCCGCTTCCAGGTATGCGGTGCTTGTGAGCGTTGTGGCAGGTACATTGCGCTTGTACATGGACCAAGGACTTGGGGGCTGCCGGTTTTCTGCCTTTCGCGTCAGACGTCCGACCTCAGACGTCTGACCCGCCTGCCTTCCCGCTAATCCGCTATGAACCTTTTATTATGGCTAACTGGATAGCAGACGGGTGCCGGTGCTACTCACATCATCATTCACTATCGGCCGCCAGTTGTTTTGCGTGCAAGCGTGTTGCGTGCCTGCGTGTAAGCGTACAGGTCGATGTTCCCTCCATCCGGATTTGCTCAGCGCCTGAAAGGGAAAACATTTTCATGGTGCTGTCGAAATCGTCGCGGCCGGTTCGACAAGAGTATGCAAGGAGTCATTCAGAGGCTCCCCAGGCCTTTCTGAAATCAAGGAGACAACACCATGACCCGAATGATTTTTGTGAACCTGCCGGTGAAGGACCTGAAAGCGGCCATGGATTTCTACACGGCCCTGGGCTTCGAAAACAATCCGCAATTTACCGACGAGACTGCTGCCTGCATGGTCTGGAGTGATGCCATTTATGTGATGCTGCTGACCCATGACAAGTGGCATACCTTTACCGACCGGCCTATACCGCCTTCCGGTTCCAGCGAAGTGATGCTGGCGCTTGCCCACGACAGCCGTGAGCAGGTAGATGCGGTGAATCAGGCCGCTGCCGGCAATGGCGGGATGGCGGATATCAATCCGGTTCAGGATCTGGGCTTCATGTATTCCCGCAGCCTGTCCGACCCGGATGGGCATGTGTGGGAAATGATGTGGATGGATCCGGCGGCAATGGGGGCTAGTGGGGGTGAAGGCGTGAATCCGGAGTAAAACAAAAACGCCCCGCGATGCGGGGCGTCTGTCATATCGGTGTGCGTTTACACCTCGAACACGTCGTTCAGCTTTTTGGCCACCGGGGTCAGCTTGAGCTTGGCGAATTGCGGCAGGCCGTTCTTGTACGGGGGATAGGACTCGCCGCCGATCAGCGGGGCCAGGTACTCGCGGCCGGACGGGGTGATGCCGAAGCCATCCTTGGTGATGAACTTGCGCGGCATCTTCTTTTCCACGTTGGCCACTTTCTTCAGCGGTGCTTCGCCGATGGTCCAGCTATACTTCTTGGTCTTCTTGCGTTCGATAGTGGGCATCACCGCGTTCTTGCCGGCCACGGCATATTCCACGGCGGCGCGGCCCACGGCGTAGGCCTGCTCCACATCGGTGGCGGAGGCAATGTGGCGGGCCGCCCGTTGCAGGTAGTCGCTCACTGCCCAGTGATATTTGTAGCCCAGCTCGTCCTTGACCATCTGCGCGATCACCGGGGCCACGCCGCCAAGCTGTTTGTGACCGAAGGCGTCGGTGTTGCCGGCATCGGCCAGGAAAGTACCGTCTTCGTAGCGGGCGCCTTCGGACACCACGATCACGCAGTAGCCCACTTTCTGGACAGTGGCTTCCACCTTCTTCATGAAGGCGGCCTTGTCGAAGGCAATTTCCGGGAACAGGATCAGATGCGGCGCATCATCATTCTCTTCCTTGGCGAGGCCCGCAGCGGCGGCGATCCAGCCGGCGTGGCGACCCATCACTTCCATGACGAACACCTTGGTGGAGGTGGCGCACATGCTGGCCACGTCCAGGGCAGCTTCGCGGCAGCTCACCGCGGTGTACTTGGCCACGGAGCCAAAGCCCGGGCAGACGTCGGTGAAGGGAAGGTCGTTGTCCACGGTCTTGGGTACGTGGATGGCCTGGATTGGGTAGCCCATCTTCTCGGAGAGCTGGGAGACCTTCAGGCAGGTGTCGGCGGAGTCGCCGCCACCGTTGTAGAAGAAGTAGCCGATGTTGTGGGCCTTGAACACCTCGATCAGGCGCTCGTACTCGCGCTGGGAGGTTTTCAGGTCCTTGAGCTTGTAGCGGCAGGAGCCGAAGGCTCCGCCGGGGGTGTGCTTGAGCGCTTCGATGGCGCTTTTGCTTTCTTTGCTGGTGTCGATCAGGTCCTCGGTGAGGGCACCGATGATGCCATTGCGGCCGGCGTAGACCTTGCCGATCACATCCTTGTTCTCGCGGGCGGCTTCGATCACACCGGCGGCGGAGGCATTGATAACGGCGGTGACACCGCCGGACTGAGCGTAGAAAGCGTTTTTACGCGCCATGAGAGACCCCTTGTTTCAATTTGCGTGCATTCTAGCGAAGGCGACCATGAAACACACCCGGTGTTGTCGGACGATGACAAAGCAGGAGCAAGTTACAAGTTTCAAGTTGCAACGCGCGAGGGGGCCCGGAAGGAACTTCACCGTTACTGCCCGCGCCCTGGCCACCTTGCGTCGCGGGGAAGGTCGATCAAGGTAGCTCCTCGTTCAGACCCGCGTTGGAACTTGAAACTGGTAACTTGAACCTCTTCTGCATGGTGATTTCCCCCCGGCTCTGGAACAATAGCCGGCCGGAGGATCCATGACTGCTCTACTGACCCTGTTCTGGCGGCTGGCCATTTTTCGTGCCCGCCCGGAAGATACACCCTATTCCCCCGCCCTGTTTGCCCTGGTCTTGCTGGTCTGGGCCGCTCTGCAACTGACCGTGGGGCTGTTGCAGACCCGTCTGCCGGCGTCCCTGTTGCTGGGTAGCCAGTTGCTGGCCGTGTCGATTCTGCTGGGTGGGACCTTTGTGCTGCTGGCCTTCAAGCGCTTGACGCATCGCTGGCTGCAGACCGCACTGTCTCTGGTGGGTATTGATGTGGTGCTGAGCCTGGTGAACCTGCCGTTGCTGATTTTCAGCCTGTGGCTGGGCCCGGCGGCGGAGGGGCTCCAGGTACTGTACCTGCTGCTGGTGAGCTGGCAACTGGCCGCCCAGAGCTTCGTTTTCCATCGTGCCCTGAACGTGGGGCCCTTCCTGGGGCTGGGGATCGCCCTGATGTTGCTGATCGTCAGCTATGCGGCGGTGGCCACGCTGCTGCCGGGGGTGATCGGCGCTGGCTGATGTCGGTGTGGGCTCGCCATGCCTGCTTGGCAATGAGCGTGGCGGCGAGCCTCCTGCCCGCACCCGTGATTATCGGGAACTGGCCTTTTCCTGAGCCAGTCGATCCAGAGCCATAACCCGGCGCTGTTCGGCGTCATCAAACAGGGTCGCCCGCAGTTGCTCAAGCTGTTGCTGCTGGTCTGCCGGGGCCAGGCCGGAGTTCAGGATTGTCGATTTCTGCTGGACATAGTCGTCGTAGCGTTGCTGCCACTGCTGTCGCTGTGCTTCCAGTGCCTGCAGGCGCAGTGCGGCGGCATCGCCGAACTGTTGCTGGTGATAGGCAAACAGGTCGTCGCTGTCTCCACCATTTTCCCTGATGGACTGTGTGGCCTCCTGCAAGTGGCGCAGGCGGTACTGTTGCTCGTACTGCCGGGCCAGGTTCTCTGGCAGGCTGCGGCGCAGGTTGCTCAGGGCCTGGGCCTTTTCCGCGTCGCTCAGGTGGCTGTCGAGAATGGACTGGCGTTGCAGGCTGAAGCGATCGTAGCGGTCTTCGGCAGCGAACAGGGCGGCGGCGATGTCGGCCCCGAAGATATCGTCGCGCAGTTGCTGACGCTGTTGCAGCCTGGCTTCCACCGAGCCGGCATGGCGGGCGGCAAATTCACCGCTGGCAAAGCGTTCCCGGTAGCTATGGTAACGGTCGAACAGGGCCAGCAGGTCGTTGGCGGCGATGTCGCCGGCGGTTTCCGTTGCCCATTGGGCAAGCAGGGTGCGGATTCGGGGGGTGGTGATTTCGCCCTGGAGCGACAGGAAATAGTCCATGACCGCCTTGCTGTTGCTGTCTGCGATGAGGTTGCCGTTGGCATCCAGGGTCAGCGTGGCCGGCGGTGTGGTCCCTGCCAGCGAGGTTTGCTGCAGGGTATCGGCAACAGGGGGTTGCTCAGTGGTTTCCGGTGCTTCGCGGTGGGCTGCTACAGGCGCGGCAGCAGGGGGCGCATCGACGATGGTATCCGCTCTCTTGCTGTCATGACCGGAGAGTGGGGGAACCGGGATGCGTTTGAGACCCATGAAAATGACGATGGCCAGCACCATGACGGTGGCCAGCAGGGCAAGATGGCGTTGCATATTGTCCTCCCGGAAAACGGCCTGCGGGGAGGGAATGCCCCGCAGGCGAACAGCTTACAGGCCTGCGTTACGCAGACGGTTGGCATGGTTGCGGTACAGGGTCTTGGGATCGGTCTCCCAGCCCATCAAACCGAACAGGTGGCGAATGGCATCCGCGTGGTTGTGGTTGTAGTTGTGGCGGATGGGCTTGCCCAGGTACATGCCGCACTTGGGCAGTACGCCATCGTGTTTTTCGCCATCGTCGAAGGCCATTTTGGTGATGCTGACCAGCAGGCTGTCGAAAGGATCGAATAGATTGGTCTGTACGCCGGTGCCGCCCCAGGACCAGTAGCGAACGCCATTGACGTTATGCTGACCGGTCGTGCCGCAGTCGCCGCCGGGCATGGCCTGCGGGTAGCGCTGGTTGAATTCGGCCATACCGGTGGTGGTGGAGTCGGCCAACACGGCGGAAGCGGATTGGTTGAGCGGGTTGGGGCCCCCGGAGGCGGCTTCCCACAGACCGGCAAAGGCAAAGGTGATGGCCTCGCCCAGGCCTTCCATGATGCTGCCTTCGGGCATGATACCGCGGATCATATCGGCCACCGGGGTGCCCCGGTTTTCACCGTGAACGGACGTTACTGATGCCACCAGGTCCGGGCGAACGGCGGCCACATACCGGGAGGTTGGTGAACCCTGGGAGTGGGCAATGATGTTGACCTTGTCGGCGCCGGTGACGGCCAGGTAATTCTCGATTTGTGTGATCAGTTCCTCGCCACGGAATTCATTGCTCTGCATGGCGCTAACGTTGCTTTCATAAACGTCGGCGCCGTAGTCGCGCATGTCATCGGCGATGCCGTAGAAGTAATCCAGCCCGGCAATTTCGTCGAAGGCGATGATGCCACCGACCAGAACGATGGGGTAACGGGTGTCGGCATAGCTCTTGTCTTTGCCGAAGAACGGGAATGACCAGGCATGGGCCTGGGTGGTCAGGGTTATCAGTGTGAGGGCTGTAAGCAGCCCGCGGGTTGAGATCGACATGGATGCTCTCCTGTTTGTTCTTTTGGGCAGTCGGCGCCTGACTGCAATATGATGTGTCGACGGTTGGACTATAGGTACGATGAGTGGTAGTAACTTGTAGGAATTGGTGCTTCCAATTGTCATAAACAGGAAAAATGTGACCGCCGTCCCGGTTTTGCAGCGGCGAGGAATAACAACAATGACACCGTCCGTGAAAACCGCTGCCACCCTGTATTTGTGGCGTCAGCGCACGTTGTATCTTGGCCATATCGGCCGTTTGTCGTCGCTCTCCCAGGGGGCGCATACACTGCTTTTGGGGCTGGACGAGGAGATTCCCCTGACAGTGTCGGGCCAGCATTTTCGGGCCCGCTCCTATCTGATTCCGGCGGGCGTGACGTTCTCGGCGGACTCCCGGGGCAAACGCATTGCCTGCTGTTTTCTGGACCCGCTGGGCAAGGACCTGTTGTTTCACGCCCCTGCCATGACTGCCCATAAAAGCGGTATTTTTCTCAACTCTTCGCGTCAGGCCATTCAGTTACAGACCCTGCATGAACTGTATCGGGAAGAGGCGGATGCCGGGCGGGCCTACTCGGTGCTGGAAGACCGGCTTTTTCCGGCACAAAACACGAATGTGGAAGGCTTCGAGCCGGACGAGCGGATTGCTGCCGTGGTGGAACAGATCCGTTCCGACCCGGCGGAAAACCTGTCCAATGAGGCTCTGGCCGAACAGGTGGGGCTGTCCGGCGACCGTTTGCAGCGTCTGTTCAAGCAGGCTACGGGCATTCCCATTCGCCGCTACCGGCTCTGGCACCGGTTGTTTGTCACCTCGTCGATGATGGCCATGGGCTCCACCCTGACAGACGCGGCACTGGCGGCGGGATTTTCCGATTCCTCGCACCTGACCCACGTCTTCAAGAGCATGCTGGGGATGAGCCCGTCCGCGGTGCTGCGCCGTTCACGCCATGTGCGCATTCTGGTGGGCGGAGACGGCTGAAGGCTTCACCTGCGGGCGGCTTGCCGTTATGGTGCATGGATTCCTTCGGTTGGCAGTAACGATCCATGCATATCCATATCCTCGGCATCTGCGGCACCTTCATGGGGTCGCTGGCGCAACTGGCCCAGGCCCAGGGGCATCGCGTCACTGGCAGTGACCAGAATGTCTATCCCCCCATGAGTGACCAGCTTGAAGCGGCGGGCATCGAACTGACCCAGGGCTATGATCCCGAACAACTGGACCCGGCGCCGGATCTGGTGGTGATCGGCAATGCCCTGAGCCGGGGCAATCCGGCGGTGGAAGCGGTGCTGGATCAGGGCCTGCCCTATACCTCCGGGGCCCAGTTACTGGAGGACGTGATTCTGCCCGGTCGCTGGGTGCTGGCGGTGGCCGGTACCCACGGCAAGACCACCACCAGCTCCATGCTGGCCTGGATTCTGGAATATGCGGGGCTCAAGCCCGGCTATCTGATCGGCGGGGTGCCGGGCAACTTCGGTGTGTCCGCGCGGCTGGGGGAAACGCCGTTTTTCGTGGTGGAAGCGGATGAATACGACACCGCCTTTTTCGACAAGCGCAGCAAGTTTGTTCACTACCGTCCCCGTACCGTGATTCTCAATAATCTGGAGTTCGACCACGCGGATATCTTTGCCGACCTGGCCGCCATCCAGACCCAGTTCCATCACCTGATTCGCACCGTGCCTTCCACCGGGCGGCTGATTCTTCCCCATGGTGAAACCGCACTGGAAGAGACGCTGGACAAGGGCTGCTGGAGTGAAGTGGAACGCTTCGGTGAAGACGAAGCGTTGGGATACCGGCTGGACAATGCCGATGGTTCCGCCTTTACCGTGCTGGAAAACGGTGAGCCGGTGGGGCAGGTACAGTGGGACCAGACCGGTCGGCACAGCGTCAACAACGGCATGGCTGCACTGCTGGCGGCCCGGCATGTGGGCGTGACGCTGGCGGATGGCGCGGCGGCATTGAGCGAGTTTCGTGGCGTGAAACGGCGCATGGAGTTGCGTGGCGAAGTGGCGGGAATTCGCGTCTATGATGATTTCGCCCATCACCCCACGGCCATTGCCACCACCCTGGACGGTCTGCGCCGCAAGGTGGGAGATGGCCGTATCCTGGCGGTGATCGAACCGCGCTCCAACACCATGCGCATGGGCCGGCACAAGGAAGCCCTGGCCGCCAGCACGGCGGCGGCGGATGAGGTAATCTGGTACCAGCCGCCGGGACTGGACTGGTCCCTGGACCCGGTGATCCAGGGCTCCACGGTGCCGGCCTCCGTCAGCAATGATCTGGATGACATCATTGCCCGGGTGGTGGCTCGCAAGGGCGAGGCACTGAATGTGGTAGTGATGAGCAACGGCGGCTTTGGCGGGATTCATCAGAAGCTGCTGGAGGCGCTGGAAGGCTAAACGCCTTGCTGGATTCGATTGCGGAGGGCTTGCTGGAGCCTTGCTCGCAAGGCGAATTTTCAGGCGCCCTTCGCTTTGCGAGCAAAGCTCCAACGGAGGTCGGCTTCACGCGTAGCCTGATGGCCGACGTGAATCAACACGGGAGATTGTCATGTTCTGGTCTGTCCTCTGGGCATCGGTCCATTACCTCAGCATCCTGATGCTGTTTGCCTGTCTGTACGGTGAGCTGCTGCTGTGGCGCACTGGCATCAACGAACGCAATATGCGCACCCTGTTGCTGCTGGACATGGGCTATGGGCTGTCTGCCCTGGTGGTGCTGATCAGCGGCGTGGCCCGGGCCGGCTGGACGGAAAAGGGCTGGGATTTCTATCTTTCCAGCCCCTGGTTCCATGGCAAGGTGACCCTGTTCATCCTGATCGCGTTGCTGAGCCTGTATCCCACCAAGGTGTTTCTTGGCTGGCGCAAAACCGTCAAGGCCGGCCATGTGCCCGAAATTGATCCAAAGCTGCAGCGCAACCTGCGAGGTGTGCTGGTGGCGGAAATTCATCTGGTGGTACTGATGCCGATCCTGGCGGCGATGATGGCACGGGGTGTCGGGGTGGGCGGATGAGCAAACGGATTACCCTGGCCTTTACCGGCGCCTCCGGCGCGCCTTACGGATTGCGTCTGCTGCAATGTCTGTTGCAGGCCGAATGCGAAGTCTTTGTGATTCTCTCCAAGGCGGCACGGGTGGTGATCGGCACCGAAACCGAGCTGAAACTGCCGGCGGGCACCGGAGCGGCGGAGCAGGCCCTACGCGACTGGGTCAAGACCGATCAGGGGCGTCTGGTGGTGTGCGGGCTGGAGCAGTGGACCGCGCCGGTGGCCTCCGGCAGCGGCGCGCCAGCCGCCATGGTGGTGTGCCCCTGCTCCACTGGCACCTTGTCCGCCATTGCCTGCGGCGCCAGTGACAACCTGATCGAACGGGCGGCGGACGTGGCCATCAAGGAAGGGCGCAAGCTGATTCTGGTGCCTCGCGAAACCCCGTTTTCTCCCATCCATCTGGAAAACATGCTCAAGCTGTCCCGGCTGGGCGTGACCATCATGCCGGCAGCGCCGGGGTTCTATCACCAGCCGGAAACCCTGGATGATCTGGTGGATTTCATCGTGGCTCGGCTGCTGGACCATCTGGGGGTGGAGCAGACGCTGGTGAAGCGTTGGGGGGAAGAGAAAGGCAATTATAGTTAATAATGAATAGTTAATAGTTACGCGCAAAACGCGTGCTAATCAATGAAAGAGGCCGCGTACAAAGCCTGTACGCGGCCTCTTTCATTGATTAGCACTGTGGCACCCGGGCTTGTCGGGGAACTGGTTTTCCTCGGTGAACCCGGTGCCCTCTGTGGTCAAATCAACTGTTGCTCAGGCTGTAGTCCACCGGGGCGACGACGCGGACGGGCAGGGTGTCCAGGTCCTTGGGGGGTTCGTCAAACCGCAGCCGGGAAACCAGTTCCTTGGTGGCTCGGTCGAGGATGCGGCTGCCGGAGCTTTCCACGATTGCCACTTGCTCGGCGCGACCGGAGGCATTGATCATAAAGGAAATCTTGACGATGCCCTGCTGGCGACGCATGCGTGCCCGATGCGGGTACTGCTTGTTGTAGTCAATGGTGTTGCGGACCTTGGCCAGGTAACGGTTGAGCACATTGTCCGTATCCCCGGAACGATGAACCCCTTCGCCGGGGTCCCCGGCCATGCCTTTGGCGCCCACTGGCTGGGTCTGACTGGCGGCTTCCTCGGTGACCTCGTCGGTGTCCTTTTCCTCGGCTTCAGCCACTTTCTGTACCGGCTCGGGCTTGGGTTCCGGTTTGGGCTCTGGCTTGGCCACCGGTTTGGGTTTCGGCTTCACCTTGGGTTTGGGCTTGGGTTTCGGCTTTGGCTTGGGCGCTACCGGTTTCGGCTCGGGCTGGGCCGGGGGCGCGGCAGGCGCGGGCGCCGGCGGCGCGGCCAGGTTGATGGCAATCTCGGTGACCCCGGGTTTGGCCGGGCGTCCACCCGCCAGGGTCATGGCGCCCACCGTGACGATCACGCTGAGGTGAATCAGAATGGAAAGCGTCCAGGACAGCAGACTCCGTGATGTCATGGGGTCTCCTCTCCTTCTGTCTGTTCGCGTGTGTCGGTCCCGGTGTTGTCCGTGGCGGCGGCATCGTCGCGGGTGACCAGACGAACCTGCTCAACGCCTAACCCCTGCAGGGTTTCCAGACGGTCGCGCAGGGCAGTCATGGTAATGCCGGCATCGGCCAGCAGTCGTACCTCGGCCCCTTCTTCGGGAAGGTCTGCCACCAGGGCGGTCAGGGCGTCTTCGGTGAGCGCCTCGTCACTGTCTTCGGCAAACCACTGGCCGTCCGGTTTGAGAACCAGCAACAGTTTGTCGCGGGCTTCCTGGCCATTGGCGCTCAGGCTCGTGGGGGCATCCACGGAAACCGGGGGCCGCTTGGCCAGTTGGCCGGCCAGCATGAAAAAGATCAGCAGCAGGAAGACCACATTGATCAGCGGCAACACCGGTTCCAGCGGCGGGCGCCGGGTAGAGGTTTCCATGATCATCATGGCAACAACTCCAGTTGAACATCCTGTACGCCGGCCGCCTTGAGGGCATCCACGGCGGTCAGTGCCTGTTGCAGGGTGGCCTCGGGGCTGACCGTGACCCACACCTTGTCCTTGCGGGTGTCGAGCCGGTCCGCCACGGCATCCGGGGTAAAGCTGACGCCGTTGAGGGTCAGGTTGCCGTCAGCTTCCACTTCAATCACCAGCCATTGCTCATCCGGCTTGCTGGTGCTTTCTCCTGGCTGCACATTCACCGGCAGGTCATGGAACTGACCGAACCGGGTTGCCAGCATGAAGAACACCAGCAGGATGAACACCACATCGATCAGTGGTGTCAGGCTGATGAAGGGAGCGCGATGGCGCTCGGGTTCAATATGCATGCGCCACCGATGGATCGTGGTCTTCTTCCAGGGGCTCGGATTCCGCGTGGCTGTTGCGCAGGACCTTCAGCCGGGAGAGGCGATCCTGCATTTTCTCACGGCACTGTTCGACACTGCGGTCGGCCCAGTGGAAGGCGGCCAGGGTGGGAATGGCCACGGTCAGGCCGGCGGCGGTGGTCAGCAGGGCTTCCCAGATACCGCCGGAAAGAATGGACGGGTCCACCTGGGAGCCAGCGGTTTCCAGTGCCTGGAAGGCGCCAATCATGCCGAATACGGTACCCAGCAGGCCCAGCAGCGGGGCAATGGCACTGATCACCTCCAGCACGCGCAGTCCGCCACGCAGGTCATCCAGGGCGGTGCGGGCCAGGCGCAGGCATTCTTCCTGCCAGGCGGCGTCTTCCAGTTTCTGGTTCTGCCAGCTTTCCCAGAGCACACGATCAATGGGGCTGGTGAGCTTGCCCGGCCGGGCAGGCTGCTGACCCTGGCGCAGGGCGTCCAGCAACTGGTCTGCCTGCCGGGTACTGGTCGGCCGCACGCGGGCAAATTGCAGCACTTTGGAAATCAGGGTGGCCAGTGCCACGATGGACAGCAGAGCCAGGACCCACATGGTGGCGCCGCCACTGACGAACCATTCCGGCAGATGCAGAGAAATCGGAGGCATGAAAAACTCCTGCTAGGTCAGTCCCGGTGGGTGACCAATGTTGATACGAAAAGGCATGCCCATATTTTGCTGCGCATTTGTGACAGGACAATGTCCGTTACGGGTCACGGCGCGTGAAAGGCATACAAAATCAGCGAATAGACTTGAATATGGTTCGCAATAATAGGGTTGCAAGGCTCTAAATGCAAGTCATTCCTATTTGCGGTAGGGCAATCCGTTAGTCATAAAAGGTTCATCGCGAATTAGCGGGAAGTCAGACGGGTCGGACATCTGGTGTCAGGGGGGCTGACGCCAATAATGGACACCGGCATTGCTTTCAAGGCTCCCGGTATCTCCCTCCGTTGGCTGAGCCTCTGGAAAAGCGACAACACCCTGAGAGGCTCCGGGGCACAAGCGCAGCGCCGAACAGACGAAGGCTGGCCCCGAAGTGACGGCATTTTTCAGGGTTGCCGGGCAGCAGGTTCGGCCCATGACCTGTGGTTTGCGTTTATCGCATCAGACCGCAGCCCCCTTTTCCTGTGAGCTGCAATGAAGCTAAAAAAGGGCGCCGAGGCGCCCTAGTGGACCGTTGCGATTATTTACGCAGCAGTCGGTAGTTCATGTTGGATTCGATGCGTTCGCCGTTCTGGTCCAGTAGCTCAATGGCGTTCACCGCGTCCTTGATGTACTGGCGGTCGGCGTCCGGGTCTTCCGGGTTGAGGGTGTAGATATCGTACTGGCTGGTGCCCTCCATTCGGGTATCGGCAACCCAGGCACCGCGCTCGGTGGCGCTGAGACCGACCTTGGAGCCGTTCATGTAGTCTTCATGCAGCTCGAAGCGGGTGGGGTTGTCGTACTGGTCCCGATACAGGGTCAGGGTGGTACGAATGCCGGAGCAGTCGGCACAGGGCAGGATGCCACTGTAGATGACCTTCTGCGCGGTGGGGTTCACCGGCTCTTCCGGTTGGCTCTGGCAGCCGGCGAACAATGCAGTGGCGCCCAGGATGGCTACGGCGAAACGGGTTTTCATCTCATTCACTCCCTTGATATGTCTGCGTCAATATTAACGCTTAGAAGGGAATTTTTGTGTTCGGTTCTACGTTTTAACGATTTTTATCAATGCGGCCGTCTGTTGCTGAGCAGGCTCAGGTTGAGTTCCGGCAGGGAACCGGCTTGCGTCGGGATGTCCTGGCCATTCTGAAGGTGGCCACGAGCGGGGGACAGTACCCGGCTCAGCCAATGGGAAAGGGCGAGAAAAAGCACAAATACCACAAGAAAATAAAGCAGAATCATGGCAAACGACACGATGGTTATTGTTGTGTCGCAAGCTTAGGCGGCGGTGGGGTGGGGCTCCAGCCCGTCTTTGTTATGGCTTGTTGGTGATCTGTAGCCCTGGCTCTGGGAGCCTCTGAATAACTCCTTGCGTGCTCAGCGTGGCCTGAAGCGTGCAGCTTTGTGCCTTGTCTCGACGGGCAGGGTGGTTCCCTTTCCTGGAGGCAAGGCGCAGCAGATGTGCGCTTCAGGCCGCGCCTTTATGCACGCCA
>JAKSCQ010000062.1 GCA_022360555.1 Pseudomonadales bacterium
AAGGTGAAGAGGTCGATGGATCGACATACACCTTCAAAATTGCGCCCCCTCTTTACCTTTTGCCGAGGGGCGAGCCAGCCTGAAAGACTGAGCATGCAAGGAGTTATTCAGAGGCTCCTTAACTAATGGCGTATAAAAAAACATTTTCTGCAGTTATAGATTAGCCAAAAGAATAACTACTCCAGTGTGGCGAGATAGGTTTCCAGGCCGTCTTCATCGTCAATAGCTATCCGGCCATACCCCATGGTGATAAAACCACGCTTTTCAAAGTGCTTCAGCGTGCGATGTACCCCCTGGCGGGTCATGCCCATCATGTTGGCAATATGCTCCCGGGTCAGGCGGATGGTGACGGGCCCGGTTCGCGGTTTGCCGCCGCGCTGCATCTGTGCCAGAAACAGCAACCGACGCCCTACCCGCGCCTCGGTACCGCGCAGTGCATCCTCCTCGATCATGGCAATGGCCGACCACAGCCGCTGGCTGATCAGGTCCAGCACCATGGGGTAGCTTTCCGGGTAGCGCTGCATCAACGCCCGGAAGAATGGCCCCGGCACTTCCACCAGT
Source organism: Pseudomonadales bacterium (assembly GCA_022360555.1). Lineage (GTDB taxonomy): Bacteria > Pseudomonadota > Gammaproteobacteria > Pseudomonadales > Alcanivoracaceae > Alcanivorax. Next base: position 562 of record JAKSCQ010000062.1, read on the forward strand.
TCCGCGTCCTCATGGGCGGTGGCGCCATATACCCGCCCCGCTCCCGGCGAAAACACCGCATCGCCAAACCAGGTGCCCTGATCAAAGATAATCAGTACCGCTTCGCGCCCCTGCGCATTCACCGAACTGATTCGCACCATCCCCCTGGCAATGACACACAGGTTCGATTGCGGCTCACCCTTTTCATAAATCCGCTCCCCGGCCCGGAAACGGCGCACACGGGCATGCTGTGCTGCCTCGGTGATGGCGACATCGGGAAAGCCCTTGAGTAGCGGGCACTGGCGCAAAACAGCAAAAGCCTCGGTCATGGGGCAATTGTAAACACGTTGACAGTCTTTGCGACTTTTCCGGGCCTAGACTGGGCCCATAACAACACCATTTAGGGAGAGCGCTACCATGAACAGCCAGGCAAAACTTGACCCAGCAGCCATCCAGTCCAAGAAGAACAGCGTCAGTGCCGAGGAATGGCAACTCCGCGTGGATCTGGCCGCGGCCTACCGGCTGATTGCCCTGCACGGCTGGGATGACCTGATCTTTACCCACCTGTCCGCCCGCATTCCCGGCGACGAACATCACTTCCTGATCAACCCCTACGGCATGATGTTCGACGAGATCACCGCCTCCAGCCTGGTGCGCGTGGACCAGGACGGCAACAAGCTGGACGACAGTGATTTCGACATCAACCCGGCGGGCTTCACCATCCATAGCGCCATCCATGCGGTGCGAGAGGATGCCAACTGCGTAATGCACACCCACACCACCGCCGGCGTGGCCGTGTCCGCCCAACAGGCGGGGCTGCTGGCCCTGTCCCAGCAGAGCCTGTTTCCCCTGGCCAGCCTGGCCTACCACGACTACGAGGGCGTGGCCCTGCGCGAAGACGAAAAAGCCCGCCTGCAAGCGGACCTGGGCGACGCCAACTTCATGATCCTGCGCAACCACGGCCTGCTCACCGTGGGCAGCAGCATTGCCGATGCCTTCCTGGGCATGTTCATCCTCCAGCGCGCCTGCGAAATCCAGCTCCAGGCCCTGTCCGGCAACCGCCCGCTGACGCCGATCCCCGATGGCATCGTCAACACCATCAAGCAGCAGGCCTCCCAGGTCACCAAGGGCATGGGCGGCAACCTGGCCTGGCCCGGCCTGCTGCGCAAGCTGGACCGCCAGAACCCGGGCTACGCGGACTGAGGAGGCAGCATGAACGACATGACACAACGCGCCGCCTTCACCCACATGAAAGACGGCACCAGTGAAGACTGGCAGATCATTGCCAAGAACTTCGGTGAATTCAGCAAAGGCCTGCCGGACCGGATCATGGCCCACCTGCGCCTGCTGGAAGGTGACTTCGGCGGTTTCAAGATCGACCGTTTCCAGCACTGCCTGCAAACCGCCACCCTGGCCCACCGGGACGGCAAGGACGACGAATACGTGGTCTGCGCCCTGCTCCATGACATCGGCGACACCCTGGGCACCTTCAACCATGCCGACGTGGCCGCGGTACTGCTGGAACCCTTCGTCAGCGAGGCAAACCACTGGATGGTGAAGCACCACGCCATCTTCCAGGGCTACTATTTCTTCCACCACCTGGGCATGGACCGCAACATGCGGGAGAACTTCCAGGACCACCCACACTACAAACAGACCCTGGAATTCGTCAGCAAATACGATTCCCCCGCCTTCGACCCGGACGGGGAAATCCTGCCGCTGGATTACTTCGAGCCCATGCTCCGACAGGTCTTCGCCCAACCGCGCAAGTCCCTCTACAAGGAAGCCATGGCGGAAAGTGGCTGACCCACTGCCCCGGGCCACCCGGCCCGGGCACTCCCCGGATTTTCAGACTGTCCTTTCAGGCCAAAACTGGCCAACCTATACATAAAGGCGACTTCCGTTAATTGTCTTGAATCGCCGGTATACGCAATGTGTACGGTAATGACACACTCTGAACCGAGGTTACCGATGACACAGTCTCTGGACGCCCTCTGGGCAAAGGTCCACGCCCAGAAAACCCGGATTCCCTCGCTCTACGGGGACATCGACTTCGATGTCACCCCGGAGCGCTTCACCGATGACATCCACATCCGCAGCACCCTGCCAGCCCACTTCGCGAAGAAATACCGCCCCGGCATCCTGCAAGATAAAGAGAAAGTGGAGCGTGCCCGCGCCTACACCCTGCTCGGCGACACCGTCGCCGACGCCTACGCCGCCCTGATGCCGGAATACAGCTTCCGCGGCCTGATCACCATGCTGAAGAAAGCCTGCGACGAAGGCCTCGATGCCGTACCCGACGCCCCGCAGGAACTGAAGGATTTCATCCACGCCATGGAAGCCACCCCGGACTGGGTGGACATGGACCTGGTCCGCGAAGGTGCCCGCCTGAGCCGCAACCAGATGGTCAACCTGGCCCCCTACGTGATCCGTGGCGCCTTCGTGGCCACCTTCATGAACAAATACTCCGGCCTGCCCATGGCCATCACCGGCACCCTGGCCAACGAATCGGTAAACCAGCGCATCAACGAAACCGCCAGCTTCTTCACCACCGCCACCCTGCCCGGTGCCCTGGAACGCTTCGGCCCCGGCTTCAAGGCCGCCGCCATGGTGCGGCTGATGCACTCCATGGTGCGCTTCAACATCATCAAGCGCTGCACCCCGGACAAGGGCGGCCTCTGGGACCCGGCCATCTATGGCATCCCCATTCCCCAGGTGGACCAGATGCCCGCCGGCACCATGCCCGCCTACCTCACCGCCTTTAAGGCCATGCGCAAGGGCCGCAAGCACTTCACCCGCAACGAACGGGCCATCGTCGAACTGTCCCGCTACCAGTGCTTCCTGCTCGGCCTGCCGGAAGACCTGCTACCCGCCGACGCTCCGGCCATCATCGACACCATGCTCACCTACTCCGGCACCCTGCGCGAAGGCTACGACGACGACACCTGCGGCGAACTCACCCGCGCCACCATGTCCGTCTACCGCCCCAAAGACGACAAGCTCATCAGCAAGGTTCACAACCGGGTGGAGCGCAGCTTCTCCAAGGTGTTCTTCACCCAGGCCTTCCTGGGCAAGAATGACAAATCAAAAGCGAAAGAAATGGGCGTGGAACCGCACCTGCTCGACTATGCCCTGTTCACCCTGGGCAATTTGTTCGTCATGCCCCGCCTGATCGCCTACCGGACCCTCCAGGACATCCCGGTGGCCAACAAGATCGCGGACAAGATCCTGGTGCGGCGCATCAAGGCACTGCTGGTGGACTATGGCCACGCGGAGTACACCACCGACGCGTCGCAATACACCCCCACCACCAACGAAAGCCCGGCCTGATCGCGACCATCCAGGATGCCAGACCGTCGTAGGGCGGAAATGGGCGAGAGCCCATCTCCGCCATCACAACAAATGGGCCTCGAAGATCATTCGCTTTGCGAACAAAGCGCCAGCAGCAAATTCGGGAACGGGCCCGCCAGCCCGGTAACCGCAGCCATATCCGCCCCGCTTGAGTGAACTATTCGAGGGGCCAGCGGCTCCTACAACCCCAGATACGCCCCGATCAAAAACGCATCCCCCTGCCCTTCGCGCTTGCCGAAATAGCTCACCGGATCGAACTCGCCATCCTCAATCGACCCCACCTCACAGTCGATGCCGTACTGTTTGGCCAAGTCATTGAACAGCGCCACCGGCGCCTTGAGCTGCGGGCTTTTCTTCACCGGCTGGCTGATCCCCAGACGCCAGTCCTCGCAATCCTCACTGTCGCAATCCTGAATCAGCGAAACCTTGTCCGCCTCGTGCTCATCCACATAGGCCTGCAGCGCCGCCTGCAGCCCCGCCAGATTGCGTTTGAGCGACTTTTCCTGCTTTTCATCCAGGCCATCACAGGCCACAAGGAGGTAGAGGAGCATGTTGGGGTCCGGGGGGTTGGGAATGTGGGGAGACTTTACCACAGTGGGGGGGGATTTCTGGTTTCAAGAGGGGACTGATGCGGGGCTGAGTACTCCTTATCTAGCCGCTTGGCGCACGGGGAAATACCTTGCCCTCCTGTGCTCCAGTGAAATGTGAGCTCTGGCCCGAATGGTACTGACTTAACTTCCAACTTGTAGCACGGTTTTCGTAGGGCGAAAATGGGCGTCAGCCCATCTCCGCCCTACACCAACGAACCTGCCAGCAAAGAACTCCAACGGTATGTGGTTGTGCTTTAAGTAAGTGCCATTCAGCTCTAACCCCGTGCCCCTTAAGCTCAGCGGCTTCTACGCCGCAACCAGCTTCTTGACTTTAAGCTCTTTCCGATGCTGTTCAGCGTGCCAGAGCTCATACTGATACTGCTGGATAAGCCAGCTCTCCGCAGAAGTATCAAAGGCAATGGACAGCCGAATCGCCATTTCCGGGCTGATGCCCGCCTTGCCGTTCAGAATGGCACTCAGGGTTTTGCGACTGACCCCAAGTCCATCGGCAGCAGCAGTAACAGACAAACCGAGAGGCTCCAGACAGAGTTCTCGGATGATTTCACCGGGATGGGGGGGGTTGTGCATCGACATCGCTACTACCTCAGTGATAATCCTCATAATTCACGATCTCGGCATCACCATCTTCAAAACGGAACGTCACCCGCCAGTTACCGATTACCGTCACTGACCACACCCCGATACGGTTACCCGTGAGTGGATGCAGCCTGAGACCTGGCAAGTCCATGTCCCGAGCATCCGACGCGGCATTCAATCTACCGAGAATAAGGCGAAGCCTCTTGGCATGAGCCGCCTGAATACCTGCGGTACTGCCAGACTCAAAGAACCTGGCCAAACCTTTATGTTTGAAGCTTCGTATCACCTTGGAATGTAACCTGTAACGTATCGGGTGTCAATTTGAAAGGAACCGGCATGGTGTTTTTACGCGTAGGCTTTCCTGCCAGGCCATGACTTGAAGGTAGCCCGCTTATGAGCAGCGAAATATCAGAGAAAAACAGGGATTGTTGTAGGACATAGCCAATTCATTGGTGTCCCGTATTGGTTATGGCACTAGGCAACACCTGCCTCCCCCTGTTTGACCGACCCTCCTGTTTACATGGTACGCCAAGCTCATAACTCGTATATTTTTGACCCCAAAGTGTACTTTCGTGCACCCGTGATGCCATTCTGGTAAGGAATTTATACTCAGGGCGAGTGTTAAACAGGTTCAAGACTACGTGACCATGTCCTAGTTCTGACGCCCAAGTCATAACGTCTTTAAATACAGAAACACCTAAACCCCAATATTTTTCATCCAGCACGATGGCAATCTCATAGGCTCCATTTTCTAACTGAATTCCACACCAGCCCGCGACAGCTCCATCCACACGGACTCCTTGTACTTTACACCCTTTGGTAGAATCCATGCTCACTTTGCAGGAAATCCACTCATCTAACGACGCTTTGTTAAACTTTTCATGAGGCACGAGATGCTTTCGTATTTTTTCTTTATTCAAAATCCTCAGAAGCTCACATCTTTCAATATTCTTCAAATCCAAATACTCTAGCACTCCCATAAAAACACCATATTTAGCTAAAACCTATCACCATACATCCACACCGCTTACTTAATCATCAAATCCACACAACCATTAATGACTGTCATAAAAATCGAGAGTTAACCTAAGCATATCTTTGTGTTGGATTCCACATTCAACTATAGGTTCTGGATAGTTATTCAAAAAGAAATTTTTATCAATGCGATCAACCCGAAAACCCTGCCTTTGATAGAAAGCCAACTGGTAACCAAAGGTTCCAGTCCCAACTTCTATACTCTGAGCACCTGAATTCTTCACTTTGTCGATAACACTTCTCAGAAGCCGTGTTCCAATACCACTCTGTTGATTCGATGGTGAAACAGCAATATTCATTAATTCGACCCTGTCTCTCGTGATCGATTTAATCACACAGGCCCCAACTGGCACATTGTTAATACAGGCAGCAAAACATCTTGATTGATTAAGGTACACTGCGATCGCCTCTTCAGAGGGATCGGCCAAAAGAAGTAGATCCATCGGAGCCTCTGAAGGCGGCACTTCGGCTATTTCCAACGGGATATAATCGCCAGATCTCGACATCGGGTTTAACTCCTAAACTCCACTGCACTAGGGGCGCCTTTTCCTCGCAGCAACAAGAGCGACGGACCACTCAAACATCAACTGTAGAGATTTATCAGTCGGCAACACACGGCTTCAGTTCAACATGATCACTCAGCCCCAATTCATTAACCCATTAGTGCTTCCATCACTTACCACAATATATTTCATTTCGGTCAGCACATGCCGACTTCTTAATTTCATAACCAATCTCAATACCGGCGATAACAATCCAGGCATAATGTCGCTCCGCCCAGAAAACATCTTCCAGTCCATCAAAGCCCTATTTTCTCCAACAGACTTAAAATATGAAGGCCAATACTCATCCCGCGGTCATTGCATCTACACTTACCATGCCGTAAACCAATTCCATTTTCTCATGGCTAAAATCGCTAGACCTTGGCTTGGACAAAAGCAATTCTATTCTAAACGCTGTCAACGGGAGCACAACAAACTGTGCTATCGGCACCAAATTCTCTGCGTTCAACCAGGTAACAGCCGAACTGAAAGCTCAGGACCCCCAAAGTTGAGTCGGTTGTTTTTCATAACACAGAGGAAATTCAAGAAACCAGCGGCCGGGCGCAGCATAAGCATAGTTGCGAGCAATTAGAGCGAATCACCGTGAAAACCACCAGCCAATGTTCAAGCATTCGAGTCACCCTCCTTACATTCTGACATCTAGCGCAAGTGAACAGCTTTGTGGAGTCATCGAAAATAAGGTCCGGGTTGACGCTATGGTTAGCGTGTTCATTCATGAAGCCATGGAGCATGGCTCAGGCCTACCAATATACCTTCAGGACTCATAAATCTTGCGACTGTCTGCCCCCACGGTTCTGTCCTGGCTTCGTGGACGAAGCTTTGTCCATTCGCCATCATTTCCCGAACGGCAGCTTCCACAGAAGCGGCATCCGCCAACTCAAATTCAATCGTTGCTGTAGGCTCAGGAAAACTATCTGGCCATTCATCCTTCCCAAAGCATGACTGTGCGGCCATTGAGAGAGGCCAAATACCAAAATGATGTACCCCCGGAAATTTATCCATGAAGCGATAGTCACCCATCTTCTCCAGTGGCAGGCCCAACGCATCTTGGTACAGAGACGCACTTGCAGCCGGATCTTTTGTTATCGACGCGAACCCTGCAACACATTTGATTTCCATTCAATTCTCCGAGACTGAAAAACAAGCACAGGCGCAGCCAGAGCGAAGCGCTTTCTGTGTTAATGTTTTACCGAGAGCGAGCAACACAAAATGTGTATAGCGCTGACTTCTCGTTCGCCGCTGCTCATTCGTGTTTTGTTTGACAGGAATTTCAAATAAACCCGCCGAATTGATACTCGAAGTGTCGACAATACCGTTCTAAACTCCTGGAATTGCCGAACTATAAATCGTCACGCTTCTTCTTTGATTCACTTTGAGACACACCAATTGCAAATCCAATTGCTATCCCTACACCCATACCAATAGCGATGTTGTCCATTGCAACGCCAACTCCTGCACCTACGGCAACACCAATACAGACCCCAAAGCCTATAGCATTTTCATCATCACTATTTTCAGCGCTCGAATTACTTTTCTTGTTCTTCATCCATCCCTCCAGACAATGATCTCCCCCACCAAAAGTAGACACTGATTTACGCACACATCTTCAGGTAATCCTGCTCAAACCTGTTTGGGCTTTTATAGCCCAGCGTGCTATGCCGTCGGTGGCTGTTATAAAACATTTCAATGTATTCAAAGACGCAGGAATAAGCTTGCTGTTTATTAGACACATCTTCTTGGTAAAGGGCTTCCACCTTGAAACGAGCGAAGAAGGATTCCATGGCCGCATTATCCCAGCAATTCCCCTTTCGACTCATGCTAGGCCGGATCTTTTCACTCAGCAACAACGCCTGATATTCACCAGACCGGTATTGGACACCTCTGTCTGAATGGAGGATCAGTCCGGGCTCCACCTTTCGGGATTCTCGAGCCATATTAAAAGCATCAATAATCAGCTGATTGGTCATCGTCGTATCCAGGGACCAGCCCACGATCTTCCGTGAGAACAGGTCCATCACTACTGCCAGGTAGACAAAGCCCTTGTCCACCTTGATGTAAGTAATATCAGATACCCACTTCTCATCCGGACGGCTGGCTGTGAAATTCCGCCTTAGCAAGTTATCACTGACATGATTGTGGGCCATGACGTCCGGGAAGTACTTGTACCCCGTCCCATTCCTCGCTCTAAGCTTGTTTTGCCATCAATTTGGCGACGGCATTCTCACTGATATCACAGCCGCTCTCCTTTAATTCCACTGTCATCCGGGGTGCCCCGTAACGAAACCGGAACCGCTTAAAAAGCGACACCAACAGCCTTTCAGCCTCCAGCTGCCTAAGCTGTCGAAGGGAAGGCTCCCATTTTCGCCACTTGTAGTAGCCCGAGCGAGTGACGCCAGCCCACCGGCACATCTTGGTGACGGGGTACATCCCTCGTAACGACTCAATAAAGGCGTACCTCACCACTTGTCTTTGCTGAAGTACGCCGTCGCCTTTTTTAGGAATTCATTTTCCTCTTTGAGGTCTGCGATCTCGCGCTTCAGCGCACGCACCTCCTCGCTTTCCTGCCTGGAGTAATCCACACCTTGCATACTGTTGAACTGCTTGTCAGAGAGCCTTTTGTACTGCCTGCGTCAGTTACAGATCTGGCCAGGATGAATACCGAGTTCACGAGCCACCTCCACAGCGCTGGTGTCCGGATCTTCTGATCTGCGCACCGCCTCTCTGCGGAAGTCTTCAGTGTAGTGGTTGTATTTGTTCTTTCGCTTCTTGGCCATAAAAACACACCTCATTAGGCTGTAGTGAGGTGTCTACTTTTCTTGGGGAACTTGGAAAACTAACGCCCACAGCACGCGCGGCTTTGGAATGGAGGCGAAGCCGCAATGGATATTCCATCGCCATGTCCGCGATTGCTAGGCTTTGAGTAACCCGAACAGCTCACCCTTACTTTGCTCTGGTGTTTTCCCTGAGGTATCAATTACGATTCTTGTAGTCGTCCAAGGGTGGTACTCTCTTGAAATAACGCTCTCCCAGCTCGGGAGGTCTAGGGTGGGAAGATCTGACACTCTATTCTCCACTCTGTACCGATGTTCATCTTGGGATGAACAAACAACTTCAATTTCCCTGAAATCACAGCCTGCTTGACATGCCACATCGCGCCAAGCTTTCCTGGACTCTTCTACTGGGTTAGTGGAATCCGCAACCACAGGCAGACCAACTCTCAAATTATCAAAGGCAATTTTAAATGCAACTTGATATCCATGATCATATACATTGGTAAAACCATGATCACGCAGAGTTTGCTCTATCGAATCTATACGCAGAAAAGCAGCTCCCGTTCGCTCAGCTAAAGCTCTTGAAAGTTCGGTTTTTCCTGTCCCCGGCAGCCCACCAAATATATACAGCATAAATACGTTAATTTCTCCTTGAAGCTGGCCCTACCCAAAAAAAGCAGACACTGTTATGCGCACCTGCGCTCGAACTCTGCTGGACTGATGTTTCCAATCGCAGAGTGCCTCCGTTTGCGGTTATAAAAGATTTCTATGTATTCAAAGATACCGGATCGGACTGCTTCGATGGAAGCATATTGTTCCGCATAGATCAGCTCTACCTTGAGCCTGCTATAGAAAGACTCCATTACCGCATTATCCCAACAATTACCCTGGCGACTCATGCTCGGCAGACAGCCTCGAGAACGGACCAGATCCAGATATTTCACGGAACGGAACTGAACCCCGTGATCAGAGTGAATTATCAATCCGGGCTGGATATCCCGATTTGCGTACGCCATTGCAAGCGCATCCATCGCCAGCCTCTCCGTCATTGAGGTATCCAGCTTCCAGCCAACGATGGCACGAGAATAAAGATCCATTACCGTCGCAAGATAGAGCCAGCGCCCATTGACCCAGATATAGGTGATATCCGTCACCCATTTCTGATTTGGCCCCTCCGCCCGAAACCGACGACGCAACCGGTTCTCTTCCACATTGATCATCGTCGGGCTGGCAGGCCGATAGTGAAACCCCTTGCCGTTGCGCGCCCGAATACCCCGTAAACGCATGATATTGGCTACAAAATTCTTCGAGCATGGCAGACCCGCATCTGCCAATTCATCAGCAAGCCTGGGGGCTCCATACCGGGCCTTGAACTCCGCAAACAGCTTAACCACTTTGCTTTCCACCTGTTCGCGCCGTAGCTGAGCAGCACAAGGTGGGCGCTTCATCCACTTGTAGAACCCTGATCGGGATACGTTCATGGCTCGGCACATCAACACGACGGAGTAATGCCCCACATATTCGGCAATGACGGCGTACTTCACTCTTGGTGCTTCGCAAAGTACGCAGCAGCCTTTTTTAGGAATTCGTTCTCCTTGCGCGCTTCATTGAGCTCGCGCTTGAGGCGTCGCACTTCCTCGGATTCGTGTTTGGAGTAATCGACACCGTCCAGGCTATTGAATTGCTTATCGGAAAGGCGAGAAAACTGGCGCCGCCAGTTATAGATCTGGCCGGGGTGCAAACCCAACTCCTTGGTAACTGATACCGCCGTATTCCCGGGTTGGTCGGATCGGCGGACTGCTTCTCTGCGGAAGTCTTCCGTATATGCTTGCCGCTGTTTCTTGGCCATGACACACCTCCATTAGGGGTTACCCTAACTATAAAGGGTGTCTACTCTCTATGGGTAACTCGGCCATTTAACGCCCACATAAAAGGCCGACCGACAGGGAGGTCCAGCGCAACGTAGTGGAGCGATTTTTCATGTGTTTGTTAGGCATTTTCTTTACGCCGGAGATAGGTTAATAAATCTAGCACATCACCCCTGCAGCCACTGCCTGTAAAGTCGAGGGGGCCGAGACCTATGGCGATGCCGACCTCATCACAATATCTCTGGATGTTATGAAGGAATCCGAATAGCTCTTCTTCCGTAGTTATTCCGAGAGTAATGTTGCTTACTTGATGTTCTCGATCATAATGCGCAATACGCTTGTTTCTAGCTGGTTTTATTTTTTCTCCGTATGCGAGCAGATCGCGTGATAGATCTCTTATCTTTTTGTTTGACGAACCACACATTTCAAGCTGCTCATCAATCAAATTGATCGTAATATTTTCTAGTACGCTTTCCTTTCGGTTAGTAGAAGCGGGATCCATAAGCTTGCAAGCTTGAAGAATCCAATCACGATGCATAATTTCGGCTATATCGCTAAAGAATGTTGCTGCTACTTTGCTCAATATAGCTCTATTTTCCTCATTATAAAGCTGAGTATATGTATTGTAATTTTGCCTTAACTTTATGCAGTGATCTCGAAGAAGCTCAAAGTCGCCGACTAGTTTTGACTTGATCATTTCGTATGCCTAACAGGTATTAGGAAACCGGCTCGAATATCCAATGAACGTGCCGGCTTCATATCACAAAATACAAAATTGCATATTGATAGATAACACCAGAAAAGTCAGCGAGTTACAAACCAGCCTGTCAGCGCATGATTCAATATGTTGACTTCTTCTTTTCCCAAAACGAATAACACTGCCCATAAGAACAGCACAAGGCAAAGCAGAAGACAACCTACGCGCAAGGAAGGTGCCGAGCGTCCTGGGCCTCATGCCTTCACGGATAATCAAACCGCCCTTCCGCCAGGAACACCTTCACCTGCGCAATCACCTCCCTATTGCGCATCATGAACGGATGCGTCACCGGCAGCACCAGATGGTCCTGCATGCCCTCGACTCTGGTTCTCTCCACGGTGACCTTGCCGTCGTTGGGGCCGGGTAATTGGGTGGAGAGCAGGACGTTGATGGTCTGGTTGCCGGCGATGACGCCCAGGGGGAAGTCCACCGGGCCGAGCTGGTTGGGGAGGCTGTCGGGGGCGGTGCCCATCTGGCTGCCGGCGGGGCCGTTGAACCACTGAAACGGGGCCCAGTGGCCCAGGCGGTCCACCACTTCGCTGCCCTGGTTGGGCGGGCCGAGCATGACCGTGCGGCCCAGTCGTTCGATGCGGTGCTGGCTCAGGTACTGGCGCAGCAGAATGCCGCCCATGGAATGGGTAACAAAATGAATGGTGCCGGTGGGCGGGCATTTTGCCAGGGCTTTGGGCAGGGTTTCCGCGGCGAGGGTCTGGATCGTTTTTTTGGTGGAGGGGTAGCCCTGGTTCACGACGGTGTAGCCGGCGCTCACTAGGGCCTTTTCCATTTTCTTCATGGCGTGGGCGGTGCGGGCCAGGCCATGGAGCAGGATGACGCATTGAGGGTTCTGGGTTTTCATTGTTGTGCCCTCGGTATCCAGCAAGGCCGTTCCCCCTCTCCCTGTCCCTCTCCCGCAAGGGGAGAGGGAACTCTCCATAAAGGTTTGGCTGCAGCCCTCATCTCTTGAGTGAATGGCATCGGCAAGAAGAGTGGGACTAAAACAGACCCACAACAACAAGCCTGCTAACACCCTCAGAACGGTGCCAGTCGCCATTCATGGCTAGCCAAGTTGATCCAGGGCGGACGACAGCCGCGCCACCGCCGCATCCACATCTCCCAGTTTGTCCAGGCCGAACAGGCCCACGCGGAAAGTCTTGAAGTCCGCGGGTTCATCACACATGAGGGGCACGCCGCCGGCGGTCTGCAGGCCCAGCTTCACAAAGGCCGCGCCGCTCTTGATGGTGTCGTTGTCGGTGTAGGACACCACCACGCCGGGGGCTTCGAAGCCGGGGGCGGCGACGCTGGCGAAGCCGTGTTTGGCCATGAGCTCACGCACGGCGGTGCCCAGCTTCCACTGGCGTTCCTTCACGGCGGTGAGGCCTTCTTCCATGGTTTCCAGCATGGTGTCGCGGAAGCCGCGCAGGGCGTCGGTGGGCATGGTGGCGTGGTAGGCATGGCCGCCCTTCTCGTAGGCGATCATGATGTCGCGCCATTTGCGCAGATCCGCGGCGAAGCTGGTGCTGGTGGTCTCGTGCAGGCGCTGGTCGGCGGCTTCGCTGAGCATGACCAGGGCACTACAGGGGGAAGAACTCCAGCCTTTCTGGGGGGCGCTGATCAGTACGTCCACGCCGATGGCCTGCATGTCCACCCAGATGGCGCCGGAGGCGATGCAGTCCAGCACGAACAGGCCGCCCACGCTGTGCACGGCGTCGGCTACCTGTTTCAGGTAGTCGTCCGGCAGGATGATGCCGGAGGCGGTTTCCACGTGGGGGGCGAACACCAGGGCCGGTTTTTCCGCCTTGATGGTCTCCACCACCTGCTCGATGGGCGCCGGTGCGAAGGGGGCTTGGGGCTGGTCGCTGATGGGGGCGGCCTTCATCACCGTTTCTTTGGACGGGATGCTGCCCATCTCGAAGATCTGGCTCCAGCGGTAGCTGAAGAAGCCGTTACGGATCACCAGGCAGGGCTGGTCGGTGGCGAACTGGCGGGCCACGGCTTCCATGCCAAAGCTGCCCCCGCCGGGCACCACGGTGACCGAGTGGGCGTTGTAGACCTGCTTCAGGTTGCTGGAAATGTCCCGCATGACCTGCTGGAAACGCTGGGACATGTGGTTCAGGGAGCGGTCGGTGAAAACCACGGAATACTCAAGCAAGCCGTCTCGGTCAAAGTCTCGGGGCAAATCTGTCACGGGTCACCTCTGTCTGTCAGGCCCGGCCGTATTCTGGACGCCCTGGCCGGCCTCGTCATGTTGTGTCTGTTCTGGATACTGGATTGCCGCGCCCACCGCAACCGTGTCGGGGCGATTCCCTGGCAAAACCTTCGCCAACCGCTCAAAACACAGTCAATGACCGTCTCGATCGGAAAGCGCATACTTCTCCCACCCAAACCCGTTGGAACCTGGCTGGCAAGGCGAAGATTTCAGAAGGCACCGGAGTTCATTCGGCCTCTTCGCTTTGCGAGCAAAGCGCCAACGGCGGGTTGGGGCAGGCTGCCAGAACCGCTATTTAAGCTTATGCCCTATCATTCTTGAGCCAGCCGGGGCCCTGCCTCATACTATGCGGCCCTAAAACCCTGTAAACACTGCGTTTATTTCGCGAGCCGAGAATCAATGACAGAGTACGTCTTGATATTGATCAGTGCTGTGCTGGTGAACAATTTCGTTCTGGTGCAGTTCCTGGGCCTGTGCCCTTTCATGGGGGTCTCCAACAAGATCGAGACCGCCATGGGCATGTCCCTGGCTACCACCTTCGTGCTGACGCTGTCGTCCGTGCTCGCCTACCTGACCTGGGCCTATATTCTGGTGCCCTTCGAGCTGGAGTACCTGCGCACCATCAGCTTTATTCTGGTGATCGCGGTAGCGGTGCAGTTCACCGAAATGTTCGTAAAGAAGGCCAGCCCCCTGCTCTACCGGGTGCTGGGCGTGTTCCTGCCACTGATCACCTCCAACTGCGCGGTGCTGGGCGTGGCGCTGCTGAATGTACGCCAGGAAGATGCCACCTTTATGTCATCGCTCACTTACGGTTTTGGCGCGGCGCTGGGCTTTTCCCTGGTGCTGGTGCTGTTTGCCGCCATGCGTGAGCGTATTGCCGTAGCCGATGTGCCCGAGGCCTTCCGTGGCCCCAGCATCGGTCTGATCACCGCCGGCCTGATGTCGCTGGCCTTCATGGGCTTTTCCGGGTTGATCAAGTTATGAAGGGCCGCTTGCACGCAAACACGCTACACGCTTCCACGCTAGAGAGCTGGAGGGACGCATGACGGCTGTATTGATTGCTGTGGCCGCCCTGCTCGCCCTGGCCGCCGTGTTCGGTGCGGTGCTGGGTTTTGCCTCGGAGAAATTCAAGGTCGAGGGCGACCCCATTGTCGACCAGATCGATTCCCTGCTGCCACAGACCCAGTGCGGCCAGTGTGGCCACCCGGGCTGCCGCCCCTACGCGGAAGCCATTGCCGAGGGCGAAGAACACAACCGCTGCCCGCCAGGCGGCCAGGACACCGTGGATGCGCTCACCGACCTGCTGGGCCGGGACGAGCTGACCCTGGATGACGAGGGCGCCGAGGATGCCGACATCCCCAAGGTGGCCTATATCCGTGAGGACGAGTGCATCGGCTGCACCAAGTGCATTCAGGCCTGCCCGGTGGATGCCATCGTCGGCGCTGCCAAGCTGATGCATACCGTGATCGTGGACGAATGCACCGGCTGTGACCTGTGCGTGGAACCCTGCCCGGTGGACTGCATCGACATGGTGGAAGTGAAGCCCACCCTGCAGACCTGGGGCTGGCAGCGCCCCGCCGGGATCGGCGAGCGTCCGGACAGCCGTATTGAGGTGGTGAATTTATGAAGAGCCGCTGGACGCAACACGCATCACGCCGGACGCTTGTGCCGTGCCAGCCTGAAACGCCCGGACATGGCTG
Source organism: Pseudomonadales bacterium (assembly GCA_022360555.1). Lineage (GTDB taxonomy): Bacteria > Pseudomonadota > Gammaproteobacteria > Pseudomonadales > Alcanivoracaceae > Alcanivorax. Next base: position 15,979 of record JAKSCQ010000062.1, read on the forward strand.
GAGAACGTTGCCATGAGCCAAACCCTGAGCAGCAAAACCCGAAAACCGCTCTCTGTTTTTGCCCGTCTGGCGTCCGGCATCCGCCGCCCTGCGAAGGTCCATGACTTCCACGGCGGCATCCATCCGCCGGAAAGAAAAGACATCTCCAACGGCACCGCCATTGCCCCCGGCCCCATGCCGGCGCAACTGGTGCTGCCGCTGAACATGCACATCGGCGCCCCGGCCAAACCGGTGGTGGAACCCGGTGACCGCGTACTCAAAGGCCAGATGATCGCCGAACCCAGTGGCGCAGTGAGCGCGGCCATTCATGCCCCCACCTCCGGCACCATCAGTGCCATTGGCCCACGGCCCATCCAGCATCCATCTGGCATGGATGCCGTCTGTATCGTCATCGACACCGACGGCAAGGATGAATGGATCGACCACAGCGGCGTGGCCGACTACACCGAACTGAGCCCCGGCGAACTTGTCGACACCATCCGCCACGCCGGGATCGCCGGCATGGGCGGCGCCGGCTTCCCCACCAGCATCAAGGTGAACCTGGGCGACCACCAGCGGGTGGAAGAGCTGATCATCAACGCGGTGGAGTGCGAGCCCTATATCACCGCCGACGACCGGCTGATGCGCGAGCGCGCCGATGAAATCATCACCGGCATCCATATCCTGCAGTATCTGCTCAACCCGCGCCGCACCCTGATCGGCATCGAAGACAACAAGCCCGAGGCCATTTCCGCCATCAAGCGCGCCTGCAAGGGTTGCGACATCGAAGTGCGGGTGGTGCCCACCAAGTATCCCTCCGGTGGCGAAAAACAGATCATCCAGTTGCTCACCGGCAAGGAAGTAAAAAGCGGCCAGCTCCCCGCCCAGGTGGGCGTGGTGTGCCAGAACGTGGGCACCGCCTACGCCATCAAGCGGGCCATCGTCGAGGGCGAACCGCTGTTGTCGCGGGTGACCACCCTCACCGGTGAGGGGGTCAGCCAGCCGGGCAATGTCGAAGTGCTGCTGGGCACACCGGTGCGCGACCTGCTGCTGCACGGCGGCGTAAAGCCGGACAACATCGGGCGCCTGGTCATGGGCGGCCCGATGATGGGCTTTACCCTGCACAACCCGGCGGTGCCGGTGGTGAAAACCACCAACTGCATCATCGCCGCCACCCTGGAAGAACTGCCCGAACCGCCCCCGGAGCAAGCCTGCATCCGCTGCGGCTCCTGTGCCGAGGTCTGCCCGGCCAACCTGCTGCCCCAGCAACTGTACTGGCACGCCAAAAACGACGACCTGGAACGGGCTCAGCATCACAACCTGATGGACTGCATCGAGTGCGGCGCCTGTGCCTATGTGTGCCCCAGCCATATTCCGCTGGTGCAGTACTACCGCTACGCCAAGGGCGAAGTGCGCCAGCAAGCCGCCGACCAGGTGAAGGCCGACAAGGCCCGCCAGCGGTTCGAGGCGCGCCAGGCGCGAATCGAGGCGGAAAAAGCCGAGAAGGAAGCCCGTCGCCAGGCGCGCCTGGAAGCCAACCGCAAGAAAAAGACAGAAGCCGCGACCGCCCCGTCTGTGGACACCGCCGCTCTCAAGCAGGCCTCCCTGGAAGCCTCCAAGGCCTACAAGGCTGCCGTGAAAGCGGCCAAGGAGGCCGAGGCCAACGGTGCCGACAATGCCGCCGAACTAAAAGCCGAAGCAGACCGCCTGAAAGCCGTGGCCGACAAGGCCAAGGCCGCCGTGCGCGATGCCAAGTCAGCGGCGCCGGCCACGGCCCCGGCAGAAGATATTGTCAGCAAGCTGAAGAAGCAGGTCGGTGACGCCTCCTCCGCCTACAAGACGGCGGTGAAGGCCGCCAAGGAAGCCGAAGCCAACGGCGACGACAACGCTGCCGCGCTGCGTGCCAAAGCCGATGAGCTGAAAGCCGCCGCCGACAAGCTCAAGGCGGAACTGCGCGACGCCAAGGCCAACGCCCCGGCCACCCCGGCGGCGCCCCAGACCGACCCGGTGGCGGCGCTGAAAAAACAGGTGGGCGACGCCTCCTCCGCCTACAAGGCGGCGGTGAAAGCCGCCAAGGAAGCCGAAGAGAATGGCGCCGACAACGCCACCGAGTTGCGCAGCAAAGCCGACGAACTGAAAGCCAAAGCGGACCAACTCAAGGCCGACCTGCGTGAGGCCAAGGCCAATGCGCCGGCCACTGCGGCCCCGGCACCCGCCCCCGCTCCCGCTGATCCCCTGGGCGAATTGAAAAAGCAGGTGGGCGAGGCCTCTTCTGCCTACAAGGCCGCCGTGAAGGCGGCAAAAGACGCCGAAGAAAACGGCACCGACAACGCCGCCGAACTGCGCGCCGAAGCCGATCGCCTGAAGGCCGAGGCAGACCGCTGGAAAGCCGAGCTGCGCGAAGCCAAGGCATCCGCGCCGGCCACACCCAAGGCACCGCCCACCCCTACGGATACCCCCAAGGCGCCGGAAGCCGAGGCGCCCCAGTCGCTACCGGCGGCGGACCCGGAAGCGGCGGCCAAGCGCCAGAAGCGCCTCAAGGCCCTGAAGACCGCCTACAACATGGCCCACAAGCAGTACAAGGAAGCCCACGCGGCCCTGGAGCGCGCCGAGCGCAAGGAAGAAGTCAGCGCCGACGAACTCAACGCCATGCAGCAGAAGGTGGACAAGCTCAAGGCCAAATCCGACGTGGCCCGCGACGCCCTGGACGCCCTGGTGGAAGAAGCCAAGGCGGATATCCGCGCCCACACCGGCAAGGACCTGAAAACCCTCAAGCTGGAAGCAGCCCGGGCAGAAAGCGCCCTGGCGGACAAACAGCAGGAGCTGGACCAGCAGCGCGACAGCGCCTCAGAAGAAACCCTGGAAGCTCTGAGTTCCGAACTCCAGGCCTTGGAGGCGGAAGCCCAGATTGCGCGCAAGGCCCTGAAACAGGCGGTAGAAGAACAGGGGCTGCAAGAATGAAACAACGCATGCATGCCGACACGCAACAGGCTGGCACGCAAACCCACGGCCTCTGCCACAGGAGCGTCGCTGGCGGCACGATTGAAAACGACTTTGCCACAGACAGCGCGGGAAGCCCCCGGTTTCCGTTGGAGCTTTGCTTGCAAAGCGAATGCCCGGACGAGGCCCTTCGCCATGCGAGCATGGCTCCAACAGGCCGTTTTCGCCGTGATTCCGGCGCCCTCTGTGGCAGGTCGATGGTTTCTGACTTTGGGTTATCACGCCGCGAACGACACGCCGGCAAGGTACGTCAGCATCCCGCATCTGGCGCCTGGCGTCCGGCTTCTTACGGAGTGTGCTCATGCCTCTGATTTCCTCAACGTCCCCCCACACCACGGTGAGCAGCAACACCGGTGCCTTTATGCGCCAGGTGATCTACGCCACCCTGCCCGGCCTGGCGGTGCTGACCTGGCAGTTCGGCTGGGGCAGCGTGATCAATGTGCTGTGGGCGGTGGCGGTGGCCGTGGGCAGCGAGGCCCTGTTCCTGAAAGCCCGGGGCCGCAATATTGCCTTCTACCTGAAAGACTACAGCGCCGTGGTCACCGCCGTGCTGCTGGGCCTGGCCCTGCCGCCCACCGCCCCCTGGTGGCTGACCCTGGTGGGGGTGAGCTTTGCCATTGTGGTGGCCAAACAGCTTTACGGCGGCCTGGGCATGAACCCGTTCAACCCGGCCATGGTGGGCTATGTGCTGCTGCTGATTTCCTTCCCGGTGGCCATGACCCAGTGGATCGCCCCCGGCGAGGCCCCCAGCTTCGCGCAAAGCTGGCAGCTTTTTACCGGCCAGTTGCCGGTGGATGGCCTGAGCGGCGCCACCCCGCTGGATACGTTCCGCACTCTCCACAGCTCTGGGGCAGGCAATGAAAGCGAACTGGCCGGCCATGGCATTCTGCATGGGGAGTTTGCCGGGCTGGGCTGGGAGTGGGTGAACCTGGCGTTCCTGATTGGCGGCCTCTACCTGATCAGCCGCAAGATCATTACCTGGCATATCCCCGCCGGCTTCCTGGCCGGGCTGGCCCTGCCGTCGCTGGTGGCCTGGCTGATCGACCCGGTGCGCTTTGCCGACCCGTTGTTTCACCTGTTTTCCGGTGGCGCCATGCTCGGCGCCTTCTTTATCGCAACCGACCCGGTGAGCGCCGCCACCAGCCGCATCGGCCGACTGGTGTATGCCGCCCTGATCGGGGGCATGATCTGGGTGATTCGCAGCTTTGGTGGCTACCCGGATGCGGTGGCGTTTTCCGTGCTGCTGCTCAACCTGTCGGCGCCGTTTATCGATTACTACACCCAGCCACGTACCTATGGCCATGACAAACCGAACCGGGGTGCCAACAGTGCCAAAGGGGGTGGCTCATGATGCGTTATGCCATTACCAGGAACGCCGTGATTCTGAGCCTGTTTGCCATCGGCACGGCGGCGGCCCTGGCGATCACCAACGAACTGACCATCGGCCAGGTGCAATGCAACAGGCAGGCGGCGCTGATGACGTCGCTCAATGAAGTCATGCCCCACGACCGCCACGACAATGACCTGCTGGCCGACCGTATCACCGTCAGCGACCCGTTGCTGGGCCGCAATGGCCACCACATCTACCGGGCTCGCCTGAACGGCGAGCCCAACGGCGCTGTGCTGGAAGCCACCGCCCCCGACGGTTACGGTGGCAATATTTCCCTGATCGTCGGCGTGGATAGCCAGGGCAAAGTGCAGGGGGTGCGCGTGGTGCCACCACACAACGAGACCCCCGGGCTGGGTGACAAGATCGAGACGAAGAAGTCCGACTGGATTTACGGTTTCAACGGCCTGTCCCTGGACAACCCGGACACTGACGGCTGGGCGGTGAAGAAAGACGGCGGCCAGTTCGACAGCTTTACCGGCGCCACCATTACGCCCCGCGCCGTGGTCGGTGCCGTGCATCGCGCCCTGCAATATTTCGACGCCAATCAGGCAGCAGTCTTTGATGCGCCTTCCGAGGCAGCACCGGCGGAGACCTGTGATGAGTGATATCAATTACCGCAAAATCAGCATGGACGGGCTGTGGAACAACAACCCGGCCACCGTGCAGATTCTCGGCCTGTGTCCCCTGCTGGCGGTCACCGGCACCGTGGTCAATGCCCTGGGGCTGGGGCTCGCGACCCTGGTGGTGCTAATGGGCTCGAACATCTGTGTGTCCCTGATCCGTCACTACGTCACCGACGCGGTTCGCTTGCCCGCCTTCGTGATGATCATCGCCGCCATGGTGACCGTGATCGAAATGCTGATGCAGGCCTTCACCTTTGAGCTGTACGAAATTCTCGGCATTTTCATTCCGCTGATCGTCACCAACTGTACGGTGCTGGGCCGCGCCGATGCTTTCGCCAGCAAGAATCCGGTGCTGCCGGCGGCGGTGGACGGTTTCATGATGGGAGTGGGCTTTCTGGTGATCCTGCTGATCCTGGGCGGCATGCGCGAGCTGGTCGGCCAGGGCACCCTGTTCACCAACATGCAGTTGCTGTTCGGCCCCATGGCGGCGGACTGGCAGTTGAACGTGATTGAGAACTACGGCGGCTTTCTGCTGGCCATCCTGCCCCCGGGCGCCTTTTTGGGGCTGGGGCTGATCATCGCCGGCAAGAACGTGATCGACAAACGCCTGAAGGACATCCAGAAGGCCAAAGCCGTGGACGAACCCAAGGTCAGCCGCCGGGTACGTACCACCGGCAAAGTGAGTTAACAACTGTCATCGCATCATGGTGGATTAGCCGGCAGGCGTAATCCACCGCTCACCCCAAGCCGCCCCCCCTCCGCAGGAGCGTTCGCTTGCGGCGCGATAACAGCAGTTGCGAGTCGCGAGTCGCGAAAACCTGAAATTTTGGCATTTTGAGGTTAGCCTTTCGTAACTCGAAACTCGCAACTCGAAACTCGTAACTGCCTCACCACCCCACCAGCACCACGCCTAGAGCATCATGGCAGCAATCAACAACGCCACTGCCACCAACCCGTGCGGCAGAAACACATGGCGCCAGCGCAGGATGCGCAACAGCTCTTTCATGCCACCGGCGCGGCGGCTGCGTTCCCAGCTATCGGCGGTCTGGAAAGGGGCGATTTCGTCCACCTCGCCGCGAAAATGGGCCTCGATTTTTTCGATGCGCGCATAATGCGCGGACTGAAAAGCCTTCCAGTGCGCTTCCACCCACCAAAACATGAGGCTCCCCACGGCGCCCACCCAGAGCAATGCCGGGCGGTCGAAAAACGCCCCTGAGCCAGCCAGAATCCCCGCCAGAGTGACACTCCAGGCCTTGATGGTGAGTGATTTCTGGTCAAAGGAATCAATCAGCCCGGTCAGATGAAAATATTCGGCCTGCAGTTGTTCATCCAGTTGTGGCACGGCTCCCCCCTGTCAATGGATCAGATTCTCCGATCATGTTGCGCAATTAAACGCTATTCATGGTGAACAGACAAAAACGCACAGTGGTGATTCAGGAGGCAACCATGACGAATGCACTTATCTCCACGGTGCTTGAGCGCCGACAACTGCCCGATCCCATTCGTGAGCAGCTCCATGGCCCACCACGGGAACAGTGGCGGGAACACCCGCATTACCTGATCAGTGATGCGCGAGCCCTGCAGCGCAACCATAACAGCCTGAAACGTCAGGCCCGCCAGTACCACGGCGCCCTTGCCCACTTGCGCGAACTGGACGATGCACAACGCCAGACCCCAGCCAACCGGCAATTGCTTGAAACGCTGGGCAACCATGGCCGGAGCTTGCTGAAGAATCTCCACAGCCACCACGGCTTCGAGGACAGCAGTGTCTTCCCGGTATTGCGGCTTCACCACCCTCGCCTGACCGCCGGTTTTGAGTTGTTGGAAAACGACCACCTGGCGCTGGATGCTCTGCTGCACGAGGTAAAAGGCTCGCTGGAACAGTTCTCCACGCTGTCGCATGACCCGTGGGGCCTGGAAACCGCTCACCGGCAGGCGGCGCAACTGGACACCCTGCTCCACCGCCACATGGAGGATGAAGAGGACATTATTGTGCCCATCTATTTGTTGTCTATGTGACTTTTTGCGTTTTATTGAACAGCAGGATTCACACTCTTTTGCATTTGATGTGCGTTGATCGACGAACTCGGGAACCGACGGGCAATCATAATAGGCAAGATCAACAAATAAGGGAGTGAGCCATGAAAAGCGCCGCTATTGCCGCCCTGAGTATTGCGGGCACCGTGGCCATCGCCGGTGTGGGCTATGGCGCCTACCAGGCCATGACACCGGCCACCTCGGGCTATGCCAACGTCGTGAATGTGGACCCCATCGTGAAACGCTGGGAAGAACCCCGGGAAGTCTGTCAGCAAGTCACCGTGCAACGGCAGAAACCGGTAAAGGATGAACACCGGGTCACCGGTAGCGTGATCGGTGCCGTGGTGGGTGGCGTGATTGGCCACCAGTTCGGTGGCGGCAGCGGCAAGGACGCGGCCACCGCCGGCGGTGCCATCGCCGGTGGTGTTGCCGGCAACCAGATCCAGAAAGGCATGCAGGAAAAGAACACCTACACCACCACGGAGCAACGCTGCCACACCGTCATGGAAGGCAAGAGCCGCACCGAAGGTTACGACGTGACCTATGTCTTTAATGATGTGGAAGACACCATCCGCATGGAGAATAAACCGGGAGACCGGTTGCAGATTGAAGACGGCCAGGTGGTCACCCAGTAACCCAAAACAGTGACGAGGAGCGAGTGACGAGACGCAAACGGCAAAACCGGTTTGCTTTTCGAAACCCGTTACTCGTCACTCGCGCCTTTACGCCTAACCAGACAGCACCGACACAAACGTCTGGATGATGGTCGCGTTGGCGATATCCACGATAAAGCCCCCCACCACCGGCACGATGATAAACGCCAGCGGCGACGGCCCATGATGCTGGGTCACCGCCTGGATATTGGCCACCGCCGTGGGCGTGGCTCCCATGGCAAAGCCGCAATGGCCAGCGCAGAGAACCGCCGAATCATAATTGCGCCCCATCAAGCGGAAGGTCACCAGAGTAATAAACGCCAGCGCCAGCCCTACCTGCACCAACAGCATGGCAA